>NZ_QGAD01000001.1:0-566741 GCF_005233705.1 Paenibacillus sp. CFBP13512 | reverse complement strand
CAACGTAATGACAATCTTCAGTTAGATAAGAAAATTATTATTTCAAAATTAAATAAAGTGAAATCTATAGAACAAGATATTATTGATATTAAATTGAAATACAATGAATTTGTGGAATTTATTAAAAATATAGATATAAATAATTTAACAAATGCTTCTTTAAAGAAGATAATTAACAAAATTAAAGTCACTACTCTATCAGACGCATTTTCAGATCACGTTGATAATTTAAAATCTGCTTCAATTGTATGGAATATTTTAGAAAAATCTGAAGATCAGCTACTTGAAGATATGTTTTAAAAAGATAGTATATTATATAAAACCGAAGAAAAAATTAAAGATTCATTTAAGAATGAAAATAGTAATTTAATTCATTAGTTCCAAACATAAGACTGGCTTAAAGCTGGTCTTCTTTTAATTGTTTTCTTGAGATGAAGAGAATCTCTTTCTCATCTAATATATCAAGAGATTTAAAAAATACCGCTCCTTTTTTAAATTTGCTACCAATAGAGGGCGTTGAAGATAGCAACACCTTATTGTCTAGAGTTATGTGCTGAATGTAAAGTCTAGAGTTGTTAGAGTCTAAAATATAAAAATGTATTTTGTTTATATGTTCTACTAAAGGATATAAACAAGTAAAAAGAACTAAGTATATTATAAAAGTAATTATTAGGATTGCTACAAAATGTTTGGTAGAGAATTCAGGACTTACAACTGCAATAATCGATAGTATTACACTACTAGTTAAAGACATTACTACAATTGTCGCAATATTTATTTTCAGGCGTTGTTTAGAAGTGAGTCTTAATCGTTCCGCCCTATTTGTTTTTAATAATACTATAAAATTAGAGATAAATATTAAAATGGGTATGAGAGTTACCCAGCTACTACTTTTTGCAATTTGAATAATATCATTCATTCTGTCAACTCCTTTTTATTTTGTTATCGGTAAAAAAACATAATATCTTTATATTTTAAAATACAACCCCCTTTTAATAAGTACAACATAAGCCATATTCATCGGGCGTTATGACAATCCAATACCTAGCTTCTTTCAAATCATGTTCCAACTATAAAATCTATTCTTTCTTATAAGCTAGTATCTCTTAGGTTGTGATTAAAAGAAGCAGAAGAAATCCTAGAATTTTTATATACATATATTTCTAAATATTCTATATTAAAGGTGTACTTAGTTAGTTAATTAGTTTGAAAATGTACACAGGAGATAGGACATATGAAGAAAAGAGGTGAGCGTAGAACATCATAGCTCGTCACGGCATAAAGCTGAATATTTTGACAAATGAAGGTGGAGAAGAATAATGAAAATGTTAAAATTGCTGGTAAAAAAAGGGTCTATACCAGTTATGACTTTAGGTTTGTTATTCACCATGTGTATTTCAGGTCAGTCTACTGCTTTTGCGGAGAGTGCTTCAAGTGTTATGCAGCCGAGTAGCATACAGGTTGGACCGATTACAATTCCAGAACCTCCACAGCCAGGAGATCCGGTACCTGATCTTGCTTATTATGTTATCTCTGGTTTTACTGCTGAATCTACACCTCATTCGACGATAAGTTTTAATGCAGAAGGAATGACAGATGTGCAATTCACTGCATTTCCATTTCCAGGTCAAAATAAAGAAATAGTAGTATTCAGTCTGGAAACAGAAACAGCTAAAGGTTGGGAATCTGTATTTGTAACTACGTTTCAACCAAGTTCCAAAGTCCAAAAGCAACATATGACATTACCACGAAATGATTACAAGAAATTTCGAATTTTTATTTCAAGTATGAATCCGAATCTTGCCGTTTTGGGATACAAACAGTGGAGTAACTGAATCCTTCTTAGCTCCGTACGTATACTCATCTGAATCGATAACCACAATAATGGGCAATGAATATGTAAGGGATTGATCGCGGTGTAGGATCAATCTCTTTTTGCTATTTTACAAAGATTTTTCTGATTTTGATGACTTGTTCAATATTAGACTCCTAAGACATGGATACAAAAGGAAACAAGAGTCCGTCTTTTATACAGAGTATTAAAAAAGTTTTTTCTAAAGGAGCCGACAATGTTAAAAAGACGCAAACTTATTCTCACCATAACACTACTGTATACGCTCTTTATTCTTTATTTTATGTTTTTTGCATTCGGCAGAAGCGATTCTGAATCCGATAGTTATACATTTATCTTTGCACCCGATAATTTTTTGAAATTACCTAATCCATTAGACTTTTTGCATCCGACACTAATGGATATGGTGAGTCTAGGAAATATGGCGGCTTTTATTCCATTTAGCATTTTAATTCCATTATTGTATTCGATAAAATTTATTAGATTCATTATCTTGTTTATATTTTCTATCCTTGTGCTTGAAACGATACAGGCTTTGACTTTACTTGGAAGCTTCGATATGGGCGATGTTTTGAAAAACTCAACTGGCGCAGTGATCGGGTTCGCAGCTTACAGCATTGGAATACGTGCTAAAAACGTTCGACGAAGCGTTATCTCTATGGGTATTTCTACGGCTTTGCTACTGATCGTAACATGGGGAATTGGTGCTGGAATCGATAAAGCTTTTGCTAAAAATCCGGGATCATTTGTTGCTTTAAACGAATGGGAAAATAGCAGTGGAGTGACATCGAAAAAGACGAAATCGCTCCCCTTCAAAATAGGTGGACAGGAAATCACTCCTCAATTCAATGTATATGACACTAACGGTAAGAAATCAGAAACATATAGTTACAAGTTTAATGACAAAGAATTTTATTTTTATTTGCAATATGGAATTCCAGACCAAACCGATTTCCAAGGAAGTATAAGTGTGTCTGTAGACGGACGGCAAATCTTATCCTATTCCTCTGAATATCAAAAGCATAAGCCTGAGATATTCGAGTGGTATTTCGAACAAGCCGACGTGCTTACGATTACGTTAGAAGGAAACGAAAAGGCATGGGATATTGGATATCGAGAGATGAAGCATTTGTGGGAATAAGGTTAAATAGAATAGAAAAAGGAGCGATTCTAAGTCTTAATCTAGACTTGGAGTCGCTCCTTTTTGAATTTTTTAAATGTTATATATCTTCTCCAGTCGCCACCGGATTCTCCTTATAACTAATCCAGTCACTCCAACTTCCACTATACAACTTCACATTCTTATACCCAGCCTCTTTCAGCGCCAACACATTCGGACAAGCCGACACTCCAGAACCACAATACACAATAATCGACTGCTCTTTATCCAATCCTGCAAAATGCTTTTCCAACTGCTCTACATCGTCATACCGATCTTCTTCATCATGACGAGTATCTAACCAGAAATAATTCACCGCTCCTGGAATATGTCCAGCTTTGGGATCGATCGGTTCTTCAAGTCCCAGATACCGTTTGTTTTCACGAGAATCAATCAATGTAGGCAAAGAATCTTTATCCTGAGTCTGGACAGAAGGAGTCGCCTCTGTAGAACGATAAGCTTGAGACACCTGACGAACTTCTTCGATATCTGCTAACATATCAGGCTGTACATGTGCGACAAATGTGGTTGGAATCACAACAGGTTGATCGCTAGTCACAGGATACTTCGCATTTTTCCAAGTGGTAAATCCTTCGTTCAATACATACACTTGCTGATGCCCTACATAGTGAAGCATCCACCATAATCTGGCGGCATTGATCCCTTTGTTATCATCATAGATCACGACACGACTATTTGGATGGATGCCTGCTTTGCCAAGTGTAAGTGCTAATTGATCGACATCAGGTAATGGATGACGACCACCATGTGTTGTCACTGGAGCCGATAAATCTTTTTCCAGATCGAGATAGACTGCACCCGGTATATGTTCTGCTTCATAAGCCGCCGCACCCGCAGGTTTGTCATTTAACCAGAACCGACAATCTACAATGACGATATCGGGTTCGTACAAGCGAGCAAGTAACCATTTCATTGATACTATATTTTGCATTATATGTATCTCCTTTTATAAATAATATCTTTTTGTATAGTGTACATGATATTGCAGCAGGTATCTATTTGGAATTCGTAAAGACGTTTAACAAACTTAATATAAATAACAAACATAGCGTTAACAAAATTACCGTAAGATGTGGAAAGTACATAGATGCACAATTGTTGAGGAGGATTTACATTATTATGAAATTATCTAAATTTAAAATGCTAGGATTATCCCTGACGTTATCGGTATTGGCAGGTACGGTCGGTGGACATTCTTCGTATGCAGCAGAAGCGAAAGATGCATTGACACCAGTGAAGCCAGAATCGGGTTATTTTGTAGACAATTACAAAAACAATACGAAAGACAATATGTCTGCAACATCTAATCCGGCTATTGGTGTATTATCTGGATTTGAAAAGTTATGGACACCGGGTGCTACTTGGGATTCAGGTACAGCCGTAAATGCTAAAATCTTAGACCAGAATATTCAGATGGTTATCGACATAGCAAAAAAACGTACAGCCAGTCAAGCTCAAGCGGCTTATCTGGATGATCGTCGTAACCAGAGTTACAGTGTGATCGAAGGTCTAGGTTCGCTTACAGATGTATATCGCAAAGATGCAGGCGCAACGACAACGATTACAGATGTTCCCGCAGATGCGACAACGCAAAAGTATGATGATGGAGGCAACAATGCAGGTGATCCGAACTCTAGCTTGGGTAGTGTTGTAAGTCTAGTGAACAAGTTACGTGGTGATTATTCATCTACGAATCCCGCGAAAAGCTTTTTTAATTACAAACGTCCTTTCCGTTGGGATTCACCAGCGATCGTGATTCCAACATTAGTGCCACAGATTAAGTCTGATCCAACCTCAGATGGTGGCTTCCCGAGTGGGCATACCAATGCAGCCTATTTAAGTGCTTTTGCGATGGCTTATGCTATGCCTGAACGCTATCAGGAGTTACTGACTCGTGCTTCTGAACTTGGTAACAACCGAATTGTTGCAGGAATGCATTCTCCATTTGATGTAATGGGTGGACGTGTGATGGCAACGGCTTTGTCGGCGGCTATTTTGAATGATCCGGCAAATAAAGAATTGAAGAAACAAGCATACCAACAAGCGCAAAAAGTATTAATGACGCAAACAGGAACAGCGCCAGATCGCTTTAGTGATTACAAAGCCAATAAAAAAATGTATACCGAGCGCTTAACGTACCAATTCCCGCAAGTGTATGCCAAAAACCAACCGATCGCTGTACCTAAAGGGGCAGAGGTATTATTAGAAACGCGTCAACCGTATCTAAGTGATAACCAGCGCCGAGCCGTATTAGCAACAACAGGGATTCCATCTGGTTATCCTGTATTGGATGATGCTGAAGGATGGGGACGTTTGAATTTATTTGCCGCAGCGGATGGTTATGGTGCATTTATGAGTAATGTTACGGTAACGATGGATGCTTACAAAGGTGGATTCAATCAGGAAGATCACTGGCGTAATGCTATCGCAGGTAAAGGCGGTTTGATCAAAAAAGGAACAGGTACTCTTTATCTAGAAGGTAAAAATACATTCAGTGGAAATACAACGGTTATGCAAGGCACACTCGAAGGAACAACAGCGACAGCATTTGGACGTGGAAATGTCACCAACCAAGGCGGTACGCTTGCTGAACAAACAGCTGGCATGTGGACGATTGATGGTAATTTCAAACAAACACCTAAAGGTACACTGGAACTGAATATCGAGAGCAAAGCCGATCTTTTGAAAATCAAAGGAAAAGTTAGTTATAACGGTAAGCTACAATTGAACTTTACTAATAACTATGTGCCTGCTAATGGTATGAAGATTGTGATCAATAAGAAATCTGTACAACATGGACAATTCTCGTCGATTACAACAACAGGATTACCTAAAGGTTACAGCGTCAAAGCGATCTACAGTAATACCAGTGTGAAATTAAAAGTGAGTAAAAAATAATCTGCTATCGTGCATATATTGCTAAAAGTGAAGCCATCTTATAGATGGCTTTTTCTTTATACTTTTTTGCATTTTACCTCTTATGGTGCAAGTCATTCTTATATTGAAGTCGATGCTCATATATCCTATTTAACATTTCGCTTTACTTCATGATCTAATAGTTCAATGTCTTCTCCTTGTTGCTGACGAAGACTAATATTTTCTGTGCCCCATGCACACATCACTTCGACAATAGCATTGGCTGTTCTGCCGTATGCTGTTAAAGAGTATTCAACTTTAGGAGGCATTTGCTGATAGACGTATCGACTTACTAAGCCATCTTGTTCAAGTTCACGTAATTGCTGAATCAGTACTTTTTGCGAAATACCTTGAATATTACGTTGCAATTCACTAGTACGCATTGCATCCGATGCCATTAACAAACAGATAATCAACGCTTTCCATTTTCCGCCGATGATTTCAAGGGTGGCTTCTATGCCTAGATGATATTGTTTCATTCTTCATTTCCTCCGTTTGAGCTCATTTGCTTGTAGTTATTGAGCTATATAGCCTATCGATCATAAGCTTGATTCTTTATTGTTACATCAGATCGTAGATAAAGTCTATACACACTTTAAAGTAAGTACATGACTTTATTGTGTGTATTTTCTTTTGGGTCAAGCTATATCATAATGGCAATATTCTCACATCACGAAAGGAAATTATATCGTATGAAAACATTGATTATTTTAGCACACCCGAATCTTGCAACATCCAAAGTGAATCAACGCTGGCATCAGGAATTACTTCAACACCCGGATCAAGTGACGATTCATCATTTATATCAAGCATATCCAGATTGGAATATTAATGTAGCTCAGGAACAACAATTACTGGAAGCTCATGATCATATTATTTTACAATTTCCATTCTACTGGTATAGCTATCCACCTTTACTGAAGAAGTGGTTCGATGATGTCTTCTCATATGGATGGGCATACGGATCAGCAGGGGATAAGCTGAAAGGGAAAAAGATAGGCTTAGCGATGTCTATTGGAGATAAGCAGGAAAATTATGATCCAGAAGGTTCGGTTACTTTTACAGTAGAACAATTAATCAGTCCGTTCCAAGCAAGTATGCAGCATGTAGGAGCGATAGCATTGCCACACTTCGCTATGTTCGGCGCATCTTTTCAAGCAACAGATCAACAAATTGATCAAAGTGCTAAAGAGTATATTGACTATATTGTAGAGCATAAGAGTTAACCTAATCGTAAAAAACGTATCAAACATAAGCCTGAGTAGAAGTAGATTTATCGAAATACGACCTTTCACCACATAAGACATATTTAATTGTAATGATTGTTTTTATTAATTTCTTTTATTAATCTTTCTATTGATTACCTATATCTATAAATCTTTTCTTGTATAAAAGGCTTTAGTCGTAGACGTTCAAGTGTAACGTTGGTATTTCGGTTAAAGTCTTTTTTTGTTACACTCAGAATAACGATAAATAAGAGGAGCCACACATCATGAATATCAACCAGATATTTGACCAATATTCGCTCGGGATTTACGCACTGATTGCGGTAGTTATTCTACTCATCATTATACTCACGATCAAAAGCATATCTCGCAGAAGAGCTAGAATACGCCGTCAACAACTTGATCCATACCGTATTACTATGCAGGATATTGACCAGATGGAAGGATCAGAATTTGAACGATATTTATATCGCTTGTTCACTGAATTAGGATATGAAGATACATACAAAACACAAAGCAGTGGCGACTTTGGTGCAGATCTAGTTTTTACCGATCGAGAAGGAATACGTAATGTACTGCAAGCCAAATGCTATGCCGAACATAATAAAATTGGTTTGAGTGCTGTACAGGAAATTTATTCATCCATGCGTTATTATGAAGCAGAGAAGTGTATCGTATTAACATCTTCTTATTTTACCAAAGCTTGTGAAACACTTGCCGGTGTCAATGCCGTCACATTACTAGATCGCAATGATCTGATTCAACTGATTGAAGATTTCAAATCCAATGATCACGAAGAAGCTATGAACATCATCGAAAGTGAACCTCAGATTCTATTATCTCCGTGGAAACAAAGCACAAACCAACGACAATCTCAGCGCACACGTAAAAGTAGATAAAAAGGCTATCTTCCCTCATAAGGAAGCAGCCTTTTTTTAATCTATTTTAATTCGTTTTAATTCATTTTATATCCTTAAATCCCATTAAAGAAATAAAACTCAACACCGTTATAGTATTTGTAGTTTTATAAACCCTAAACCCTAAACTCTAAATAATAAATAATAGATTGTAGATTCTTAAAGGTTTTAAAAATGATCAACCCCCACGAAACGGAGGGAAAAGAATCGTGCTGAAAGAGCGAAGCGCTCGCCTTTAAGGACAGATATCGACTGCCCAGCAGTCCATCAAGATATCTGTCCTTAACAGCGACGACAAGAACGATTCTTTTCCCGCAGTGTCCCACTCCCATTCATTACAAATCGTTTGCGCATCATAGTTGATTTTATTTCTCACGCTCCACCATTTCTTCCTCTGTCGCCATCAGATCAGGAGGAACAAGCGCTTCTGTTTTATCTTTTCCAAAGCGAATAAATACCCATACACCAAGTAAAATCAATACGCCAGCGCTCAATTGAGTCCCTGTTAACGATTCTCCTAGCAACCAGAAAGCCAAAAGGGAAGCAAAAACAGGTTCACCCAATACCGCCATAGACACAGCACCAGCATTCATATATTTCAAAAGCCAGTTAAACAAATAATGTCCGAACAATGTGGGCACAATCGCAAGTAACCAGAATACACCCCAGTCTTTAGCTGCGTATCCGGTAAACGGAATATCATGAAACACATTGTAAAGTGCCATCACACTACCTGCGATAAAAAACACCCAGAAATTATAAATCAAAGCTTCCATATGAGAGCGGATATGCTTACTGATTAGCATATGTATAGCTACAGCAATTGTACCCAGAAACGATAAAATATCACCTTGTAGCGCTGTTCCCGACAGAGCGAAATCTCCCCACCCAATAGCGACTGATCCCAACACCGCCATACCCATACCGATAATCATAAATCGATTGGTACGTGTACGAAAAAGGAAATAAGAACCGATGACCACCATAATAGGCTCAAGTGTCAAAATAACAGTAGAACTAGCAACGGTCGTTAAACGTAACGATCCCATCCAAAGTAGAAAATGAAGCGCAAGCATCAACCCTGATATACCTAGCATCAGCCATGTTTTGGGCTGAATCCGAAATAGTTCTTTGCGATAACGAATCGCAAGCGGTAATAACAGTAAATTGGTGAAATACAATCGGTACATTCCGATCACAGATACTTCAGCATCTGACCACCGGATAAAGATCGACGAAAAAGAAATAGCTATAATGCCAATAACGTAGAGAAGTTCTAGAGGAATAGCAGGACTCTTAGAGGTTGCATGTGAATTCATAGGTGCGCTCCTAAATATAAGTATAATCATGTACATATTTTAATAAAATTATGCCTTCATGATTATACTCTATCCCTGATTAGCTGGGAATGATTACTCGAAAATCTTCCTATTGACAACAAAAATGCCCTTAAGAACTAGTAAAAAAGAACCATTAATTTCTATTTTTTTAGAAAAATAGGTCTAAAGATAACAAACTTAATATATTGATATTTTACTATTAATTTTTTTGTACGCTTTAATATAAGCGATTTATAGGAATTTTATTAAAAAAGTATTAAAAATAGAACTAGTACTTTTATACTAAAATAAAAACATTTTTAATCCTTTTTCGACAAAATAAGGTATCCGCACTAAACGGAGGGTACTATCATGCAGGGGCATATAACCATTTTTACGGATCATATCCGAAATATTGACTACGAAAATGTTATTTATTTCTATGAAACGTCATTTTGTAACCATCCAGATGAATTGGAAGTTTACGAAACCGCACGTTGTTGTGTAATTGCGTATACAGATCCTGAACGAACCGTGCACACGGCTAATCAGATCAGACTGTATTTTCCACAAATGGCATTATTGTTAATCACTGATGTATCGCAGCCAGTTAGTGACCAACATCTAGTGCGTATTACAGGAGTAGGGCGATTACGGTTGTTGTATTGGAAAGAGAATCATAGTGAAGAAATGTTGTCTGAAATTCAAAGTTTATTGTATCCCGAATATCCAGCTAAAAGTCCGCATATCGCTTTTATTTTATCGGTATATAACGAAGAAGAGCGATTCAGTCATGTGCAAAAATTCGCTGAACGATTACAAAAATTTATTCGAAGTCATCTAGTGGAAGGCTCTATTTATGTGATTGATGATGGAAGCTTGGATGGAACACAGCTTTTATTAGAATCATTAGAAAATTCCACGAGTATGGTGATCAACCGAATCAATCGTAATGCCAGTCCATTATTTAAAGCACAGCAGTTAGAGCGGAATACACGCAAAGCTGGAACGTATTTAGAAGGTATGCGCACGATTGAAGCTGATTATTATGTATTTGTAGATGCGGATGATTCTTTTTTTATTGAAGATATTGCCAAAATGATTAATGTGGTAAGGCAAGGCTATTACGATGTGGTGATTGGAACCAAAGATATGACGGCTGAAAATCGTTCTTTTGTTCGCTCGATGGTTAGCTTTTGCAAACGACAGATTTGTCGACCATTTTTACCATCAGGTGTGATTGATTCGCAGACCGGTCTCAAAATTATGAGTTCTGTTGCTGTCAAACGAATGTTTCCTCATTTGAAGCAAGAACTTGGACTTGCAGTTGATCTAGAAATGATGTTTATCGCCAAACGATTACAATTGCGTGTATTACAGATTCCTGTCAAATGTATCGACCGTGAAGGTTCACATATTGAAGTGTGGAAAGATTCAGTTCGCTTTTTGCGATCTTTAATCGATATCTGGCGACTGGATCGGCGGGTGCGTTAATGTGATTCGTCGGATAAGACCTATGCTTTTTCCTTTTTTTAATGTATTGCTGAATGGATTCAACTTCTTCTTCCATATCGCTGCCAGCTGGTATTTAACAGGGACTGCTTATGGACAAGCAAATGCGTTACTGGCTTTATTCGCTTTATTGTCTGTTCTAGGATTATCAATTCAATTATTAACAGCTAAAGTGGTCTCAAAAGAAGATCGTACATTGTCGCTCAAGCAATTACCTTTAGGTTCATTGTTAATCAAAACACCGATTATATTGAGCTTCACTTCATGTATTATCCTGTTGATGCTGTTGCCTGTATTACGTTCTGTACTTGGTGTAGATTCCGGTTCTTTATTGTTACTCTACATACTTGTTTTCTTGCATACGATTGTGAGTATGACCCGTGGTGATATGCAAGGCAAAGAACGTATGTTAGCGCTAAATATAAATTATTATATTGAAGTGTTAGGGAAGCTGATTGTCTTTTTTATACTTGCTGTTTTGGGCTTTACATTAGCAGCTGTTCTGATTGGTAGTTGTGCAGGCATGTTATTCGCTTTAATTCACGGTTGGATATATAGTGTGCGGCAAAATACAGCGCTCTCGGTCACAGCTGGGAATTCAAAGTTATCAGGGATTTGGAAGTCACTCGGTCAAGATTTTACAGATAGCTTGATGACCAATTTATTCGTTTTATTTTTTATTTCAATCGATATGATTTTTGTACAACATTACTTTCCCGTACAAAGTAGTGGTTATGCAATTGCTTTGAAATACAGTCAGCTCGTCTATTACGTTTCTTATAGTCTCATTGCTGCCTTTATTCCCAAATTAGGCGCTAATGGCGACAACAAGCAAGGTTTGCGTAAGTTGATTGGAATCTATAGCGTTCTAATGATCTGTGCAGCGATTGGTGTGTATATCGGAACTACTTTTATATTCCCATTATCAATTCCGTTGTTATTTGGTGAAGCTTACCAATCGGCAGAACAATATTTGGTATTAGGCGGTTGGGTGTACTGGTTATTCTCGATTGTGCTCTTTTTTGTTCATGTTCATGTATTAATCGGTCGACGCAAATTTATGTGGGGCATGTTAGCAGGTGCGGCTGCTTTATTGATTTCTTTTGGATGGTGGCATCAAAGCCCGCAAGACTTTTTACGTGCTGAACTGTGGTTATATAGCATTTTATCTATCTATTTTATTATTGATGCGTGGTTTTATTTATATTCCAAACAGACGTTGCCAGCACAAAAGAGGCAACAACATGATCCAACTATTTTGAATTGAAGGAGCAAGATTATGGATTCTACTTATGTAAAAAAAGATCAAATTACTATTTTACTGTTATCATGGCGTGATATTCGCTCTCCAAAAAGCGGAGGAGCAGAAATTTTCACTCATGAAATGTTAAAACGTTCGCAACAGAGTCGATATCGTTTTATCCATTTTGCTCCTCAATTTGAAGGGTTACCTGCTGAAGAAGAGATCGATGGAGTGACTTATATTCGTCAGGGCAATATCTATAGCGTTATCGGTCATGCGATTCGTTATTATCGCCAGCATCGCAATGAAATTGATTATGTAGTGAATCAATCCAATACACATCAATTTTTCACTTCATTCTGGGTAGAACCTGCAAAGCGTATATTCTTTATTCACCAGTTAACACGTGAAATCTGGTATGAAAATGCTAGCTTTCCACTGAATCATATTGGTCATGCTTTAGAACCCAGGATGCTGAAGTTAGCTCAAAAGGATCAGACAATCACAGTATCGCCTTCGACCCGGTATGATCTACTGCAATTAGGATTCGATGCGAAGCGTGTTCATTTATTACCAGAAGGCATTGAGTTCGAACACTGGCAACCCGAGCAATTTTTGCCTAAAGAAGCTCAACCTACTTTTATGTATGTAGGACGATTTGTAAAATATAAAGGGATTGATCTGGTATTCCAAGCGTTCGGCGAATTGAAAAAGAAATTTCCGCAAGCTAAATTATGGATCGCTGGTCGTACCAATCAAGAGTATGTGCAATGTGCGTTATTGCCGATCATGAATCAATATGGATTAACCTATGGTGAATTGGATGATCCTGAAGTGGATGTGATTTTTCACGGATTTGTGTCGGAAGAACGTAAGCTTGAATTGATGAGTCGTGCCCAAGCACTAGTCTTCCCATCATTGCGTGAAGGTTGGGGACTTACGGTTACTGAAGCGGCGGCTGTCGGTACACCAAGTATTGTGAGTAATTCACCAGGACTTGTCGATGCAACCGATTTTGGCAAAGCAGGGTATCTCTGTTTTCATGGAGATGTAAAAGGGTTGTCCGAGCAAATGGAACGTGCAGCTATGGGCGGAGAAGATTATGCAGGGATGCGTAAGCGTGCATATGAGTATGCGTTAAAGTTCCATTTCAATCATACAGGAGCTGCATTCGATACGTTTGTAGATCATTTGGTAAAGGAGGCACAAGAGCATGAGCAAAGTCGTCATTCTCTTCTCCACGTACAATAATGAACAGACGGTGGTCACTTGTCTGCAAAGTTGTATGAGTCAGGAGAATCATCAGTCGCTTCATATTGTTATTGCTGATGATGGCTCTAGCGATAACACGGTGCAGGTGATACGTGAGTTAGCTGAAGAGAGTATTGTACCTATTACTGTATTAGAATTACCGCATGGTGAACGTGGTATAGCACGGGTAACAGCGATTGCAGAAGCGCAGCGATTACATGCTGATTGTATACTGGTGATCGATTCCGATATGATTCTGGCAAAAGATCTGGTCAGTCAGTGTGTATCGTTTTTGGATGGTCATCCTCAGGTGGGAGCACTTGTTGTCCCTGAAGAAGCCTATTCGACAGCGACTAACTTCTTTTCCAAAGTCAAAGTATTTGAACGTAATGTCATTAATAATGCAGGAGAAACATTAGGTAAGCGTTCGATTGAAGCCGCACGATTCTGGCGCATGAATGCATATCAGTCAACCGGTGGCTTTAATGCCGATCAGATTGCTTTCGAAGAAATTCAGCCGACACTGCGTTATGTAGAAGAAGGCGGAGATATTCGCCGTGCTGTATGTACACGTATTTATCATGATGAAAAACAAATATATCTTAGCGATATATTACGTAAAAAAGCATATTATTTTTCGGTTATGGATCAGACTATTTCTTCAGAAGAAGGCGGATTTCGTAAAGCGTTAGAACGATGGTACTTTTTCCGTCCTGTCTTGTATTCACGTGCGAATAGACTTCAATATTTGCGTCATCCGTTGTTAACTGCCGGAATGTTTTGGATGTATATTTGTCTCAGTGTGCTCGGGGTAACTGCACTACTAAAAAGCAGTTCCCATTCTACCCAATCTGCACCTCTTAATGAAAATAAATAACACGCAATATCGTATCTTTAAATACTAATTGGTGAATCGTGCAGAGATCACTCGTATAATGCTCAAGTTCTTGCCGTGCAATATATACATCATGTGCAGCAAGATGAATCCCATCATGGACAGGATGCAGAAGCGACTGTCCTACCGGATATATTTGATTCATCGAGTGATGATTAGCCATAACCAGATGATTATGATTGATCAGTACATACGGTTGATCCGTTATTTTCATCATATCTGTAATAAATGCCGATAAATGATTAGCGAACTGTTGTTCAGCATGATAAGCGAATAGATTTCGTTCAGATTGCTGTAACGCTTCGTACAGAATGTTTTTAAGTGTTTCTGTCAGTTCTAATGGCTTGGTTAGAAATTTGAAAATACCTACCTGATTGATAGCAGATAGCATTGATTGAGTATGTAAATGACCGGATAAAATAATACGGACAACATGAGGATAATCTGCTTTCATCATTGTTAAAAAAGCAAGTCCGTCCATACCGGGCATTAACAGATCAGATACAACAACATCAATAGGATGTTGCTCAATAATGCGTAGTGCTTCTTTAGGCGTATTCGCCATATGAATGTGAAATTTTTCCTCTTCTAACCAACGTTCTAGAATCGTTAAGACCATCTTATTATCGTCAACAAACAGAATACTTTGGGTTTTCATAAGCTCTGGATAACTCCAATCATAGGTTCAGAAATGAGGAACTACATGTATAATATCAATGTTTTGGCATTTTTGAAAGATACTAGTGTGGCTTGTGAACTACGATTATTCTGTGAACGATTCAGTTCAGCCGAGCATGCACTCTGGGAAAAAGGGATGCATTTATTTCATCAATATCAAGGCAATCAACATGCTAATCTGACATTAACAGTCTCTCAAGGACTTAAACATATGGATGAACAATACGATGTATATATCGTGAATCTTCGCGAGTATACCGAAGAAGAATTGGATCTTCTGTATATCGCGAAGCATTGCGAACTGCTACTCCTCAGTAATGGAGAACCGGAAGATGCGGCTCGCTTTGCCGCGCTTCAGCGCCGAACACCGCGCTTATTATGTGCACGATTACCATTAGCCAAATTTGAATTGGAATGTCTCATGCAAGCGATCATTCACCGCTTGGAGCAGAATAAAGGAGAGGTACGGCAATGAAAGGTTGGGCATTTGTCAGACCAGCATGGCAACGACTGATTCTATATACCGTCGTTATGGGTATTGTAGCGCTGTTGTTATTTGCAATCCAGTGGTTCGCTGTTCATGAGTATCAGCTTCAGATCACAGAGATTAACGAAAGTCAATTGCAAGATATTGTGCAAGCGACTTCAACCAATATGAACAATCAATATCAGACATGGCAAGTGGAATTGAATGAACTTGCCGCTACTATTGGTAAAAATATATTGGATAATAGCAAGCGAGCGTATACCAGTGGAATTACACGTAACCCCGGCGAATTTTATGTGCTTACCAATCAATATGAGATTATAGGCGGTCGTAACAATACCATTATGCAAAGTGCTGTTCAACAAGTACAAACGTTACAAAATGGCTGTGGAATCACAGGATTTACAACCGAAAATAATCAACCTGTCCAATATATGATTTGTCGTATCAAAGGAACCGATCAAAATGGATTTGCTGTGCGTGCTATTGATACATCAATGTTGAGTCAACGGATCATTGCTGATTCTACACATTACGAGACTTTAATTTATAACGAAGAATTCAAAGTAGTCGGCTCTCATAATGCAACAGATATCGGTAGAGTCGATATTACAGCAGTTACCAAAAAATTACTAGACGGTAACACAGGGATCATCGAAGATAACCATATTAAATATGGTATCGGGTTCAGTCGCATTAATGATGACCATGCTCTTTATGTCGCTGTACATGAGATCAATAATGATACGGCTCAAAATGTAAAAGCATTTCGCAATCAAATGGTGTTGATCTATATCCCTGTTTTTTTGATCGCAGCGATAGTGATGGTGTTTTACCGCAGACGCGTGATCAAAGACAATACGGTAAACACTCAAGTTCGAGATCAGCGTCGTGAAGAAGATTTGCGTCAACAGCAGGATACGTATTACTTGCCGATGTTGCAATCCATGGAAGAACAATTACAAGAATTACAGAATCGAACCACCCGTTTAACCGGTGGCGATGATCTGAAATTACTGGGTTTCTATAACAACTTAGCAGACAATCTAGAAGCATCAGCCAGCCGAGGCGATTCTGCTTCACGTGCAGAACTTGAATTTTTTCGAGAGCTCAATCAGAACTTTACTCAAGGACGATTGAAGCAAGAATCTTATATTGCAGAGCTTGCCGTATCTGTGCAGGAACTTCGTGAAGAGTTAGAGCAGAAGATGCATGGTGCAGCAGGTATTAATTTTACAGATATGAATGAAGTAATCACAGAATCGTTGAAATGGGCAAATCGTGCTCTTGATATGAAAGGGGTCGAAGTGGTCGTCAAGCAAGAACCTGTATCTCCAATAGCGGCGCAGTCGGCGATGTTATATCGTACGATTCAAGGATTGGTTGAAAATGCAGTTGTAGCCATGGCTCAGCATTATGAAGCACCTCCTGATGTGAGTGAACACGGTGCTTTTGCTCCAAGATCGAAGCGAGTGAACAAAACACTTAAAGTCAGTTCTCTGATGGATGAAGAAGAGATTCTGATTACGATTGAAGATACCGGCGGAGGGATTGATGATAAGATGCGCTGGAACTACTTCCAGTCTGATTATTCTCAAAATAATAATGCCGACACACTCAGTCTGTATCATATGGATGCTTTTCTGAAAACGATCGGTGGACGACTTAAATTACGTAATACAGATCGCGGACTGCAAGCGATTATCCAATTAAGACGTTGATCGATTATAAATAAGCGAAGAAAGGAGGCTGTCACATGAAAAAATGGATCGAGATGTATCGTTATGATCTGGTCGCTGTATTGATTATGCTGGCAGCTATCCTTTTATTTTTGCTTCCGATTTACAGTTCAGGACAGATTGTATTTAGCGATATCGCTTTTGGAGCGACTTCTCATCGTTATTTGGAAGAGATTGCAGGAGTATGGAATGAACGCTGGTCAACATCTACGTTGTTTAATGCACCACGTATCCTTTACATTTTACCGTTTTATTTATTATCACTTGCTTTTGGCGAAAGTGGCCCGGTTTTGCTCAAGTCGTTTATTACGGGCTTGTTATTTATATCTGCGTTCTCCATGTATGCTTTTGCAAAGCGTCTGGTCAGTGTGTACTATTCACCTAGTTTTACTAAAACACGTATTTTTGCGATTGTGATCGGAGCTTTATTTTACGCGCTGAATCCGTGGGTAGTGTTTCGTATTCAACATATCTACTTATTGTGTGGATATAGCCTGTTTCCTTTAGTATTACGCTTTTTCTTTAGTAGCTTTGATCCGAAGTTTCAGAAACAACAGATTTATCATTACAACCTACATAAGTTATATCAGCGTAATTGGATCGATCTTTTTATGTTAGCGGCTGTGTTTACAGTAAGTGCTGCTGCAATTCATTATTTCTTTTTTGGAATGATTTATCTAGCATTTTTTACCGGTCTGTTATTAATCAAATTAACATGGACGTATAAACAAAATGGTTGGGCATTTTTGAAATTGTTGTATCTTAACTTTGCTCGTAAATGGCTTATTTTTGGTTGTTTTTTTGGATTGTTAAGCTTTTACTGGTTGTCATTATATATGGGAAGTATTCTTATGGATGCGCAAGCGTCACAACATAATATCAATGTGGTCGATACCTTATCATTATTCAGTCGTAACAGTACACTCAAAAATGTAGCTTATTTACTTAGTTATTGGTGGCCTATGTTTCCTTTATCCAGTTTACCGCTTATTTTCTATATCGGCGGTGGATTTCTGTTATTACTGATCGGCTATGCAATGGTTACACGTTCACACAAAAATCCGATTATTTTGATTTTTACTTTGCTAACTTTATTCTTTTTAATTGCTGCTACTGGAACGACATTTCCTTCGATTGCTGGATTTTTTGTCATTTTAGTCACCAAGACACCTGTAATCGGTTCTGTATTCCGTGATCCGAATAAGTTTATCGGTTTGATTGCTTTGAATTTTGGTGTGTTGTTGACGTTTGGGATTATTCAGCTGATTGAATGGTTCGGCTCGTCAAGGTTACAACGTATATTCAAACATACTGCTTTTGTTGCTGTAGTGGTATGTCTGGCGATTTATGTTACACCTTTACGGACTCAATTTGTAGAAGGGTATTATAAGCCTGTGACAGTACCCGCAGAGTATACCGAAATGGCGAACAAATTAACCGATCCTGATCGCTATGATAGCAAAGCGTTATATTTCCCCATTGCAGATAATATGATTCAAGGTTTTAACGGGGTAGCCACACCTTATTGGAATAAAAGCGAGACATCGATGCAGAAAGCAACAGGTGATTTCCAAGTCTATTCTTCGCCCAAAAATACAATCTTTCACCATGAAGGTAATGATCCGAGTATTACGTATTATATGAACTTTTTGCAGTATATGTTGGACAATGGATTAAGTTCGAAAATGGGTTCATTGTTTTCAACGTTTGGTATCAATCAACTTGTCTATCATAACGAATATGAAGGACAGGAGAAGCGGCAACAATTCCAGTTATCCATGCTGGAAGATCAAGCAGGATTGAAGCGCACCTACCAGAATTCGATCTTTTCGATATTCCAATTGGACCAAGCTCCTGAATATATGAATATTTTGCCTGCCAAAGTGATTACGCCTTATGGATATAGTCGACTGGAAAGTTATAGTCATCAGCCCGGCTTTAATTTCAATCAATTTGGAGTGTTGTTCAGTACACTTAATCCCAAGCTTGATACGATTCAGACGGTAAACAAAGGTGATTATGTAGAAGCTTCATCATATAACGATTTATTTTTATCACAATTACCAGAAGAAGATTATTTACGCCCATTTGATGCGATTGAAGATGGTAATGCTTTTCTAAAATGGTCCAAAACATTTGCTTCAACGAATGATTGGCTCTGGTATCTGTCCTCACAAAATATTAAAAACTTTTCATTTGATATGGAAATGGATGCAGGAATTGCTGTCACTTTTGCCAGTGAAAAATTAGATGTACAACCCTATCAGATGAGTAAGCTTGAAGGACGAACAGTCGTCGATTTTGATTCATTATTACGCACTGAAAAGTTTTTTACACCTGATAATCCGCAAATGTTCAGTGTACAGGCGAATCCATTAGATGAGTTAAATGATGTGCCTACACTACACGGAGAAATTATCAAAGGAGATGCCAATAATATCTGGCAAGTTGCCAAATCTGGCATGATCGAAGCCAAAGAAAACAATCCTTATCAATTCAATATCACCGCTTCAGGTCGAGGCACAAATAAAATGCATGTCAAAATGAGATTTTACGATGAACATATGGATGAACTTGGAGTGAGTTATGTCGTTGCTCCTTCGGAAGAAAATAACTTTAACGGTGTTAATTTCTACGGGGAATATGTATCACCACCGGGTAGCAAATGGATGCGAATTGATCTGTTAACTCAACAGCGTCCGGAGCAAAAAAATTACTGGTGGATTCATGATATTCAGCTACTTGATCTAGGACAATATCGTAAGCCTAATACATTTACAATGCACAAAAAGTTAGATCAAGAGCAGACAGCTCATGTATATGCTCGGATATTTATGAATAAGCAAGGTGGAGAATTGGTATTTGGGATGCCTGATAAGCAAGTCAATATCAACACACAACATGAAGGTAGCAATCAATTTGAATGGATTGACTTGGGAGAGCATCATTTCCCTGCGGGCGATTCAGCCATTACAGTAAACAATATTAAAGGCTTCAATGCAATCAATCTACTGGCTGTTGTTCCAACCGATCGAGCGGATCAATTATCATTCCCTGTAGAGCAAGCAGTGAAACGAGGTAAGTTATTTTTCACTCTAGAAGCAGAGAATGATTTTGCAGGACAGGGCAATACGCAGACCGAACGTGCTTTTCCTTTATTAAGTATGGGAAAAGGAATCAGTTATCAACAAGGAACATTGCAGAAAAAAGTAGATATTCTCAAAACAGCAGAGTATTCGACATCGATTCTGGCAAATATTCCTTCAGGCTATCAAGGAAGCTTGACGATGAAATGGATCAATCAACAAACAGGAGAAGTCATTTCTCGCAAAATAGCAAGCGATCAAGTATATACCCGATCAACCGATCCAGACACGATCAAAAATACAGTGATCGAAACGTTACCGGATCAAGATGGATTTGCCAAACAAAAGTTAAGTATTCCTCATTTACTTCGTAATTATGGACGTATTGAATGGAATCATTTACTGCTAACCAAAGGCACGTATCAATTGAAATTAGTGTTGGATAGTCAAGTACCGTCGCTGACCAATGAGCAAGATCTTCACTTGATGAAAGCGGATGAAGTCAAAGTACTGCCAAGTGAAGAGAATAATGAAAGTTTACTTCAGAATACGTCAGCAGAATGTATGACAGATATTCAGCCCGGACAGACACGCAAAGTGATATCTAAAGACGGGATCACCATCCAGTATGCACCTAGTTACTCTTGCGATTGGAATATTTACGCTTCTCAGAAAATGAAAGCTGAACCATTGGAAGAATATTCAGTCACTTTGGATGCTGTGTCTCAACAGATCAAACAGCGTCATATGAAATTAGTCTTCCTCAATGCTAATTCTCAAATTCTACAGACTACCTATATCAATGAAGTGGAAGAAGAGGATAAAAACAAGTGGAATCATTATGATCAAATCATAAAAGCGCCAGCCGAAACTGCAATGATGCAGTTCCAAGTGCTGGCGCATGCGAATCAAAAAGTAAAAGGTTCTTTTCAAATGAAAAACTACTCCATTATTCCGTATAAAGCGATGATTATGGTCGATCAATTCATGTTATTTGAAGGTGAGGATATCAATCAGTTCTTTACAGTTCCTACTCTCAAAGCAACAGTCCAAGCGACTCGTGAGAACTCGATGGAACGAAGCTTCATCTTGAGCAATCCAGCGCATGATCAAGTATTGATTCGTGAGACTGAATCGCCTAATCCGCTCTGGGAATTCCGATTAAACGGAGAGACTCAGCGAGCCAGACTGGCTGTTAACGGAGTCACAACCGGATTTATCACCGAAGGAAACGGAAGTGGAACAGTTGTTATTATTCTTGCTTCTGCTTATCGGATAGGCTGGATACTATTTGCAATAGGTATTCTAGCAGGTATTGCTTGTATTCTTCCTTACCAACGCTGGAAAAAGCGAAGGCAACGACGGTAATAAAATGTAAAATGATGTGCTTTTCGTTACATCACGTATTTGTATCCTGTACCCCAGACGGTGCGGATATGCTGAGGGTTTTTGGGATCGCGTTCTATCTTTTTGCGTAAGCTGGAAATATGTACATCAATGGTACGATCCAGATAAGCGCGATCTCCTCCTTTAATACGATCCATCAATTCATTGCGGGTAAATACTTTACCTGGATAATTATAAAGTTCTTTCATAATCGCAAATTCAATATGTGTCACTTCAACTTCTTGTTCTTCTACAAACAGACTGTGACGATAATCATTCACAGAAATACGACCTTTTTTGTCTTTCGAAACATTGACTTTAGGTTCATTAATAATGGTCGGGCCACTTCGACGTAATAAGGCTTTGATCCGAGCATCCAGCTCTTTGAGACTGAATGGTTTACACAAAAAGTCATCTGCACCATTATCCAGTGCTTTGATCCGTTCATTCAGCATCGTATTGGCAGATATCATCAATACAGGTACGGTAGATTGTTTGCGGATTTGACTGACTAATTCACTTCCATCCATATCAGGAAGCATAAGATCGGTTACGATAATATCGGGTTTGAAATGAAACAACTTTTGAATAGCGTCTTTGGAATCATGAATCATTTCGGTAAGGTAACCTTCTTCTTGAAGAAAAAATGCAATCATATCTGCCAGACTTTTCTCATCTTCAATAAGAAGAACTTTAATAGACATCGCTGTCACTCTCCTGTATGAAAAATAATAGGCTTGTTGAATATCTCCCTTTTCCTATTCTATAACATGTTTAATAGGACAATATTTAAATACCATGTATAGAATAATCAAGAACAGAATTTCAATAAAATAGTACTATTTCATTTTTGAATATAATGAAAGTAATCCAAATGTTAAAAAAATGCGAATCAATTAGCATGAAATTTTATACAGAAAAGAGAACTTTCTTAAAATATACATGAGAAAATGGAATAGGACTATAGTATCATTCGACTCTTTACATTTATTTTCGGCATAATCAGTTAAAATGAACAGTTTTTTAAGATTTACTACAATTTTTTTGGAAGAAGGTTTCATATATGCGCATGATATTGTTGTCCGGTGGGTCAGGTAAACGTCTGTGGCCTTTATCGAACGTTAATCGTCCCAAACAATTTCTTCCCGTTCTTCGCCATCAAGGTCAGCCTGAAAGTATGCTTCAGCGCATATGGCGACAATTACAAGATGCAGGGCTATCCGAGCAAGCTTATTTTTCGGCTAGTGGGCATCAAGCTGACTTGATTCGAGGACAAATTGGTATAAATGCTACCATTATCGAAGAACCTGCGCAAAGGGATACTTTTCCAGCAATCGCTTTAGCAGCTTCATATTTATATCATCATGCCGGTGCCAAACGTGATGAAATGATAGGAGTTATGCCAGTAGACGGTTATGCCGGTGATGAATTTTTTGAGCATTTGCGTAAGCTTCCATCTATCTTAGAGAATTCTGGTGATGACTTAGTTCTTATGGGTGCTTCTCCTACCGAGCCTTCAGACAAATACGGATATATTGTACCATTGTTGTCTGATATGGTGGATAAGGAATATTTTGGTGTTTGTTCATTTATAGAAAAACCAGATGTTATCACTGCCCAATCCTTAATACATAAAGGGGCATTGTGGAATTGCGGTGTATTCGCATTTCGCTTAGGATTTCTGCTAGATCATATGGATCATCAAGGATGGAACTCCAATTATAATGATTTACTAAGCAATTATTTGTCGTTACCAAAAACAAGCTTTGACGTAGCTGTTGTAGAAAAAACAAGTCATATATCAGTATTACCGTTTAATGGAGAATGGCGCGATCTGGGAACATGGGACTCTTTAATTCGTGAAATGGATTTTGATGTCACGGGTTCAGGATACATTTCTCCGTTATCTGATAAGACGCGAATTATCAACGAATTAGATATACCCGTGAGTGTATGGAATGTGCCAGGTATTATCGTGGTTGCCGGACCTGATGGCATATTAGTTACCGATCGGGAAGATGCAACAGGCATTAAAGATATGGTCGGGCAAGTAGAAATTGCCCCACGTTTTGAAGAAAGATTCTGGGGAAAACAAACAATCCTTTCTCATCGTAAAGATGAAGGTGGACTTGAAACAGTGACTAAACGTGTAGTCATCACGTCAGGTAGATCGATTAGTTATCATGAACATAAGTTACGTAAAGAAGTATGGACTATTGTATCAGGTATAGGCAAGATTTGCCTTGATGGAGTCCTAACTATAGTATCTCCAGGTGATGTCATTGTCGTAGAGCCTGGGATAAGACATTATATTAGCGCTTCAGAAGGCGAACTGGAATTTATTGAGTCACAGATAGGGAAAGCTGTATCGGAGACTGACATTTTTAGATACGAATATCCTGGAGTGAATCCAGATCTTTTGTTATCAGAAGGTCTTTCGGGTTAACCTGCTGTCCGTGGTAGAAAGGACCGTTAGTCATGAAATACAGAATACTTCTTTGGTTCCGATCGCCTTGGATTGGAACAATCATCTTAACGATCTTGGGCATAGCAGGTAATTATTTTAAATGGGATTTATCTTTAAATTTACGATTTGCACTGGGCAGCGCAGCACTTTTGATTATTTTTCGTCTCTACGGATTACGATTTGCTGTGCCTGCTTTACTCGCTATAAATATACCTTTTGGATTTGGCGGGTCTTATCTTTTCATGACCGGCTTGTTTGGCTTGGAAATTTTGTTTTTGTACTTTTATTTTAAGTGGTTTAATAAAGGTATTTTGTTTAAAGGCGATCTTTTATTCTGGGGATGTATCGGACTCCCTTTAGTATTCTTAATGTACCAGTACCGTCTTGATGAAATGGGAATCAAGATGATGACACTGGTTATTCTGGAACAAAGTTTTAACAGTATTATCAATTTATTGATCGCTTCGATTTTGTTAGAAAGTATTATAAGTCGTATCAAAATAGATATTAAGCCTACGTATACAATTTCGTTGGGGCGAATTATTTTTAAGTATTTAATTGCCTTTGTTATCTTTACGTCGTTGCTATTATTGACCGTGAGCAGTCATCAGCAATTTCAAGACATTCGAGGATTGTATTCTTCGTATTTGGAACGTTCTTCTTATATTTATAAGCAAGATATTGAAGGTAGTTTTTCGGATATGCGTACAGTCAAACCGTTAATGAATAAATATAAAAAAAATTTCTATATTGATTCTGTTCTGGTTAGTCCGTTAGGTTCGTCCATATACAGCACACTAGATAATAAGACAACAAAACAACTCGTTCAAGATGGAAGTTATGAATCGTTGATGATTAAAGAAACAGCAGACGGAGCAAGAATTTTTCATCATTTTCCGTTAAATCGGTTAACCCTGATCGAGAGATGGCAGGAGTCGTACTTTGTTATGGATATTCCACTAAATCATAATTATCGATTACTTTTAAAATTGACAGCGGCGTTTTATTTAGAACGTATTTATATATTTTATATTCAGAGTATTATTACGATTCTGATCGTTATTGGTATTGCGATTTTGTTAGCACGACCGATTAGTCGCAAAATTACCAAACCTTTACTGGAATTAGCTAAAGCGTCTAACAATATTCCACGTAAATTGGTTAAAGATACGCCTATTGATTGGCCTAACAGCAATATTTCCGAATTTCATGCGTTGATCGAGAACTTCAAATTGGTATCGCTTGTGTTGGAGAATCAGTTTTTGCAAATTCAACGGGATAAAGAAAATCTAGAAATTCGTGTAGTCGAACGTACTTTTGATCTGGCTGAAAGTGAATCACAGAAAAGGGCTATTCTCAAATATGCGATTAACGGTATTATTTCAACCGATCATCAGATGAAGATTACAGAATTTAACCCTGCGGCAGAGCAGATGTTCAAGTACAGTCGTGAACAGGTCATTGGCAGGCCTTTATCAGATCTATTGGTTATCGACACAAGTCAGCAGGAAGACTCCAATCATTCTATTACAGCGATACGCTCGGATGATACGCCTTTTCAGGTGGAGCTGACACGTAGTGAAATTTTGGCAGAAGAATCTTCTTTTCAGACTTTCTTTGTACATGATTTAACCCAGCAGGAAAAAGAACGTGCACAGCGCAATGAGCATGAACGTCAATTAGAAGCACTTAATGATCGCTTGCGAGAAGAGCAGGGTGTAGCTGAAAAGCAGAAAAGTATTACAGGGAATCTACTTGAATCGGTACAAGAAGGTATTGTGATGTGTGATTCAAAAGGAATCATTTCTTTTATCAATCCTACCATGTTATCGCTATTCAAAATCAAAGATTATACCGGCTACTCGGTACAGCAATTGTTACATCATATTGAAGATCAACTGATTGAAGGTACAGCATCATGGATTGAAAAGTTAGAACAATTCTTAAATGGTGAACCTCATTGGAATCAAGGCGAGCTTGTATTGCTGAAAAATGAAAAGATTTTATCGCTTTATGTCACTCCAGTGACCGATACCGTCCAACAGATTGAACATGGTGTTATTCTTGTTTTTCGGGATCGTACAGAAGAAGAACAGGTCAAACAAATGCAAAATGAGTTAATTAGTGTTGTTTCTCATGAGTTGCGTACTCCTCTGTCAGCGATGATGGGATATATCGAAATGTTAATGATCTATCAGGATATGTCGATTGAGAAAAGACATACTTTTATAGAAACGATTCATCAAGAAGGGCAACGATTGTCTCATTTGTTAGATGATTTCCTCGATATTCAGCGCATCGAAGCAGATCATGCCGAATATCATATGACGTATATTCCTCTGTATGAACTGTTACAAGGAATCTGTCATCAATGGAATCCAGATTCGAGAGATCGTATTATTCTTCATCATGAAGGGGTCGATGAAGTCTTTATTACCGGTGATCATCATCGTTTAATTCAAGTTTTTCAGAATCTAATCAGCAATGCGCTTAAATATTCATCTGCTGAATCGCTTGTTCATATTGTGATTGAAGAATTACCTCATCAGATTCGTGTATCTATAGAAGATTCAGGAATAGGTATTCCTGTTGAAGATCAAGCTCGTATTTTCCAAAAATTTTTCCGAGCAAGTTCTGCGTCTGAACATCAAATCAAAGGAACGGGGCTTGGATTATATATTACGCAACGAATTGTTAACGATCATAAGGGTGAATTAAGTTTTGTATCGAGACCGAATGAAGGTTCTGTCTTTTCTGTTCTTTTACCGAAGCCCAAAAAGAATGATTCTGCACATTCTATCGAATAATACGTTATCATCTGTTTCATTGTTCTGTCTGCTAGGGTACTTACAATAGGAAAACAGATAACGTTGTGAGTATCAAAAAACAGTTATCTAGTACAAACACATTCTGAAATATGGAGGCTTATCCACATGGCAGAAACAAAATTAGTAGGTAAAGTAGCAGCAGTAACAGGTGGCGGATCAGGAATAGGTAAAGCATCAGCGATACGATTTGCAGCAGAAGGTGCTGTTGTATATATGTTAGATCGTACGCCTGAAAATGCAGAAGAAACCAAAGCCGAAATTGAAAAAGCTGGCGGAAAAGCATATGTGATTGAGTGCGATATTTCCAAACCAGAAATGATTGAAAGTGCTATGAAACAAGTAGTGGCTGAAGCAGGTCAGTTGGATATTGTATTTGCGAATGCAGGAATCAATGGTAGCAAAGCCCCTATCGAAACATTAGAAATAGATGATTGGAATCAAACGGTAGAGATTAATTTACGAGGCACATTTGCAACTGTAAAATACGCTATCCCTCATTTGAAAGAAAAGGGCGGTAGTATTATTATTACAAGTTCAATTAATGGTAATCGTGTATTCTCTAATGTAGGATTCTCTGCATATGCTTCAACCAAAGCAGCACAAGTAGCATTTATGAAAATGGCGGCGCTAGAACTTGCACGCTATAAAATCAGAGTTAATGCGGTCTGTCCGGGAGCGATCGATACCGAAATCGACGACAATACGTATCCAAGTGACGATCTAAAAGAAGTCGAAATTCCAATGGAATTCCCAGAAGGCGATCATCCGCTTAAAGGCGAACCTGGTAAAATCGAAGAAGTGGCTAATCTAGTGCTATTCTTGGCTTCTAGTGAAGCTTCACATGTAACAGGTACAGAGATATTTGTAGATGGCGCAGAATCGTTATTACGAGGATAGTTGTATCTACAAGTATAGATAGATAAATGATACTATGCTAGTCCTATCAAAGTCCTTTTTCGAGCATATCGGGAAAGGACTTTGTTGTCTTTATGCACAAAAGTATCCTTTTTCAAATCAATCAATTGACAGTGTCAGGTGTGCTGAATTAAGCTAAAGGTATCGAACGTATTCACGTGATTTAACTAATAACGAACCATTCAAATAAATAACTGCACATGAAGATAGAGGGAGAGTCTGTGGATGTATGTGATCCACCACCGAAGGAGCAAGTTAATCATTTGGCGATGATTGATTAATCTCTCAGGTACCCGAACCGCTATCGGATGCAACTCTGGAGAGAGCATACCAGCCACCCAAGGAGTACAACCGATACGATTCGGTCCAAACTCTCAGGTAACGAGGACAGAGGAATAAGCCACGCGCGGGCTATTCCCTGTCTTTTTTTGTGCGCGCATATTTTGGTGATAAGGGAGAAGAGGAATTTATGCGTTTTAAAAATGTATTCAATATTATAGGGCCGGCGATGGTAGGACCGTCTAGTTCACATACAGCAGGAGCAGCTCGCCTAGGAAGAGCTGCTCGTCATTTTTTAGGAGCATGCCCTGAGCATGTAAAGATTGTTTTGTATGGTTCGTTTGCAGAAACGTACTGGGGACATGGTACAGATCTAGCACTTGTCGGTGGTCTGCTTGATTATGATACCGATGATGATCGCTTACCAGATGCAGCAGAAGAAGCCGATCGTCAAGGGATAACGATTTCTTTTGATAAAGGCACAGGCAATTATCCGCATCCTAACTTTGTGCGAATTATTGTACAGCATGGAACAGAAACAGCTGAAGTAGCAGGTGCTTCGATCGGTGGCGGAAATATTGAGATTCATGAATTAAATGGATTCGATGTACGAGGCTCTGGTCAGTATCCGATGCTTGCTGTAGAACACACGGATAGTAAAGGTGTACTGGCTGATATTACACGCACACTTAGTGATGCGGAACTCAATATTGGATTTATGGATGTGGATCGCAAAGCTCGTAGCGGTGAAGCGATGACTGTTATCGAATTGGATACTGCGCCTGATCCGCATGTGTTGAATCGTATTTTACAATTGCCTTATGTAACTCGTGCGGCTGTTATAGACTTGAAGTAAATGAAAGACAAAGGAGAGTATAGAATATGCAATTTCGCACGTTAAAAGATATTGTTCGGTTATGTGAAGAACGTTCACTCACGATTGCGGAACTGATGATTGAAGAACAAGTAAAAGAAACAGGGGTTAGTGAACCTGAAGTGATCCAGCAGATGGCAGATTACTATCAAGTGATGAAAGAAGCAGTACACCGCGGAATTACAGAAGATACCGTTTCACGAAGCGGTCTAACGGGCGGAGATGCACGCCGTGTGCATGAGTATATGTTAAGTGGAGAAACTTCTTCAGGCAGTGATGCTACTCGTGCGATGGCGTATGCGCTAGCTGTATCTGAAGTCAATGCTTCGATGGGTCGTATTATTGCTACACCAACCGCAGGCTCATGTGGCATTATTCCTGGCGTATTTGTCAGTTCGCAAGAACGTTTTGGATGGGATGATGCTCATATGGTTCTAGGACTATTTGCAGCAGGAGCGATCGGTTATGTGATTGCCAACAATTCTTCGATTTCAGGCGCAGAAGGTGGATGTCAGGCAGAAGTCGGTTCAGCAATTGGGATGGCAGCAGGAGCGATGGTCGAGATGCGTAAAGGTACACCCGAGCAAGCTATGCATGCTGTAGGATTGGCTCTCAAAAATACACTGGGATTAATCTGTGATCCGGTCGCTGGACTTGTCGAAATTCCTTGTATTGTTCGTAACGGATTAGGTGCAGTGAATGCGTTAGCAGCGGCAGATATGGGACTTGCTGGAGTGCGTAGCGCTATTCCATCAGATGAAGTGGTCGATGTGATGTTACAAGTCGGACGTTCTATGCCAAGTGAGCATCGTGAGACGGCCCGCGGAGGATTAGCACAGACACCAACCGGACGCAAAATTACTGAAGAATTAAGACGTAGAAGACAAGAAAATAAAAATTAACTTCCTCGCATGAACTATTTGAAGGGAAATGAAGAAAGTCGTTTATAATAAAACGACTTTTTTCGATTTTTCTTCAAACCTTTCCTTAATATTCCGATAAATTGTTGTATAATTCGATATATACGTAAATAAATTAGTAGTATAGTTACTCAACTTTTACCCTAGATTAAATATATTTACTTACTTAGATGGGTCTAAAGTATTAATTTAATTTCAAATTATAGGTTCATAAGATGTGTTTGGAGGTGAATACAACGTTATAGCTTGTTTGAGATAGAACAGGTTATAACTAATTATATGATATCCAAAGCGGGGTCAACACATATGAAGCAATATATAGCTTGTTTGTTGATTGTATTGCTGTTCTGTACTAATGCCACCGATATATCAGCGATGAGCAAAGAAGCCTTTACAGATATTAGACAATCTTATGCTGTTGATGCTATTACGTCATTGTCAGCACAAGGAGTCATTACAGGCTATCAGGATGGCAGCTTTCAGCCGAGACGCTCTATTTCTAGACAAGAATGGGCAAGTGTATTTGTTAAAAGCTTAAATTGGACATCAGAACCTGGAACGGTACTCCCTTTTACCGATGTATCACCTTGGGCAGTTCCTTATGTTAGTGCTTTATATCAGTATGATATTACCAAAGGAATCAGTGCTACCGAATTCGGTGTAAAGCAACCGATTAGTCGTCAAGATGTCGCTGTCTGGTACGCTCGTTATCTTGGCTTAACTGATCAGCAACAGGTGACGAATGTATCGACATTTGAAGATCAAGCCGATATTTCAGATTATGCGAAATCTAGTGTGTGGTTAATGGAGCAATTAGGACTGATGCAAGGCAATGAGCAACATCATTTTGCGCCCAAGCAACCTGTACAACGTCAAGCGGCTATTTTGGTAGCCTATCGGGTACTGCAATCAGGGGATAACTTACAGGAGCGTGCACAGCAATTGTTAGCAAGCCGCTCTACAGAGGCAACTCCACCTGTACTGACTCCCGAGCGTCCACCTGTAATAATAGAAAAAGATCATTCTGAACCAACGTCTGGATCAAATTCTGTAGATAGTACGCCTGAACTTACAGGGAGCCGGGCAAATCCTAAAGACAAAGACCATGATCGCAACAACCCTAGTCCTGATCCAGAAGTGCCTGTGCCGCCCGTCGCACCTCCTGTGTTGCCTCCAGTGGAATCTTCATTTGTATTTGATCGGGTGAATATAGAAGCGCCTGTACTGTGGAATGATCCTGCAACATATAGTGCATATCGACTGTCGTTTTATTTCTGGTATCAGGGTCAGAAGATTGCTTTACCTGAACGAGTCTCATCCGATCTGACATACCAATTCGAAGATCCATTAAATATATTTGATACACAGGGCAAAATTATTCATCCTGAACATATTCCAGCCACAGGCGGATTAATTCCTGTTCAACTTCATATTGTCTCACCACAAGCGAAGCTTGATCTTAAGATCGAGACCATGATAATGGTGACAATCAAAGCACCACCAGTGACACCACCTGTTGAAGAACCGGAATACAAGCCAGATTATGTGATTCGTTCTGTCTATCTGGACACATATACGTTAGATCAATCGGTATCGATTAAGCCAGATTCATGGCGTATCCGGTATGTGCTCCAAGATGTATATGGTCAACCGATTGCTTCTGAACATTTGCCAGCCGATCTTCATATTCGATTTGAAAATAATACGGGTATTATTGATGAGCAAGGACGGATTATCAATGTGCATAATATTCCACCGATAGGTAGCACGATTCCTGTCCAAATCAGTGTGACATCACCTTCGACTAGTGTATATCTCCATAAAGAATTTGAGTTGAACGTAGTGGCTGGTGAGCGTAGAAAACAATATTTTGCAGTATCCGTGATGTTAGAAGGTGGATCAGGTTCATCAACTACCCTAGCTGAAATGCAGCAGATGCGAAGTATGCTTGCTCAGATTGATCCGAATGTACATCTGACATGGGCAATCGATAACAATTTTGTTTTTCAAGAAAGCAATCGTCCTCAATTGCATCAAGTCTTACAGTATGTTGATCTGTATGGAGATGAAGTCGGTATTTTGTCTGGTTATCCGAACAATCACTATACGTTAGCACAGTGGGGCAATGAGATGAATGAGTGGTTGTATATGTATCGCTATAATGCTATGAATACATTGCATGAATCAGGTACAGTCGGACAACCATCGGTATTTGAAAGTATTCCAGCGGCATATCGTCCAACTTCATTATCTAGCTTTGCTGTCAATCCCGAGCAAGTGACATGGCTCAAAGATCATTTTGAGATTACATCCTATATGGGCTGGGCAGCGACGCAATATAATGTAAATCAATTATTTGGAGAAGGTTCGCCATTGATGCCTTACTGGTCGAATGAGCATAATCCATTGGTGCCTGCACAGGGAAGTTTAGATAATAGTGGAGCCGTCTTTATGAATCCAGTAACAATCGATCCTATCGGTTCACGTTATGTAGAAAAGTCTTCCCGGTGGACGATTCATCCGGGTGATCCGTATGTCAAAGACTCTAATGCTGAACCGCAATTGTATACTGCGCAGCAATATGTCGATAATCCTTATCAAATGATGAACACCGTTAACTATCTATCTATTGTGATTGATACAAACTGGGTGTTACGTCATGATAATTTGCTAAATGGATGGAAAGACTTTGTTGATCATTTTCCAGCAGGACGTAATGTGCATATTGTAGGGATCAATGAACTTGGGCAAACGTATCGAACGAAGTCAGGTTCTACCAATGCTCAAGCTCAATTTACATTGATGTTCAGAGGTTCCGGTTATACGACGGCACTAGATGGTAATAATTCTCCAGCTGATACTCGTTATTTATGGACAGAGAATCAATATCAGCGTCTAATTTTGCGCAAGCACGATGGAGATCAAGCATGGTCAGTGATTGATTTTACTGATTATACAAAAACGCCTGTTCCGCAGACCCCATATGCTTTTGACAGTCATACTGAAGTTAGTTATGTGACTGGACGTAATTATAAGATTGCGCCTAACGCACCGTTAACATCAGCTGAGATTCAGCGGATTCAAGAACGATTGCAACAGATTCATTTCACCGAAGATGTAGATTATCAGTAAAATAGTATAGCAAAAAGCATTCCTAGATCATTAGGGATGCTTTTTTTGATAGATCCTTGTCTATGGTTGACGATACCATCTAAAAGGAAGAAGATAGAAGGATATTTTGGTGAAATAGGGTATTGAAAAGGAGCCGATCATATTGAATATTCAGCCTCATATCTCAGATCATGCCTATAAACTTAAAGGTATTACAGAGTTATTTCAAACAGTATTAGAAGATAATCTAGTCGGTATTTATCTACATGGTTCTTTGGCGATGGGTGAGTTCAATCCTGAACAGAGTGATATTGATTTGTTAATTGTGGTACAAGATGCAATCAGTCAGCAATTGAAATTAGATATCGCTCAAAAACTTCTAATAGTAGAAGAAGATTTAATATACGGCAACGGGCTCGAGTTGAGTATATTATTGCAAAAAGATATAAATCCTTTTGTATACCCGACTCCATTTGAATTCCATTATTCAGCCCATCACCGCGAAAAGTATCGTACAGATACGCATTATATTTGCGGAGGGGATACAGATACCGATATAGCAGCTCATATTTTTGTTACATATCAGCGAGGTCTAACCTTATATGGTAAACAGATCTCCGCAGTATTTGCGCCAATCGACCCTCATTTGTATATTCAATCACTTTTGTTAGATATAGAACATGTATCTACAGATATAATAGATTCACCTGTATATTACACACTTAATTTGTGTCGGATCTTGCTGTTTCTTCAAGAACATATGGTGTCATCGAAAAAAGAAGGAGGGGAATGGGGAATCTCTGCATTGCCTTCTACCTACTCTGAGCTTATTCGTGCTTGCCTTGATATGTATAGTGGCAGTATAGATGATCCAAGATTGGAACCTGTACAGTTACAAGCATTTGCCGAATATATGGTAAATGAAATCCAACAACAGCTCAGTGATTCAACCGTATAAATAGGAGCACAATTCAGGGTATAGAGGAGCTACAGACATGTCTACATATGATAGTGACAAAGAGCAAAGCAGGCAGCAGACGATTGTTCAATGGATTGAAGATGATGGTTGGATGATGGATATTTTGCGCAGTGTACGACATCTGGATCTGCCGGATAGCTGGGTATGTGCAGGATTTGTCCGTTCGAAGATCTGGGATAGGTTACATCAGATTGACTCTCGCACAGTACTTGCTGATATTGATGTAGTCTATTACGATCCCAACCAGCTGGATGAAAATAATGAAAAAGAGTGGGAACGCCAATTATCCTGTATGCAACCAGCAGTGCCGTGGTCAGTCAAAAATGAAGCAAGAATGCATATCGCCAATCGTATTGAGCCTTACACCTCTACAGTAGATGCTATCTCATGCTTTCCCGAAACTGCGACAGCATTAGGAGTACGGTTAGATGAAGATGATCAAGTGATTCTTGTCGCTCCTTGTGGACTTGAAGATGTATTTGAAATGAAGATACGTGTCAATCCACGCTTTCTTCAGACACGCGGAGACGTTCATATTTATCAGCAACGTGTTCAACAAAAAAATTGGCAACACACATGGAATCGTCTAACGATTGTCGATAAGTAGATCATATAAAATAAGGATTCATATCATCCATCGTTACTTATAGAAAATTACTTATAGAAAAAATCAATTAGAAAAGTGGTATAATCAATGTTAGATTATATTTAATAATCTGATGAACATAGTCGGAATAAAGAGGTGACAGAATTGAGTGACATTTATCGTTTGGCAACCGTAGAAGATGCAGAGCGTGTACTTCATATCACATATGAAGCATATGTGACTATTCGTGAATTAGGATTAACGTGGCCAGCAGCTCATGCTGATCTAGCATTAATTGAAGATAATATTACGCACAATAAATGCTATGTACTAGAGCAAGATGGCTTGATCGTAGCGACAGTGACTTTAGCTGATCCTGAACGGGTCAAAGAGTTAACCGCTGAGACGGGCTTACCGTTTATTATGTGGTTCGCAGTGGATCCGAATGTACAAGGAACAGGTGCAGGTAGCAAATTACTCAATTGGGTAGAAGAACATATTATCCGTGATGAAGTAGGCGCGCCTGCGGTTACACTGGGTACTGCGGAGAAACATCCATGGTTACTGCCAATGTATGAACGTAGAGGATATGAAAGTATCCGTTCTAGAGATGCAGGTAAAGGAGAAGGACCGATGCATTTGATGCGTAAAGTGGTTCATCCTGAGCGATTTGAAGCCTATCTTGAAGAGCGGAAGCAAGCAGAGCAACTTGAGCAGACGTCTTCTCAAGGGAAGTAAGAGACACAGCTACAAAAATATGCTTAAATCATAAAAGAGCAACTCTGTTAAGAGTTGCTCTTTGTGTTATAAACCTATGATAACAATACTATTTCATTTAATACATTAAGCTTCATCGAGTACAAGTGGACGAAGATTAGCTTCGATCTGTGCACGATTACCTTCAAGGAAAGGAGGTAAAGACAATGTCTCACCTAATGAATCCATAGATTCGTCGATATCGAATCCCGGTGTATCTGTAGAAAGTTCGAATAAGATCCCATTGGGTTCACGGAAGTAAAGAGCACGGAAATAGTGACGATCGACTTTACCCGAATTAGGAATGCCTAATTTGGATAATTTGTCTGCCCAACGTTCGTACTCGGATTCATCAGGTACACGGAAAGCTACGTGATGCACACCACCACGACCCAAGCGAGCATTCGGAAGATCAGGACGTGTCTCGATATGGACTTCTGCACCTGCTCCGCCTTGACCTGTAGAGTAGACTTCAATATCTGCAAAGTCACCTGCAAGCGAAGGATACGAGCCTGTGTGACGGAATCCCATCACTTCAGTCAAAATCATAATTGTAGAAGCTGGTTTGGCAAGTGTCAATGTGGTAGGTCCAAGTCCAAGAATACCGTATTCAACAGGAACTTCAGTCTGATCCCAAGCTTTGCCGGGAGCAACACCTTGTTCGCCATTATCGGCTACAAGAATAAGACGTGTACCTTCAAAGTCTTGGAACGCTAAAGTATCCCGTCCAGCCCGTTGTTTGATTTCTTCATGAGTAACATTCAATTGATCAAATCGATCAGACCAGTATTGCAACGCTTCTGTATTGGCTACACGTAATGAAGTGGCTGAAATACTAGATACTCCTTGATAGCTAGGTCCGATACCTGGTAGATCAAAGAAAGTTAGTTCGGTACCGGGAGAAGCAACAGCATCCCCATAAAATAAATGATAAGACGTCGTATCGTCTTGATTGACTCCTTTTTTGACCATACGCATACCCATTGTTTTGGTATAGAAATCGTAATTTTTTTCCGCTTTACCTGTCATAATCGAGACGTGATGAATACCTAATAATTCCATAATCGTCAACCTCCTAATATATATATGAATGAATCATAATCGGCTTATATTTAAAATCTTAATATTAAGATAATTATAACATGGACAAAAATAATTACAAGTCATTTCCATGAAAAAAATATAGTAACTATGTAAAAAAGAAATGTATAGACAAAAAAGAACCTTTGAATCGTAGGCAAACAGCCTGTTGATTCAAAGGTTCTACTTGGTCAAAGCATAGAAGAGCTGGTTAGATTAGTGATTGGTTAATCCGCCTGATTCGGCACGAGTCACGACTTTGGTACGGTATTCATCTTGACTCAATCCAATTTTAGGCATGACTTCATTCAGATTCGGAAATTTCGCTAAAATAGTCTTATTGTCGGTACGTAAGTCCATTTTGCTGTAATCGTAGAATCCTGCACCTGTGACCGTAGAGATAAATTGATTACCTTCAACTTTCACATCACCTAATTTGGGAACCACAATATTCGGGGTATTGACCATTACATTGTTATTCATTTTTGTACCATTAGGATATTCAGGATGCCAGTTCGGATCAAGAATACTACTCCATAACGGATGATCGTAACCATACGTTTTCTGTAATGTTGCTCCGTATTCTTTCCAGACACCACTGGTTGGATTCATTTCTCGAAGTTGATCTGCATAGATACTATTCACACCATGAGAATTACTATCGCCCCGTTGATCGACTTGAATCATATTGGAATCGACCACTAGATTGTTATTTGCGATATTGTCATGTCCATTGAGTAAAATACCTTTCGTGGAACCTTGTACAATATTGTAACGATAATTATCACCGCTATCTGCACCATCTGAATAAAATCCATTAGAACGTTTGTTATGGTGAACAAAATTATATTGCAGCACATTACCATACGAAGCCCAATCTTGAGCGGTATAGAATGCTCCGGTATCGCCTTCGATCAACGAAGTGTTGTGTACTTCATTGTACTCAAATGTTAAATTGTTGCTGTACACATAACGGACAGCATCTTTGGGTACATCATGCAGTAAATTATGATCGAATTTGACTCCCACTGAATTACGCACCAGTATCGCTTCGAGGTGAGTAAGATCACCCACATTATGAATATGGTTATTGGTAACGCGGCTATTCGCTGCTGTTAATTTTTTACGGTCGCCAGCATCGTTAATACTGATCCCGAATCCGCCTGTTTCATAAATATCGTTACTCTGGAAAAGATTATTGGTACCATCTACATCCAGAATCCCACCATTACCTAGATTACGAAGTGTGTTACCTGCAATCGTAATATGATCGGTATTTTTCAATTCAATTCCGTTCCCCATACCGCCTTCAACAGTGAACCCTAACATTTCCAAGTTGGAAGCACCGTTGATAGAGACAACCGGGTTTTCTTGATCGGCAATAATAATCGTTTGGCTTTTTAGATTGCCTTTCGGATAATAATAAATTTGCCCATCTTTGAAGTCGAGTGACCATTCACCCGGTACATCGATTTCATCCAGATAATTAATCAATTTCCACTCTTCCGAACCGGAACCGATTCGATAAGGCGCTTTAATTTTGGATGAATACGATGAAGGTGCGAAATACGTGCTGGCTGTCGCTGTTTTGTAGACATCATTTTTTACAGATGAAGAAACGTTGGCTGATTCGGAGTCAGCGGTATGTTCTGTCACAGTAGCATCGGTACCTGTATGTTCCGTTACGCCTGAAGGTAACGATAAGCTGTTTTCCGAGTCCGTCGCTTCGGTCGTTAATTGAGAATCGTCTGTCACATTTTCTTTCAAACTTACTGATCCTGATTCGCCTTGTTCGTTAAACAGCTTATACGATTGAGGCGTAGAATCAGTATCATGCAAAGCATCATCTGCCGCAGGCGCACTTGTCGCAGAAGTAGATGGAGCCACACTAGCTGACTTGGCATCGTCTCCATACGTATTCGCTGTAGCGGATGTAGCAGATGCATAATCAGATACGGTAGCACTCCATTTGGAACCCATACCGCCATCTGGAATATCTTTAAGTGTAATTACATTGTGCTTGGTATCGACAGATTGTACAGAACTGGTCAATGGACTCCAGACCGTTCTCCAAAATCCTTTGAGATAAAGAGCATGACCTTCTGACAAAGACTTCTGCCAGCGTGCTGCACGATTGCTACCATCCAAATCCAATGTGTCCGTTGTATCTCCATTTTCAGGAATACCGCCTTCACCATAATAAAAAGATTTGGCATCCGCTGAACCGTTAGCAGTTGTCCATCCTTTACGATGTCCATCTACCGATTCGGTGATATTCGGCCATTGTGAGATCGGTTGACGAATACCGTTAGAGATCAGATCAATGATTCCCCATTTTTCGGTAAATGAAGTGCCACCTTCAAAATGTCTAATATGCTTCAAGCCCAGCGATTTTACATCTAGCTGGTACAGAGCATTGGCATCTACATCAGGATGAACACGAGCTTTGGCAGCTGCGCTAAGAGGCTTCCAATCTGACGCATTGATACGAATACCATTGGTTAACGTTACTTGTTCTCCCGCATAGGTACGATAGACAATCGGTTTATCAGGCGTACCTGAATCTGCATCTGTAAATTCCAAGTTGGAAAATTCATATTCTCCACCTTTGACCCAGACCGTTACTCCATAATCGGGTAGGGCGCCTTTGAGGCTACGAATCGCATCACGTGCTCTTTCGAGGGTGGCGTATGGTTTCTCTTTTGTGCCATTCCCATCGGTATCGCTTCCGGCAGTATCTACATATAGATTCCAACCGGTTTTTGTCACAGCACCGCTATCAAGATTAATCACTTCTTGATTTCCAACTTTGTCAGCAGATGCATATGGAACTGCTATACCACTACTCAAAGCAAGAATAGCTGCGAGCGATATCATTTTCTGGAACTTCTTCATAAATATAAATTCCCTCCGTTTCTAGATACACTGATGTCGTTGGGATGATGGTTTATCCCTGCTATGGTGTAGATCATTGTTTTAATTAGTTAATCACCCCCTAAAATACATATAATTTGGTAATTTCTTTAGATGCTTTTATATAATAAAATACAGATACATATTTAGCAAAGACTATTTTCATACTTTCTTAATAAAATTTCAATTTATTCATAAATTAGTTTCTTTTTTGTAACCATTTGAGCATACTGGTAGATTGCTTGTCAAGTGTGTCTGACGAAATCTTAATCTATAAAAAGATAACTGATCAATTGCACCGAAGCACAACTGATCAGTCAGTAATATCAATAAAAGTTTGATTTAAGAAGTCGATTGATGATCGGAAAGACCGTCTGAATCTGCACGATTAAAAGGCTGAGTGCGATAATCATCTTTGTACAATCCAATCGTTGGGAAAATAGTATTCAAGTCCGGGAATTTCTCTAGAATCTTCGCATTTTTGGTACGTAGATCCAGTGTAGCTAGGTTATAAAATCCAGCTTTGGATGTGCTGCTCACAGTAGTATTCCCTACGGCTGTTACATCACCTTTTTTCGGTAATTTCACTTGTCCATCTGCACCTACAATAACGTTATGATTAAGCTTGCTGCCGTTTGGATATTGCGGATTCCATTTTTTGTTTAATACGCTACTCCATAGATTGCCTTGCAGTCCGTATTTTTCAGCAAGTTGTTCACCGTATTTTTTCCAAGTTCCGGTTAAAGGTTGTAGTTCACGTAGACGATTTGCATTGTCGCTATTTAGTCCATAATCGAGTTGATTGGAACGATCATTAATTTCAAGCGATTGGACATCAATTAATAGATTGTTCGTTGCTACATTATGATGACCATTTTCAAATAGGAAAGCACGGGAAGTATCTTGAATAATATTATACTGATACGTATTCCCACTGCTACCACTATCAGCATAGAATCCATTGGAGCGCTTGTTATTGTGAATAAAGTTATATCGTAATACATTGCCGTACGAAGACCAATCTTGAGCGGTATAGAAAGCTCCTGTATCGCCTTCGATCAGAGATGTATTATGAACTTCATTGTATTCTAGCAACAGCTTATTGCTAAATACATAACGAACAGCATCTTTGGGAACATCATGTAGTAAATTATGATCTACCCGCACACCGACTGAATCTCGAATAATAATCGCTTCCAGATGAATCAGCTTGCCGATATGATGAATATGATTATTGGTAATGCGAGTATTTGCAGAAGATAAGGTAGCCCGATCACCTGCACTATTCAGACTGATTCCGAAGCTAGCTGTATCATAAATATCGTTACTGCGGAATGTATTATGATGACCATCCACGTCTAAGATACCGCCATTCACATCATGAATTTTGTTGCCTGCTATCGTTATATGATGACTTCGTTTCATTTCAAAACCATTGCCCATATTATTCTGTATCGTAAATCCTTTAAATTGCACATAAGATGTACCATCCATACTGACAATCGGTGAATCTTGATCGCCAATCACGGTCTGCAATTTATGAATGTCAGAAGGTGGATAGTAGTAAATTTTGCCGTCTTTAAAATCAAGCGCCCATTCTCCGGGCGTATCAATTTCTTCTAATAGATTAAGTGCACGGAACTCTTCAGAGCCATCACCGACACGATAAGTAGAAGGTGTACTACTATTATCATTTTGCTCATTCGTTGTTCTCGATAGAGCAGAAGGAGACACGAGAGCACTGAATTTAGAACCCATACCGCCTTGAGGGGTATCTAAAAGCTTGATCGTTTTTTGAGCAGGGTCAATTTGACTGATCTGGATACTGGCTGGACTCCATAGTGTACGCCAGAAACCTTGTAAGTAGATCGCATGTCCTTGTTGAATCGCATTTTGCCAGCGTTTGGAACGATTAGTACCATCTTCATCCAGAATATTTACACTCGATGAACCGGGCTTTTGATAATAAAAAGATTGAGCATTATAGACACTTTGAGCAATCGCCCAACCTGCACGTTGTCCACTAGCAACTTCTGTAGTATTCGGCCAGCGGGAAATAGGTTGCATTTGATTATTTGCAAATAAGTTCAGGATACCCCATTTTTCTGTAAACGAAGTACCACCTTCAAATCCATTAATATGCTTAAACCCTAATTTGCGTACATCCAATTCTACTAACTGCTTGGGATCAATCTTCGGATGAACTCTAGCTTGAGCTTCTTGACTGAGTGGTTGCCAGTCCGTTACTGTTTTGCCTGTAGATAACGTTACTTGTTCTCCAGTGTACGTGCGATATGTAATTGGAGAACTGGCTGTTCCTGAATCTTTTTGATCCAGTTGTAAGCTAGAATCCATCAGATAATTCCCTTGCTTCACCCAGACCGTTATGCCTCCTTGAGGAAGTTTGCCCTGATAGGCACGAATCTTTTTCTGAGCTTGTTTTAAAGTCGCATAAGGACTGTTCTTGCTACCATTTCCAGTCTGATCATTCCCTGTTTTGGCGACATAGATATTCATTCCAGACTCCTTCACAGCACCGCTACTTAACGGATACGAATCGTTTTTCGTATGAAAACTGTAGTATAGTACTCCTAGTAACAAAGCGAATAAAGCGAGCCCCAAAAGGATCATTCGCGAGTTTGATGCTTTCAAGCGACCACCTCCTTATAATATATGTTTGGGTATAGATTGAGTTGGCATTAGTATAGGTAGAACAAAGGACTACTGTCAAACAGCACTTGGTTTGAGCAATACACTCATGGTAATAAAAAAGTAATGTTTACCAAACCAAATAGCTTACCTTTCTTATCCATAGGCTATGTTACAGTAGAAAGAACTATACCATACGCTCGTGTTATACCTTAGATGTAAGTATACTAAATAATTAACTATCTTAGAAAGGTGGAACAATAATGGAAGAAAAAGAAAAAGTATATCATACTGCTGTTGAAGTCACGTTAGAAGTGATCGGTGGTAAATGGAAACCTGTGATCTTATTCCATCTTACATTTGGTAAAAAACGCACCAGTGAACTTAAAAAGTTAATTCCAGCAATTACGCAAAAAATGCTAACCCAGCAATTACGTGAATTAGAAGAAGCAGGCACCGTATTGCGAACTTCTTATCATGTTGTGCCACCCAAAGTTGAATATGAATTAACCCCATACGGAACGACTCTAACAGAGTTACTTCATATGATGTGCAAATGGGGAGAAGTGCATGTGAATAAACACTATGGCGATCAAGCGCGTATTTTATCGTCTCCTCCTCAAGTGATGTAAATCAATAAAAGCCGAACCTTTGTCTTACCTAAGGTCGGCTTTTATTGATTTATCGATACAAACGACAGAAGATCAGGCGATAATCTTACGCTTGCGGAAATCCTCAAAAATAGTGATAAACATTTCTTCGGTATCGACATACTCATGAAAGCCAAGACGACGTGCTTTACTACCGTCTGCAAAAAAATCATAATCCCACGAAAATACAAAATCACCAAAAGCCCATGAAGACACCTCTGCATAAGTATATGCTGTTAATCCATACCTACTAACGATCGAATCCCATAGAGCTTCTTTATCTTTCATCATATCGTTTAAGTTCATCGACAAAGGCGGAGCCGGTTCCATATCAAAATAATGAGCAATCTTAGGCCATAAGGATTCCCACCGAAATACATCTCCGTTATTGATATTCAGCGCCTGATTAGCACATGCAGGCGTTGTTGCTGCCCATACGGTTGCTTTGGCGAGTAAACCTGCATCAGTCATTTCTAAAATGCTATGGTAAGCTCCTCGCTTGCCAGGGAAGCGTAAAGGGATTTGCAGTTCTTTAGAAATCGTCGCATAGATCGCAATCACCATAGCTAGATTCATCGGATTACCCACTGAAAATCCGCATACCACAGAAGGTCGAAGAGCAGACCATGTCCAATCTTTACCTTGTTGTTGCTGCACTAGATAATCCTGTTGTGCCATATTGAATTCAGGTGGCATCGGCTTCGCATCTGTTTCACGGGCAGGGGTTGGAAATGCACCCAGATGGGCACCGTATACTTTGTAGCCTTGCATCAGACTGATATGTTCAAGTTGAGGAGAAGTGGCTTCTACACTTTCTACAATATGAATCAGCATATTCAGATTAGGTTCTACTAATTCTGCCCATGTTGGACGATCTTGATAAGCCGCATAAAAAATATGTGTGATCGTGGGAAATGATGCTAAAACATGTTCAACTTCGCTTCGCTGTAAAAGGTCTACCGATACAAAAGTCACACGATCTGTTGAAATACCGCCTCTACGGGATAGCCCTATAATATCCCAATCAGGGAGTGTAATTAAGTGGTCAATCAGATTACTACCTATAACTCCGTTGGCTCCAACAACCAGAGCGACTTTACGAGAATGATTGATCGATGTATTCATCTTGAGCTCTCCTTTAATCATGATAGGTTACATGATTAGCTTGCAGCATAATAGAAGAGATGAGAAGTACGCACTTTGAAGTGCGATAGGTACTTCAAAGTGCTCTAGCAGTATAAAAGCACACAGAGAAGGCAGTCAAAATGCCCATTCTGTGTGCTTTGGATACATGATAGTAGTGATTAGAAAAGAAAAGATTTATACTGTTTCTTCCCATATTTTTGCTTGATATTCTTTTACTTGCTCTTCAGATGGTTTTGGATACACATTGCGGAAAGGATGGTGCTTCGCGTCAATGACTTCCACCATTTTGTCGATCATATCTTGAGGATCGAACTGTTGAGCTAGCATTTTTTCACCTTTTAACAAATCAGCACGTTTGGTGAAGTTGGTTTTCTCATCATACCATTTTTCTTTTTGTTCAAACATATTATCGTTAAATCCTGTTTTGTAAGGACCAGGATTGATTGTAGCGACTTGAATTCCGAACTCTTTCAGTTCTTCTTTAAGCGCTTGAGCCATCGCTTCTACAGCATGTTTGGAAGCGCAATATGCACCAAGATAAGGAGTCACACTTAGTCCAGCGATAGAGCTGACAAAAATGATTTTACCTTTCTTTTTAGCGACAAATTGGCGAGCGACAATCTGTACCATTTCTAATGAGTTAAAAACGTTGGTATCGAAAATTTGACGGATATTATCGACTGGAATCTCAGCAAGTGGGCCACCTTCACCAATACCTGCATTCGCTACATATACGTCAAAATCATATTTTTCCAATTGAATACGATCAAGTGGTTTATTTACATCTAATTTGAGTACTTCAATATCGAGTCCTTGAGCTTTGGCTTCTTCTCGAAGCTCTGTCACTTGAGGAATAATTTCTACGGAAGCAATCACTTTATGTCCTTTTTTGGCAAGACCTAATGCAGCACCTTTACCAAGTCCACTACCAGCACCTGTAATAAAAATTGTTTTTTTACCTAACATGATGAATTCCTCCTGTATGTTCTGTATCGTCTTCGTGTCGTTCGGATTCATAGTGCATTTACCCGTTCGCTTGGATAACTAATCAAATGGGTTCATGTCATGCACAAGTATAGCTAGAGCTAAACACAACAAAAAACCGAACTTCTTTACAAAAGAAGTTCGGCTGTATCTTGGCCATTTAACTTAATGATTGGTGAATCCGCCTGTCTCTGCACGAGTTACCACACGGATACGGTACATATCTTGTTGCAATCCGATTTGAGGGAAAATACTATTCAAATTCGGGAATTTCTCAAGAATTTGTCTGTTGTTAGTACGCAAGTCCATTTGACCGTAATTGAAGAAGCTTGCATCTGCTACTTTAGACAGAATATTATTTTTTTCAACAGTGATATTTCCAAGTTTGGGTTTGATAATACTATTGACTTGAACGAATGCATTATCTACTAATTTGGAACCATTAGAGTACTCTGGATGCCAGTTAGCATTTAGGATATCTGTCCATAAGTTATCTGTGTAACCATAACGTGTTTTGAGCTCACTTGCAAAGCCTGCCCAGACACCGGATGAAGGATTTTTAGCACGCAATCCATCTGCAAAGCTACTGCCGACTCCATAACTTTTCGTCATAATCGCATTTGCTACCACATCAGTTGTGAGTACATCACTACGATTTTCGATCTGTACTTTGGAAGAAGCAACCACGACATTGTTACGACCAATATTATGATGACCGTTAAATTGGAATGCACGATCAGAGCCTTGAATAATATTGTTGTAGAAGTTATCGCCTGCATCGCCGCCATCCACATAGAATCCGTTGGCACGTACATTGTTATGAATAAAGTTGTAACGAAGATCATTTCCGTATGAAGTCCAGTCTTGAGCCGTATAGAAAGCTCCTGTATCACTTTCAACTAGAGCAGCATTATGAATTTCATTAAATTCAAAGGTTAGATTTGTACTGCTTACATAACGAATACCATCTTTGGGAACATCATGGATCAAGTTATGATCGACCCATACATTATTGGAATCCCGTACGATAATACCTGCAAGGTGAGAAAGTAGACCAGTATGATGAATATGATTATTGGTTACACGTGTATTGGATTTGGTAAATGTCGTTGTGCGATCACCTGCATAACCAAGACTTATTCCGAATTCACCTGTATCGTAAATATCATTACTTTTGATCAAATTGTAACTGCCATAGTAATCGACAATACCGCCACCACTTACGTTTAAGATCGTATTACCTGCAATTGTAATATGGTGTGTTTTTTGCATTTCAATCCCGTTACTCATGCTATCTTCTAATTGGAAGCCTAGCAATTGAAGGTAGGACGTCGCATACATTTTGATGATAGGTGTAGCATTATCAGCGATTTCTACATCTTTTGTTTTGATATCGCCATCAGGGTAGTAGTACACTTTGCCATCTTTGAAATCAAGTGCCCATTCGCCAGGAACATCAATCTCATCTAGATAGTTCACTGCACGCCATTCTTCTGTTCCATCACCTGTACGGTAAACAGGGTTAGAGTTAGCAATATCTTTACTCCATTTGGAACCCATACCGCCTGTAGGGGTGTCTAACAAAGAAATACTGCCTTCTGCATTATCAATACTTTGTACTTTGCTTGTCACAGGGCTCCAGACCGTTCTCCAGAAGCCTTGAAGGTAGAGAGCATGTCCTGCATTTACAGAAGCAGCCCAACGCTCGGAACGATTGGTTCCATCTGCATTTAATTCATCATCAGTCTTACCATCTGTCGGGATTCCATTTTCACCGTAGTAAAAAGATTTAGCATCTGCGGAACCGTTAGCTGTTGTCCAACCAGCCCGTTTGGAACCAGCCATTTCGCCTGGATTCGGCCATTGTGAGATCGGTTGACGTTCATGATCGACAATCAGATCAATAATGCCCCATTTATCGGAGAATGAATTGCCTCCAGGAAAGCTGTTAATATTGGTAAGCCCTAAAGCTTTTACATCCAGTTCAACTAGCTTGCTTGCACTAACTTTTGGATTAACTCTGGATTGTGCTTCACTATTTAAAGGTTTCCAAAGTGTAGGATCAACAGATGTACCGTTAGAAAGAATAACTTTCTCTCCAGGATAGGTACGATAAACGATTGATTTACCAGGTGCTCCAGAATCAGAAGCATTCATATCCATTGTAGAAGTGAATTTGTATGTGCCGCCCTTGACCCATACTGTAATTCCTCCAACAGGTAAAACTCCTTTTTTAGCACGAATCGCATTTCTAGCTTCGATCAGTGTTTTGAAGGGAGCATCTTTTGTCCCTGTTCCAGCAGTTGCTACAGAACCATCTACATAGATATTGAGACCTGTATTGGTCGTTGCTCCACTACTTAGGGTAACAACAGTTCCATTTACGGTACGATCTGCAAAAGCGGAACTTGGTGATAACAAAGTACTTACAACTAGTGTAGTTATCACCATTAACATGGCTAACGGTGTCTTTCTGAACATTATAAAACATCCTTTCATACTGTAATATGGTTTACCTATAGTTGTATTAGAATTGGATATTTGGTTTTATAATTATCGAATTAGGCTCACTAGTTACTTTGTCGGATACTTTTGCCCATTTTGTAATGGTTATAGATAAATTTGGTTAATTTAAGTGAAAAATCGACTTTTTTTGATAAAAGAGGGGATAATTAAGATATTTAGTTACTAATTATCCCCGAAATAAAAGTTATTTTTATGAATCATTAGTAGGAGGAGTAAAAGGGGTAGACCTACTGTATTCATAAAAAGTTCACAATAATATGGAAATTCCTATTCATTTTAATGATTACTCATTCCGCCTGATGCTGATCTAGAAACGACTTGCACTCTATACTCATCTTGAGATAATCCGATCTGTGGGAAAATCGTATTTAAATCTGTAAATTTGCTCAGAATACTTGCATTATTGGTACGATAATCCATTGTGTTAGCATTATAAAATTGAGCGTCCGCGATCGTATTTAGAATCACATTGTTCGCTACAGTAAAAGATCCTTTTTTAGGTGTAGTGACTGCGCCTGTTTGTACAAATACATTATTGGAAATCGAAGAACCGTTTGGATATTCTGGATGCCATTCAGGGTTAAGAATATCTGCCCATAGATTGGTAGTGTAGCCATAAGTTGCTTTCAAATCTTTACCGTACTGTAGCCATGCGCCAGAAGTTGGATTTTTGCTAATCAAATTCTGAGCATACGTGCTTGTAGCGGTATATCCACGTGTAATACCACGATCATCAATTTGTCCTGCTGCTCTAGAAGCGATAATCAGGTTATTTTGCGCTAGATTATCGTGTCCACCGCCCATGATAAAAGCGATTTGAGATTGTTGAATAATATTTTTGCTGACAATATCACCGCTATCTCCATCATCAAAATAGAATCCATGAGACCGTTTGTTATGATGAATAAAGTTATAACGGAGTACATTTCCATAAGAAGTCCAGTCTTGTGGTGTGTAAAAAGCACCGGAATCACTTTCAACTAAAGACGTATTATGAATTTCGTTATACTCAAACAACAAGTTGTTATCTGAAGTATACTTAACTGCCGCTTTGGGTGTATCATGAATAAGATTATGATCGACTTTAATCCCTACAGATTCGCGTATCACGATACCTTCAAGACTAATCAATGTGCCGATATTTGAAATATGATTGTTATTGATTCTAGAATTGGATGCTGTCAAAGTAGTACGATCTCCTGAGTACCCCATAGAGATGCCAGCAGCTCCAATTTCAAATATATCATTACTTTGGATCAGATTGTTATTGCCGTAGTAATCAACAATACCTGTGCCTGTTACATAACAGACTGTATTTCCAGCAAGCTTCATATGATGAGAACGTTGCATCTCGATGCCGTTACCCATACCACCTTCAACCGTAAATCCAAGCCATTGAATATAAGAAGCGTCACTCATTTTGATAATAGATGCTTTGTTATCCGATAAGGTAATCATCTGTTTAGTAAGATCACCTGTAGGATAGTAATAAATTTTGCCGTCTTTAAAATCAAGTGCCCATTCCCCAGGAACATCGATTTCATCTAAATAATTAATAGCTTTCCATTCTTCTTTTCCTGTGCCAACTCTATAGCTCACACTTGTATCTGGAATAAAAGGTTCATCGTTAGCCAATCCATAGACACTAGCAGTCACATTGAAGAGGTTCACATTAGCACTTGGAACAGAAAATGCTGGAGTATACACATCTTTTTGTACTGAAGCAGAAGACATTAGATTAGGACGATAAACATTCATACTGACCGTTGAACTTTTGAGTGTGTTGGTTGTAACAACCGTTTTGCTAAATTTATCGCCCATACCGCCACTTGGAATATCGTATAGAGAAATAATATGATCGTTAGGGTAGATAGCGCCTACTTTACTCGTTACAGGGCTCCAAGCTGTTCTCCAGAATCCTTTGAGATACAGGTCATGCCCTTTAGCCATGGAAGCTTTCCAGCGCTGAATACGATTGGTACCGTCTTGATTGACTTCATCGTCTGTAATTCCGTTCTCTGGAATACCGCCTTCACCATAATAAAAGGATTTGGAATCTGCGGATCCATTCATAGTGACCCAACCTGCACGATTTGATGCGATATTTTGATTTTCATTCGGCCATTGAGAGATCGGTTGTCTAATACCATCTACAATCAGATCAACAATACCCCATTGTTCTGTAAATGTTGTACCTCCTGCAAAGCCAGCAATATTCTGTATATTGAGCGAAGCTACATCTAGCTCGCGTAGTTTACTTGGTTGAATAGAAGGATTAACACGTGCCGCTGCATCTGCACTTAAAGGTTGCCATGATGTAGGATCAATGCCTTTACCTGTTGTTAAGGTAACCGTCTCTCCCGGGTACGTGCGATAAATAACAGGTTTATCGGGTGTTCCTGAATCTTGAGCATTGAGATCGAATGTTGTAGCTAGATTATATGTTCCGCCTTTGACCCAGACGGTAACACCACCTGCTGGTAAATTGCCTTTGTAAGCACGAATCGTTGATCTAGCTTTGAATAATGATTTGAAAGGTGCTAATTTAGTGCCTGTCCCTGTTGTATCATTTCCTGTTGGATCGACGTATAGATTAACGTTAGTTGCAACCGTGTTACCACTACTAAGCATTTGATTTGTTGCAGCATAACTGGTTTGCCCTGTTGGTAGAAGAGTAATCATAAGACTCAGTGAAAGTATCCATGCTACCCATTTCGTAGTTGTTACCATTATATTTTCCTCCTAAATATCCTGAATGCTATTGTTATCAAATAAATGATGAACGAATAGATGTACTCTAAGATGGCTAACTGTAGCTGTTTTCTTATAATTGAGTAGGGTTATTAGGTCAGATATAGTATTGGATTAATCCGTGATCTCAACTTTCGATATACTCGTATTAGAAAGAAGATCAAGGAAAGCAAAATGTAATGAAGTAGGGATAACGTAAACAAGTAGGTTAAGTAGTAGAATAAAGAGTGGGAAGAAGTAGAAGAGATAGATAGAAGAATAAATTGAAAGTGTTGGTGTTTCTTTAGCCACCCTCAGTATAGTATATGTTCCAACAACTGATAACCGCCTTAATGTCTCATTCTTGAAGGTATCTATTGCGATAGAAAATCAAATTATATTAGTATGTCCTTCCTATTCAGTCAGCAAGCAATAGCCCCGATAGCTATATAGGACATAAGAAAATAGCCAAAAGTCTCAGATCAATGTCTGAAGCATTTGGCTATTTGGATTGAGAAGGTATTCTTTTAACCTAAATAGGATCTATCAATCAGAAGAGGAGGTAGAGATAACCTCTCCTTTTTGCAATCCAATCTGTGGATAAATGGTATTGATATTTGGAAAGATAGCCAAAATCGTAGGATTTTGAGTGTAGAATCCATTTGTTGTATTCGGATTCAGTCCAGCCGATTGAGTATTTGTGATTCTTGGGTTGTTTTGGATAATAACAGCCCCTTTTTTAGGAATAACCAGTGTACCCGATTGAACAATAGCATTATCTTTGAAATGAGTCCCATTTGGGTATTCAGGATGCCATTTTGGATTCAACATGTTTTTCCATAGATTCGTATCATATCCATACGTATCTGCCAACACACGACCATACTCTTTCCAAGGCCCGGTAGAAGGGTTCTTAGCAATTAATTGTTCCGCATGGGTACTGTCTGCTGTATATTTGCGTGCAATACCGCGATCATCAATCTGAATACCAGATGTGGCATTAATAATCAGATTTCCTGTAGCTCGATTATGATGACCTCCGCCAAACAGAAATGCTTTGGATACTCCTGAGACAATATTGTTGGTAAATGTATCTCCGCTATCCCCGTCATCTGCATAGAATCCATTTGCCCGCGGGCTATCATGTACATAGTTATAACGTAATACATTACCGTATGAAGTCCAGTCTTGAGCGGTATAGAAAGCTCCTGCATCTCCATCTTCAAGCGAGATATGATGAAGCTCATTATATTCGAAAAGCAGATCATTATTATACACATAGCGTATACCATGCTTAGGCACATCATGGATTAGATTATGATTGATCGTCATTCCGATCGACTGCGTAATAATTAATCCTTCCAAAGCAATCAGTGTACCTGTGTTATGAATATGATTGTTGGTGATCCATGAATCAGCAGGGGTCAATGTATCTCGATTCCCTGCATATCCAATACTGATCCCAAAACTTCCTGTTTCATAGATGGTATTATTTTGTATCCGATTGTCATGACCATAATAATCGAGAATTCCACCACCACCGATATTACGAATCGTATTGTTATCCAGTGAAATATGATGAGAACTTTGCATCTCGATACCGTTATTTAAACCACCTTCAATCGTCAGACCGACAAAGTTTAGATACGAAGCATTATTTAATTTGATAATAGGGCCTGTACGATCGGCAATAATAATATTCTGTTTGTTGATATCGCCGTCAGGATAATAATAGATTTTCTGATCTTTAAAATCCAAAGCCCATTCTCCCGGCGTATCAATCTCATCCAACAGGTTCAGTGCTTGCCATTCTTCGGTTCCTGTTCCCACCCGATACACTTGATATGTAACAGAAGTAGCAGTTAGCAACGGCTCAGGAAACAGGGGCGCATGATAAACGTCATCGGTTACATAGACATCTTGCGTAACATACGTATCCCCGTGAATAGTCACAGGAGACTGAGCTGGCAGGGGAGTAGAGATAGTTGTAGATGTAGTTGTCCCTGTCCCTGTAGAATCAGCTACAGGAGCATCTTTACTCCATTTAGAACCCATTCCGCCTTCTGGAATATCGACTAGACGAATCGTATGGCGTGTGTTATCAATACTTTCTACTTTGCTAGTAACAGGGTCAAAATCAGTACGCCAGAATCCTTTGAGATACAGATCATGACCTTGTTCGATAGATCGTTGCCAGCGTGCAGTACGATCGGTCTGATCGGCATTCACTTCATCTGTGGTTATTCCATCTTTTGGTTGTCCACCTTCACCGTAATAAAAAGATTGAGGATCAGCCGAACCATTCATCGTTACCCAGCCCACCCGATTTTTGCCTATTTTTTGCTGAGGATTAGGCCATTGAGAGATCGGTTCTCGTACGCCATCTACAATCAGATCGACAATACCCCATTCTTTTGTAAACGAAGTCCCTCCCGGGAACCCAGACGTATTTTTGAGTCCTAACGATTGTACATCCAATTCGACTAATTGATCAGCATAGACCGCCGGATGAACACGAGCTGCCGCTTCAGAATTAAGCGGTTTCCAACGTGTGGGATCAATTGTTTTGGCAGTCGTAATCACTGCTTGTTCATTAGGATAGTTGCGATATGTCACTGGTCTGTCGGCTGAACCTGAATCCAGTTCATTTAATTCTAAGGTAGAAGACAATTCATATTCGCCTTCTCGCAACCAGATTGTTGTTCCGCCAGCCGGTCGTTCAGCATACGTATCCCGCAAAACAGAGCGAACTTTGGGAAGGGTACGATAAGGAGCCTGTAGAGTCCCTGATCCTAAGAAGTCACTACCTTTAGGAGACACATATACATTTTGAGTTACTGTAGACAGATTGGACAGAGTCGATTCGCTGTTAGATGCAGAACTTTCTTCCGCAGTGACAGGTACCGAGTAGATAAACGAACTTAGAGGCATCAAAAATACAGTCAATAACATCAGATTTTTAGACCATTTTTGGTACAGTACAGTCTTTAAATTCATTAGTTCTCTCCTTTTATCTATCTATTTTGTTGCTTATTATAAATGGTATATCACTAGATTACATGTGCCGATAGGGTTAAACCGTTCGTTTGCAAAGTCTCATTTATGCACTGAAAATGGCGAGTGATGTAGATTAAGCGAAGAAAAAGTCGGGAAGAATTTGTAGTTATTTAGTATATAAATCACTTTGAAAAGAAGGAAATGTATAAAAAAATCCGGTTACTTTTCTCCTATTAAGAGATCTGGCAACCGGAAATTTACGTATCATTAAAGTGAAAACATAGGAATAATCATGATCATTCGATAGATTAAGCTCGATCCAAAATGGTACGATAGGTAGAATGATTCATCCCTTTTACCAATTTAATGAGCAATTCTTTGGCAGCATCATAATCATCGGTATGAATAATCGAAGATGAAGTATGGATATACCGTCCGCAAATACCGATAATAGCTGAAGGTACACCTGTTCCGCTGACATGAACTTGACCTGCATCTGTACCACCAGCAGAAATGAAATACTGTACTGGAATCTGGTGTGTACTTGCAGTATCTTGAATATATTCAACTATACCCCGGTGGGTAAACATAGTTGGATCATAAATACGTAATAATGCACCTTTACCCAAATGACCGAATGCATTGCGATCGCCTGTCATATCGTTAGCCGCACTACAGTCAAGTCCGAAAAATAGATCTGGTTGAATCAATTGTGCAGCAGTACGTGCACCACGTAATCCCAATTCTTCTTGCACAGTTGCGCCAGAATACAAAGTCCCACCAAGCTTTTCTCCATGAAGAGCTTGTAATAATTCAATCGCTAGACCGACTCCATAGCGATTATCCCAAGCTTTTGCCATAATTTTTTTGGGATTAGCCATTGGTGTAAATTCACAGATCGGTACAATTTGCAGTCCTGGACGTAACCCCATTTGTTCTGCTTCTGCACGATCATCAGCACCAATATCAATATACATGGATTTGATATCTACAGGTTTGTTACGTTGTTCCGGGCTAAGTAAGTGAGTAGGGGTAGAACCAACAACTCCCACGATAGGGCCTTGATCGGTAATAATATGTAGACGTTGAGCAAGCACGACTTGACTGAACCATCCGCCTAACGGTTGAAAACGGATAAGACCTTGATCAGTGATGCCTGTTGTCATAAATCCAACTTCATCAAAATGACCAGCAACCATCATTTTAGGGCCACTTTCATCACCACGCATAACACCAAATAGACTACCTAATCGATCTTGTACAAATTCGTCGGTATACGGTTCCATTTTTTCTTTAACGAATTGACGAAGTTCTCTTTCAAACCCTGATACTGCGGGGAATTCGGTTAATTGTTTAAACATCTGAAGCGTCTGCTTATCCATTGACGTAGGTCACTCCTTAACAGTGTTATTCTTTGATACAGTATGAACTTCATGTCGAAAAATGTCCAATCATTCGCGCTGACTTCAAATTGTAATCAGCTATTGAAGTGACTCTGACTTATCGTTCATGTACAATATAACTATATACACATTTTCAACAAAGTTAGAGTCATTACATCATTATATAAGAATATGAACCAGAAGTAGGAGGTTTTATATATATGTCGGCACGCAAAGAATCTATGGAAGTCATTGCAGCTGTAAGATCCAATCTAGAATCCTGTATATTAGGCAAATCATTTGAAATCGAATTGTTGCTTACCGCTTTGCTTGCTGGAGGGCATGTACTCATAGAAGATGTCCCGGGAACAGGTAAAACGCAAATGATCAAAGCGCTTGCTAAATCAATGAGTGGTCAATATCGTCGTATTCAATGTAATCCCGATATTTTGCCAAGTGATATCACAGGTGTTTCTATTTTTCATCCTCGGGATGAGCAGTTTTATTTCCGTCCAGGTCCAGTAATGACGAACATTCTACTTGCGGATGAAATTAATCGTGCAACGACCAAGACACAATCCGCTTTATTAGAAGTTATGGAAGAGCGTAGTGTTACTGTAGATGGAGAGACTCATCCATTGCCTCATCCTTTTATGTTATGTGCTACACAGAATCCGATTGATTTCGAAGGAACATACATGTTGCCTGAAGCTCAATTGGATCGTTTTATGATGAAAATTACACTAGGGTATCCAGATGAGCAGACTGAACGCAATTTGCTTCGTCATGGTGCTGCTGGACAACCGGTGGATCGCTTAGAACCTGTTACGGATATGCAGCATATCGCTGATATTCAACAAGAGATTCGTAAGATTCATTTGGATGAATCGGTAAGTGATTATTTAGTAAGTGTGGTTCGCCATACACGTGAACATGGATCGGTATTACTTGGAGCCAGTCCACGTGCAACATTATCCTTTATGATGGCTGTCAAAGCCTATGCATTTATACAGAATCGTGATTATGTACTCCCTGATGATGTGAAGAAGTTAGCTCCTTATGTTATTCCACATCGTATACTTCCACGTCCAGAAGCACGGATGGAGCGCATGAGTTCTGAACGAATTGTAGCGCAGATTTTGGAGCAAATTCATGCTCCTGTATCTATGGGACAATAAGTATGAGAGCCTTATTTTCATACTTGCGTCTGAATTTGCAGTGGAAACGCCAACCGTCTAAATTATGGTTGGTGTTTATGGTATGGATTGGATGTTTATTTTATGTGCTTTTTCAAGGTGGTAAAACATCGGTCATGCTATTTGTGATGGTTTCTTTGCTGTCGCTATATTTAATTGGCGGTGGCTTTCGTGGTGTTGGACGCGCTCATGGTCAGCGCCATTTATCGACAGCAGGGGAACAAGGAGAAATGATTCTGGCAGGTGATCAAGTACAGGTACGTCTGGATGTGACGATTCCTGGATTTCTGCCATTACCATATGTGATTATTCGTGAAACGCTTAAGCGTCACAATGGTGAATCGTGGTCTTTTGAAGAAAGTCTGATTCCAAGTATGCGGGGCAAAGGTGAACTACTATTTCAGACCCCTCCATTAGAACGAGGACGTTACCGCTTTTATGGTACCGAATGTATCAGTGAAGATATTTTTGGATTAATCGAAAATAAAGGGCGATTTACAGCGTCCGGTGAATTTTTGGTATTACCACGAATTGCTTTTATTCCGAACTGGCAAATGGGATCACGGTATTCTAGACTTGGAGGTCAACAGACCTCGCAATTGATGTCCCGTCCGGAAACGAATCAGATTAATGGTGTACGTGATTATGTATATGGTGACCGAATTTCAAGAATTCACTGGTCTGCTACCGCTCGTACAGGCAATTGGAAGTCAAAAGAATTTGAACATGAATCATTACCCAAAACTGTACTGGTACTTGATGCGATCGCTGATCATTATGAATCAGATGAAGCTTTTGAATTAGCGGTATCCACGACGGCATCAATGCTTGATTATGGGGTACGGGAACGGATGGGAATGGGTTTATTTACAACCGGTCAGAATAGCGGAGTATTCTTGCCATCCGATCATGTAGGGGAACGTCAAAGAATGCGTCTACACCTTGTCGATGTGATGGCAGATGGTAAAGGACGTTTATTAGATAAACTTGAAGATCATGCGCGTATGTTTCCAGCAGGTACTTTATTTATTTTGATTACGCCTTTAATGAATGAAAAAGTATGGGAGATTTTTCAATTTGCTCGTATTCGTCAAATGACTCCTCTTCAATTTTTAATTAACCCTACGATGCAAAAAAATAAAGAAGCTGTAATCAACTGGTCACAATCTGCTCATGCACGCGGAGTATCGTGTTATCCAATCTCTTCATTAGAGCAATTGCCAGCTGTGTTAGGAGGTGGAGCGATTTGAAAAAATGGTGGGATGGAATAAGTCGCTCTTGGTATTATTCGTTATCTTTAATATGGGTTTTTATTATTGCGCTGCAATGGATTAATTATGCCAATGGAGTCTGGTATCAAGAAACGACACCGCTTGTTCTAGCGACGATGGCTGTAGTGGCTATTATTGATATTTTGATACCACTCAAAATGATCTATCGTCTAGTGATCAAATTATTTGCTGTACTGGGTGCAGTCTATTATGTACTCAGTCATTATGGATTTTATAGCTGGCAAGAAGGCTCACTCACCGATAATGTAGAAACATTTACTCAGACTGTCTCGCCTTACTTGTGGTTTGTGTTATCGGCATGGGTGTTGATCGAAGTCTCTGCTCGAATCGGTTCTTCACGTAGAGCCATTATTATGTTTGTCGGTACGAATATTGCGGCGTTGTCGATTTTGGATTCTTTTACAACCTCGATGATGTGGGAAGAAGTCGCATGGGTTGTTTTTGCAGGAATGGGTTGGCTGGTAAGTAATCATTTTCGTTATTTTCAGCAACGATTCCCCAAAGGATGGAAACATTTACGTAGATATCCGCTCAAAATCATTTTTAATATTGCTGTTATTTTCTCCATCATTTTACTGGTAGGTGTCAATGTACCGGAAGTTCAACCTACACTTAAAGATCCATATACAGCATGGAAAAATTGGCGTGGTGAAGCTGTTATTACGATCAATGGTTCTAATCCTTTAAATGGACAAGGTGCTTCTTCTGGATATAGTCGTGAAGATTCCAATCTAGGTGGCGGTTTTAATTTTGACTATACACCGGTGATGACAGTCAGCACTACCAGTCGTAGTTACTGGCGGGGCGAGACACGATTAGTCTATTCAGGCGAAGGTTGGATCGATCGCTCTAGTAATGGTTGGAGTGAACTGCAATCGGTCGAAGCAGGTACCGAGCTTCCACTGGATGAATCGTCAGATGTAGAAAAGAAAACCGTTAAGCAACAAGTAAAAATGCTGTCTGAAGATAATGTGACATATCCTGTATTATTTGGTGCTTATACGATAGGGAGAGTAACCGATGTCGATGGTGGGTCGGATACGTCACAACTGGATTGGCGTAGTAACCCGGGCGAAGTGCACTGGAGCCCTACACGTCAGAATCGTAAATTCCCAGAATCGTATTCACTGGTTTCCAGAGTGCCGATCGTACCTGTCAAAGAATTGGAAAAGAAAACATTTAATCAACTCTATGCCGATAAATCGTTAGATCGGTATCTACAAGTTCCTTCGGAATTGCCTGATCGTGTGCGTAATCTAGCCAAAGAAGTAACCGCATCAGGAGACACGCCGTACGAGAAAGTAGAGTTATTACAACAATATTTGCAAAACAATTTTGCGTATACTAACAATCCTGATTTGTCGAAGAAAAAAAGTCGTGATTTTGTAGATAGCTTTTTATTTGAAGTCAAAGAAGGGTATTGTGATTATTATTCTACAGCGATGGTGATGATGGCACGTTCATTAGATATTCCTGCACGCTGGGTTAAAGGGTATGCACCCGGGCAAGCGTCCGGTTATGTAACCAGTGATTATTTCCCGGATGGTGCTACAGAATATACGGTAACTAATGCAGATGCACATTCATGGGCAGAGATTTATTTTGCTGATTATGGATGGGTTCCGATTGAAGCCACACCAGGATTTGATATGCCGATGATTACAGAGGCTGTTCAGACACCAGCAGATGATACACCAACACCTGAGCCAGAGGAAGAAGAACAGACACCAGAGGAAGAAGAAACGCAAGCACCGGTACAAAACAATGAGCCTGCTGTACCTGCTGCTGTGATCTGGATAGCAAGTGGTGTGATTGCTGCTTGGGCAATCGTGATGTTGATTCGCTACCGTCGTGAATTGAGCTTTATGATTATGCGTATGCGTCAAGGTGAAGCTTTGACACCGCAACAAAAAATGATGGCTGAATCCAAACGCTGGTTCGCCTGGATGAAACGCCATGGAATGGATCGTCGTCCTCATGAAACATTGCGTGAATCGGTGACCCGATGGGAAGAGGTACGTCCAGATTTAGCGATACATTTAACCCCATTACTTGAATTGTTTGAAAAAGCCAAATACAGTCCGAATCAGATTACAGAGGAAGAGTGGACAACAATGCAACATCATCTACAAAACTTGCGAAAAAGATGGCGCAAAACGTCCACAAAGTAGTATAATAATGGATGGCTGAACGATTGTTCAAAACGTTGGACAAACTATTTATAAATCCTACAAAAAACGCCGCTTATGCGGCGTTTCTTTTTGTCAGATAGGTTACACTTATGATATAGTTTGTCGTATGAAACCGAGGTGAATAAAGCTTGTTTGAGATGCTCGTACCCAAGTTGCGCGTGAATACTGTATTTGATATTGATCTAGAAGCAATGTATGCCAAAGGTTATCGTGGAATCATTACAGATTTAGACAACACACTCGTTGGTGCTAAAGCGCCAAATGCGACACCGGAATTGATCGAATGGTTTGCTAAAGTAAAAAAATACGGCTTCGAGCTGATTATTGTCTCGAATAACAATATGAGCAGGGTATCCTTATTTGCTACACCACTGGATATCAAATTTGTGCATGCGGCACGCAAGCCGTCCAATGCACCATTTCGCAAAGCAATGACGCTGATGAAATGGAGCGAAGAACAGACTATTGTTATCGGTGACCAATTGTTAACAGATGTATATGGTGGGAACAGACTGGGTTTATTTACAATTCTAGTCTTACCTATCGCTGCTGCTGATGAAGGTTGGAGAACCAAAGTTAACCGTCAGGTCGAACGGTTTGCAAGAAAACGACTGCGTAGAAAAGGACTATGGTCCGAGGAGGAAAAGAATAAATGACAGAACAAAGCGGTCTTACCGCGGGTGCGAAATGTAGTGGATGCGGTATTGCTCTACAGATGGACGCGCCTGAATTACCAGGATATTTGCCAGCACAAGCACTAGAAAGAACACCTCTAGTCTGCCAGCGCTGTTTCCGTATCCGCAATTATAATGAATCGTCGACAGTAACGGTAGATCAGAGCGAATTCTTGCGATTGCTCAGTGAAGTGGGCACAAAGGATGCACTGGTTATCCATATTGTCGACTTGTTCGATTTTCAGGGTAGCGTGATCTCAGGATTGCAACGTTTTGTAGGAAATAATCCTGTGATTCTAGCTGTAAACAAAATCGATTTGTTGCCTAAAGTAACCAACTGGAACAAATTGCGTAATTGGGTACAAAAAGAAGCGAAAGAAATCGGACTCAAAACCGAGGAAATTATTCTTTGTAGTGCCAAACAAAATACAGGGTTTGAACGTATTTTGGAAGTGGTTGGCGAGATGCGTGGTAACCGTGATGTGTACGTGGTCGGTGCAACGAATGTAGGTAAATCTACATTGATCAATCGTCTGATCTCAGATTATAGTGATCTGGAAGAAGAATTAACCACTTCGCGCTATCCGGGAACAACACTGGATACCGTCAATATTCCATTAGATGATGGACATTTTATTATTGATACACCAGGAATTGTATACGAATCTCGTTATACAGAATTGGTGACCAAGCAAGATTTGGCTGCGATTATGCCGGACAAACCACTCAAACCGATGGTATACCAATTAAATGAAGGTCAGACGCTATTTTTCGGAGCGATGGCACGATTTGATTACCTTGAAGGTGGTCGTCAATCATTTACTTGCTTCATTAATAATGGTCTCAAAATCCATCGTACCAAGTTGGAACGTGCAGATGACTTATTTGCAGACCATGCAGGAGTTATGCTTGCGCCACCAACCAAAGAACATTTAGCTGATTTGCCAGAATGGACACGTCATGAATTCCGTGTTCCACGCGGTTCACAATATGATCTATTTATTTCAGGCTTAGGTTGGATCAAAGTTAACGGTGACACAGGCGCATTAGCTGCTATTCATTTGCCTAAAGGTGTCAAAGTAATGATGCGTCCATCATTGATCTAATCGAAGACCCATCTTATTCACAGGAGGATGTACATCATGACAGACCGGAAAAATGATCTATCACATCATACGCTTTTATTAGGGGTTATGGGAGATCCAATCGGACACTCGAAGTCACCAGCTATGCATAATATTGCGTTAGAAGCATCAGGAATTCCGGGGATGTATGTTCCTTTACATGTGAAACCAGAACAACTTGTAGAAGCTGTAGCAGGCACCAAAGCGCTAGGCTTCAGCGGATTCAATGTAACGATTCCTCATAAAGTAGAAATGCTGAAGTTGATGGATGAGCTTGATGAATCTGCGGTATGTTGTGGTGCTGTGAATACAGTGGTTATTCAAGATGGTAAATTAAAAGGATATAATACCGATGGTATCGGTTATGTCCGTTCATTAAAAGAAGAATTGAATAGTGAGTTATCCGGTAAGCACATTACGATTCTAGGTGCAGGTGGTGCTGCACGTGGAGTGGTCTATGCTTTGTTGCGAGAACAACCTGCAAGTGTAACGGTTATTAATCGTACAGTAGACAAGGCTGAACAGCTAGCAACAGAGTTCAGTCATGACACTTTACAAGTACAAAGTGGCAGTTATGATACACTCGATAAAGTTCTTGCACAGACCGATATACTTATTAATACCACTTCGATCGGCATGTCACCGAATAGTGACGAGACTCCACTAGAGCAGTCACGCATTCCAGAAGGAATTATTGTCAGTGATCTGATCTACAATCCGTTAGAAACACGTTTTCTACGCGAAGCTAAAAGTCGTGGTTGTACGGTAGTTGGCGGACTCGGTATGTTTGTATATCAAGGAGCATATGCCTATGAATATTGGACAGGGCAACCTGCACCGGTATCTGTCATGCGTAGTGCTTTACTTGAAGCGATGAATCATCAAAAAGAATAGGTATTGAAGGAGAAATATATGTTAACAGGAAAACAAAAACGCTTTTTGCGTTCACAAGCACATCATTTAGATGCGATTTTTCAAATCGGTAAAGGCGGTATGAATGACGGGATTGTTCGTCATGTACTGGATGCGATTGAAACGCGCGAATTGATGAAAATCTCAGTATTGAACAACTGTCTAGAAGAGCCAAAAGATTTGGCTGAAGAATTAGCAAAAAGTACAAAATCCGAGTTGGTACAAGTGATTGGACGTACGATTATTTTGTACAAAGAATCCAAAGACCACAAACAAATTGAATTACCAAAAGCTTAATTGATCTTATTTCTATTATAAAATCGTATTCGGTGGTGTATTCATGAAAGTCGGTATTATGGGTGGAACATTCGATCCTGTGCATATCGGTCATATGTTAGCAGCAGAAGCAGCACTTCAAGGTTGTCATTTAGATGAAGTCTGGTTTATGCCGTCACATATTCCACCGCATAAGCACGAAGCAGGAGCCGGAGGGGATGAACGTCTTCAGATGGTGGAGCTTGCAGTAGGAACGAATCCTGCTTTTCGTACATTGGATATAGAGCTTGTACGCGGAGGTGTATCTTATACAATTGATACGATCCGTGAATTAAAAGCACGCTATACAGAACATGATTTCTTTTTTATTATCGGTGCAGATATGGTAAATTCGTTAACACAATGGCATGGAATTGAAGAGCTAGCACAGGTGCTTACTTTTATCGGTGTCGGTCGTCCAGGTTCTGTGATTCGCAAAGAAGATTTACCTCATTATTTGCAGGAAAAAGTTGTTCTGGTTAAGATGCCACAAGTAGACATTTCGTCGACTGATATCCGTGAACGTCTAGCAACAGGGCAATCTGTTCGTTATATGGTACATGATCAAGTGAATGAATATATAAAAAGGAGCGGAATCTATGAACCTGACACGAGATGAGTTGATGGAATCAGTATCCGCTCAAATGCCACAAAAGCGCTGGAAGCATACCGAAGGTGTGATGCAATCAGCGATTGTACTTGCCAAACGTTATAGTGCTGATCCCGTCAAAGCCGAGATCGCTGCAATCTTGCATGATGTCGCTAAATATTGGACAAGTGATCGCCAGGAGCAAGTGTTACGTGAACATGCTTTGAATGATGAATTATTATTGTATGATAAGCCGTTATGGCATGCTGAAGTGGGAGCATATACGGCACAGGTAGAATATGGTGTAGACGATGAAGAGATATTGAATGCGATTCGTTATCATACTTCTGGACGTGTCGGTATGACTGTTTTGGAAAAAGTGATTTGTTTGGCTGATTATATAGAGCCTGGACGTGATTTTCCAGGAGTTGATCATATTCGTAGTCTAGCTGAGCACAGTCTTGAAGCGGGGTTAGTCGCTGGATTTGACTCAACGATTCAGTTATTGGTTGCCAAACGCCAGATCATTTTTCCTTTGACCGTATTATCTCGCAACGATTTAGTCAAACAGCTACAACTCGAGGGGGAACTTTAATGAAATTGAATCCTGAACAATTATTGCAACTTGCTGTAGAAGCAGCTGAAAGTAAAAAAGCAAGCAATCTGGTAGCACTAGATCTACGTGGTGTCTCTATGATTGCTGATTATTTTGTGATTTGTCACGGTAACTCGGATACACAAGTACAAGCGATTGCTAGCGAAATTCGTAAAGTAATGCATGATGCTAAAGCTGAGATTCGTGGTATGGAAGGTGTAAATGCAGCTCGTTGGGTATTGATGGATTTGGGCGATGTTGTCGTGCATATTTTCCATCGTGATGAGCGTGAATACTATAATATCGAGCGTCTGTGGTCAGATGCTAAAGTGATGGAGAACGTATGAGTTTTGAATCAGGTACAGTATTAACGCTTGAATTAGTGCGTGAAGTGTCGCCGTATGGTTTTTTTCTGTCTGATGGAGAAAACGATGTGTTGCTTCATTACAGTGAAATCACTAAAAAAATCAAGATAGGCGATCATCTGGAAGTGTTTATTTTCCATGATACCGAAGATCGTCTAGCAGCAACGATGAAAAAGCCATTTTTAACGTTAGGTGGAATGGCGAAATTAACAGTGGCTGATCTTCATCCTCGTCTGGGTGCATTTCTTGAAATGGGACTGGGTCGCCAGTTGTTATTACCTCTAAGCGAAATGCCTGAACTTAAAGAACTTCGTCCGCAAATAGGCGATGAAGTCTATGTGATGATGGAGCATGATCGTCAAGGTCGTCTTCGTGCCAAATTAGCAGGTGAACTTGAATTTATGGAGCATACTTTTCACGCTCCTGAATCTTGGGTCAACCTCTGGTTAGATGCACAAGTCTATCGTCCGTTACAAATGGGAACATTTGTGATTGTAGAAGGTGGCGTACTTGGATTCGGTGCACTGGGTATGATTCACCAAAGCGAACGCAGTCGTATGCTTCGTCTAGGTGAAAAAGTCAATGTACGTGTGACTCAAGTTCGTGAAGATGGACGTGTCAATCTATCCATGATTCAGCGTAAAGAAGTCGGTCGCGATCTAGATGCAGAGCGTTTACTTGCATTCTTAAATGAGCGTCCTGACGGAGCGATGCCTTACTCGGATACAACGACACCTGATATTATCAAGCAACGTTTTGGCATCAGTAAATCTGCGTTCAAACGTGCACTTGGTAAATTGATGCGTGAAGGCATTGTCGAGCAGAAAGAAAACTGGACGATGTTAGTCAAGCCAGCCGATGCTGCTGAAGCTTCTGCGCCTGACGAAGAACAACAGTCTTAATAGATAACTTGTAGTATGAATTGATCATTCTGTAATCAATGTTGCAGATGTACGGAAGGACGGTTAGCGTATTGTCGTACCGGAAGTTTGCTTATGTATATGATGAATTAATGGCAGACATGCCCTATCCAGATTGGTTACGCTTTGTACGTGAAGTCTGGGATAAATATGGTATGCCTCGTACCGTCGCTGAGCTTGGCTGTGGAACAGGGAGTATTACCATTCCACTGGTCAATGCAGGCTTTCAAGTGACAGGAATCGATTTATCTTCGGATATGTTATCTGTTGCTAAAGACAAGCTAGAATCGACTCCGCAAGGACACCGTCTTTTCCAAAACGGGAGTGTCAATTGGGTGTGTCAAAATATGACGCATTGGATGTTGCCAGAGCCTGTGGATAGTGTGATTTCATTTTGCGATTGTCTTAATTATTTAACAGAACCTGAATATATCGTAGATACATTCCAATCTACGTATAAAGGGCTCAAATCAGGTGGCACGTTTGTGTTTGATGTTCATCATCCGCAGACCCTACGCCGTTACGATGAAGAGCAACCTTTTATGTTAGATGAGCGTTCTGTTTCATATTTATGGACATGTGAATATGATCAAGTTCGTACTGAGATCGAGCATCATTTGACGATTTTTGCCCGTGCAGGTGAAGAGCGTAATGCTTTATATGAACGATTTGAAGAAACGCATATTCAGCGTTCATATGATCCAGAATGGCTGAAAACAGAATTAATCAAAGCAGGTTTTCGAGATGTACATTGTTATGCTGACTTTGAATGGGTTGAAGCTGGTAATGATGCGTCTAGATTGTTCTTTGTAGCGATTAAATAATATGATATGCTTTATAAGAAGCTCCCAGTATAGGGAGCTTTTTTGATCTATCTATTTGATTGATCTACACGTAATGCTTTTCAAATTCATAGATGAGGATTTTGAGATGATAACTATTATTCAATCCCTGCTGAACAATCTTACGTTTCTAACCACAACTCTTTTCTTTGGTAATTTAATATTAAAATGGCTTAGTAAACGAATTGATATCCATTCATTGTATGTCAAATTAGTATCCGGTGTATTTGCTGGTGTGATTGGTATTATGCTTACCAAATACTTTTCATTTCGTTTATCAGATATGATCGTGCTGGATCTTCGCCAAGTGGCTATTATCCTTTCCTTTTATTTTGGCGGGGCATTAAGTAGCTTGGTGACTGCTGTTATTATTGGCGTATATCGACTCTTTTTGATTGATCCGATCAATTTTAGTTCATTTATTGGCTTTTTTAATGCGATTTTTACCTTTATTGTGACTGGATTTTTTATCAAAAAAGGCAAAGAGTTAGTCTTATCGCAATGGGTTCGTATGATGTTTGGTATTTTACTTGTATATGGTTTATCTGTTTTTTCTGTATTGGGTGAGAAAGCCTTTTTTACGATTATTATCTTTTCCCTTTTTTATATTCCTGCGGTCTTATTCGTCTACTATTTGCTTCGTTATATGAAACGTACGGATGATGCATTACTACTGATGCGTGAAGCGGTCAATCTCGATTTCTTAACAGGGCTTCATAATCCAAGGGCGTTTGAGAAAATGTTTGAGCAAAAAACAATGAATATAGCGTATCAAGCACAGCCTTTTAGTTTGCTTATGTTTGATCTTGATCATTTTAAACAAGTTAATGATACGTACGGGCATCTGAATGGTGATGTTATTTTGATCCAAGTGGCTCAGTTATTAAAGATGACTATGCGATCGAATGATTATTGTGCTCGTAAAGGCGGAGAAGAATTCGCTGCTATTTTGAATGATTGCACTATAGAAAAGACGCTAAAGATAGCAGAGTCTATTCGTAAAAAGGTCGAAGTTCATCCATTTGAATTAGAAGATGGACAGATTATTCAGGTCACCATCTCAATAGGAATTAGTTGTTATCCGCAAGATCAGCCTGAAAATATGTTTGAACAAGCAGATCGAGCATTGTATGTGGCGAAGTCTTCGGGACGTAATCAGGTGAAGTTAGCTGAACCACTGAAATAAACAGTGCTTGATCTGAAATGCATTTCATACTTTATCATAAAAGCATGATCAGCTTGAAGGAGGAGTATAATATGCATCATGAACAGAAAAAAGCGTTTCCGACAGATTTTCTATGGGGTTCTGCTTCAGCAGCCTATCAGGTAGAAGGAGCTTGGGATGAAGATGGTAAAGGGCCTTCGATGTGGGATTCTTTTACCAAAATTCCAGGGAAAACGTTTAAAGGAACCAACGGAGATGTAGCGGTAGATCATTATCATCGTTATAAAGAAGATATTGCTTTGATGGCAAAGCAAGGGCTTAAAGCATATCGCTTTTCGATTAGTTGGCCTCGTATTTATCCGCAAGGTAAAGGGGAAGTCAATGAAGCAGGTTTAGTATTCTATGATCAATTGATTGATGAATTGATTGCGAATCAGATCGAACCTGTATTAACGCTATATCACTGGGATGCGCCTCAAGCGCTTGCCGATGAGTATGGAGCATGGGAATCCAGAGAAATGATTGAAGATTTCAACCAGTATTGCATCACATTGTATAAGCGTTATGGAGATCGTGTGAAGTATTGGGTATCTTTAAATGAGCAAAATTATAACTCGAATCATGCTTTTATTACAGCGATGCATCCACCGGGTGTACATGATCGCAAACGATTTTACGAAGCGAACCATATTGCTTTTCTTGCGAATGCCAAAGCGATCGAATCATTCCGTCAATATGTACCAAACGGTAAAATAGGACCTAGCTTTGCGTATTCTCCTTCGTATCCAGCGAGTAGCCAACCTCGTGATATGTTAGCGTATGAGAATGCAGAAGAGTTTCAAAATAATTGGTGGCTGGATACGTATTGTCTCGGTCATTATCCACAGGTAGCACTTCGTTATCTGCAAGAACATGATCTAGCACCAACGTTTGAAGAAGGTGATATTGAACTACTGACCAAAGGTATTCCTGACTTTGTTGGTGTTAATTATTATCAGACGATCACTTATGAATTCAATCCAATTGATGGTGTCGCTGAAGGTAAAATGAATACGACTGGTCAAAAAGGAAGCAATGAAGATACAGGGCGACCAGGGCTATACAAAACAACACCTAATGGACATTTAGAAACGTCGAACTGGGATTGGGCGATTGATCCGATCGGGCTTCGTATAGGATTACGCCGTATTACAAGTCGTTATGGATTGCCTGTCTTTATTACTGAAAATGGATTAGGTGAATTCGATAAGTTAGAAGCCGATGGAAGTATTCAAGATGATTATCGTATTGATTATTTACGTTCACATCTCGAACAATGCCGTGAAGCTATAGCTGATGGTGTTGATCTGATTGGTTATTGTAGCTGGTCATTTACAGATTTGTTAAGCTGGTTGAATGGCTATCAGAAACGGTATGGATTTGTCTATATTAACCGTGATGAAGACAGTGAAAAAGATATGCGTCGTATTCCGAAAAAGAGCTATTATTGGTATCAACAAGTGATTGAAAGCAACGGCGAACAATTGTAATAAGATCCCTTTATATCTAAATAAACCGTTTATTCTTCGTTAGATGACTAAGAAGAATAAACGGTTTTTATCGTTTTTATCATTTATAAGCTATGATAGAAATAATACACAAAGTTTATTGAAATGGTATAAACAGAAAGGAGTTACCTCATGGTCAATATCAAACAAATTGCCAAACAAGCAGGCGTATCCGTCACTACAGTCTCCAGAGTGCTCAACCATCATCCTTATGTCAGTGAAGATAAGCGATTGCGTGTTCAGCAAGTGATCGAACAAAATAGCTATACGCCTAATTCACAAGCAATCAGCCTCATTCGTGGCAAAACCCGTACAGTGGGCTTGATTTTGCCTTTTAGTCATCATCCGTATTATCATGCCATTATTGCAGGAGTGATGGAAGAAGCTTATCAATATGGATATCATGTATTGTTATGTCAGACTTCATATAATCCAGATCAAGAACGGGAATATCTACATATGCTCAGTACAAGACAAGTGGATGGCGTTATTTCATGTTCACGTGTATTGCCGTGGGCAGAATTTCAGTCCTACAGTGAATCAGGGCCTATAGTCGTCTGTGAGTATACAGAAGAGTCTAATCTATCAGCAGTCTATACCGATCATTATGATGCTTTTTGTAGTGGAATTCAGTATTTATTAGATCGTGGTTATACCCGAATCGGTTATTGTGTCGGTCGCAAAACAAGTGCTAGCAGTCAAGCGCGATTCCGTGCATATCAAAATACACTCCATGCCGCAGGGCTTGAAGTGTATTCAGAGTGGATTTTTCCAGATTGTATTCATATGAGTGATGGCGAACAAATTGCGAAACAGATTGCTGAAATGGATAAACCACCTTCTGCATTAATCGTTACAGGGGATGAAGCTGCCGCAGGTGTGATGTTAGGCGCTCGGCAATATGGTCTACGTATTCCAGATCAATTAGCGATTATCGGTTATGATAATCAGCCGATCTCCGCAGGCTTGCAACTCACGACGATTGATCAGAATTTGCAAGAAATCGGCAGACAAGCTTTTTCTTTATTTTATGAACGTAGCCTTGATCCTACATTAACTTCAGCCAAACGGCTTATTCCCTATACATTAATCGAACGCAGTAGTGTCTAACATCTATGGACGTTGATGGATAAATATTTGAATATTAACTGGACTTCTTCATCACATCGACTCGACCGGAAAAGAATGTCGCACCGCCACCCATATCCGCTAAGCGATCAGGTGTTAGAGCATTGACTAGATGTGTCGCTTGATTGTTATCTGTATCTGCCCACAGTCCTTGACTGACGACAACGCCCGGTAATACATGTTCACCTACCGTAGCAAGCAATTCACAAGAACCACGCTCGTTCCAGACGGTGACCCAGTCTCCATCTTCGATACCTGCATTCTGTGCATCAGTAGTATTCATAAATAGCTTCGGTGTTTTTTCAAGACCGATATGCTTGTCATTATTAGAGAATGTTGAATTTAAAAAGTTATGATTAGGACCCGGCACAAAAATATAAGGATGAGTACCTTGTTCTTGAAGTGGTGTATAGGTTGGCAATGGAGGTAATCCATCACGTTCCATATCTTTAGAATACAATTCGATCTTACCGCTAGGTGTAGGTAAGCGATCCGGGAAAATATATTGCCGATCTGCTTTGACATATTGATGCTGGACTAACGAATCATACGTAATCGGCTTAAGTGCAGGATTCGCAGGGTGATCGAGCGCTTGACGAATTAACTGTTCATCGCTGTCTTGTAATGCTTGTTCTTCATACCCCATAGCTGTAGCAAGTAAGCGAAAGACTTCAGTATTCGATTTACTTTCACCATAGCGAGCAATAACAGGTTGTTGAATCTGCATATAATGATGCCAGTAAGACGCATAGAAATCTGTATTTTCAAAAGCAGATGTAGCTGGTAAAACGATATCTGCATACTTAGCGGTTTCGGTTAAAAAGAGATCATGAACCACTGTAAATAAATCTTCACGCGCTAATCCTTGGCGCACTTTACTAGATTCAGGAGTGACAACAGCAGGATTCGAATTATACACATACAGAGACTGTACAGGTTCAGATTCTTCTAATAATACACGACCTAATTGGTTCATATTGAAAGAGCGCGTATTGCGATTGATGAGCAAGTCTGGACGCTGTAATGCTTCTTCGTTAAAGCTAAGCTGGAATGTATTGGATTTGATTGCACCACCGCCACGTACTAACCATTGCCCTGTAATCGCAGGCAGACACGTAATGGTACGTACATTCATACCACCATTGTCATGATGTTGTAATCCATTTCCGATGCGAATTAGAGCAGGGCTGGCATCTCCATACATACGTGTTAAACGATACAGATCATCGACAGGTACGCCTGTAATCGCAGATACTGTGGCTGGATCGTATTGTTTCACATGCTCACGAAGTTGTTCATGCCCTACAGTATATTGCTCCATAAAAGCTTGGTCTACTTTATGTTCGGCAAATAAAATATGCATCATGCCTAGAGCAAGTGCACTATCCGTCCCCGGCAAAATAGGGATAAACCAATCTGCTGATCGACCGGTTTGATTTTTGTGAACATCGATAACAATCACTTTAGCGCCTTTTTTGCGAGCTTGTTGAGCTAAAGTGACTTGATGCATATTAGTACTTACTGCATTGATTCCCCAGAAAATAAAAAGCTGTGTATCTACAGTATCTTCAGGATCGGTACCGATACTGCCACCCATTGTATATTTATATCCTGCTGAACCGGCAGCTGTACAAATCGTACGTTCTAATAGACTTGCACCCATATGATGGAAAAAGCGACGATCCATACCTTCTGCTGACAGATTACCCATATTTCCGTAGAAACTGTAAGGAAGAATACTTTCAGGACCTGATGTAGCAATCATTTGTTTCCAATTCGATGTAATGGTAGAGATAGCGTCTTCCCACGAAATAGGCTCAAATGATCCTTCTCCTTTAGCGCCAACACGTTTAAGCGGAGTCGTCAGACGCTTTGTATCATAGATACGTTCAGCCATATTGCGAACTTTATTGCAGATATTGCCTTTAGTAACAGGATGATTAGGATCGCCTGCAATTTTGACGATTTTACCCTTTTCTTTATGAACAAGCAGTCCGCATTGATCGGGACAATCGAGTGAGCAGACAGAAGGAAATACCCCATCTTGTTGATCAATATAAGTAGACATATACCAAGCTCCTTTCAAAATACATCAAACAATTTAAATTATACATACGATGTGTACATGTTGTATTTATCATAAATCAAATTTTAGATTTAATGTTGACTTTTTTACTAGGTTTAATTAGAATTAAGAAAATTATTTCGAATTCGACAAAATTAGATGTTTTATACCTTATCGTGTCTGATCCTGATTTGCAAGTTTTTTCGACAACTGCATACATTAGATTTTCTATCCAGAGAGGTGGAGGGACTGGCCCTACGAAACCTCGGCAAAAACGTGCCAATTCCAGCAAGCTTGAATCGCTTGGGAGATAGGAAAGCAGGATGAATTATTGCATTAGCTGTTTGTAGATATACAACAGTATAGTGAATATTTAGATAACCTCTTTCCTTGATTTGGGAAAGAGGTTTTTTTATATTTTATCCTTTTACTCATCATATCTATATCTCAAATGATCCTTCCATTTGGATCAAAAGGAGAACATGCTATAAGTTTATACTTTCTTACTTTAAAGCTTCACTTAAATAACACTGCACCTAAGTGTACCAAAGGAGATTCAATAATGAAAATATTAATTACTGCCCCTTATAACGAGCAAGGTCGTCAGCAACTCGCGGATACTTTTGGAGAAGTTATCTATCGTTGTTGGAAAGATCATGGACAAGCCTATCAAGAAGACGAATTAATTTCTTTATTACAAGAAACACAAGCAGATGGACTGATTGCAGAACTTGATCTGGTGACTGAAAAAGTTATTCAATCGGTGCCCAATCTACAATTTATCGGTGTCTGCCGGGGAACACCTTCCAATGTAGATGTTCCTGTTGCCACCAAACACTGTATTCCAGTCTTTTATACGCCTGCCCGTAATGCACAGGCTGTAGCAGAAATGGTTGTAGGCAGTCTGATTACTTTTCTACGTCGTATTATTCCATCCAGCCAATGGTTGGAAGACAAACAATGGCAAAGCGGCAGTTTAACCGCTTATCTCAAATTCAAAGGTAATGAACTAGCAGGGAAAACCGTAGGTATGGTCGGTTTTGGAGCTGTAGCTCAGCGTACCGCAGGTATTCTACGTAGCTTTCCTTGTGATATTCGTTATTACGATCCTTATGTGACAAGCCCAGATCCACGTGATCAGAAAGTATCGTTAGAGGAGTTATTTTCAACCAGCGATATCATATCAATTCATTTACCGGTCACTGAAGATACCAAAGGATTGATCGATAAAACATTATTACAATCGATGAAAAGCGACGCTATTTTTGTAAATACGGCTCGTTCGATTGTGGTAGATCATGATGCACTGGTTGAACGGTTACAACAGAATCAGATTCGTGGAGCGATTATTGATGTATTTGATCAAGAACCACCACTTCCCAAAGATTATGAATTGATTTCATTGCCGAATGTATTAGCCATTCCGCATCTAGCAGGTGCTACTTATGAAGTAGAAGATCATCATGTAGAGATTATGAATACCGCGTTAATTGATTGGTTCGAACATCAGCAGACCGATGTGAAAGTGCTCTACAATAAAGCAATCTTGGAGGATATGAACAATGACACAACAAGCTTATCTAGTCTTTGATATTGGTACAGGTAATGCCCGTGTAGCCGTTGTTGATATCCATGGGAACGTATTATCGATCGAACGCGCTGATATTGTCTATCATAATGATGAACAGTATCCAGATGCACGTCACTTTGTACCTGAAGTATTGTGGGAACAGATTGCCGGGTTGACGAAGGTAGCATTATCTAGAGTACCTGATATTCATATCACAGCGATTACTTCGACTAGTCAACGTCAAGGGATTGTATTGATCGACGAAGCAGGAGAATCGTATTTAGGATTACCGAATATTGATAACCGTGGACGAGAGTGGGAAGAACAGTATACAGATCTATCGTCTATTTATCATAGAACAGGAAGAACACCATCTGCTTTATTTTCAGCGATGAAATTAGTCGGGTTACGCGAACGCCGTTCAGAGCAGTATCAACGGTTACATCGTTTGACAAGTATTAGTGATTGGGTGACATATACGCTCAGTGGATCGTTAAGTTATGAACCTTCTCAAGCATGTGAGACTCTTTTATACGATGTAGAGCAAGGAAATTGGTCAGACGAGATGTGTAGTGTACTTGGAATCTCACCTACTGTATTGCCAGAGTTGGTGTCTTCAGGCAGTGTACTTGGGACAGTCATACCCCCTATAGCAGCAGAGTTAAATCTACCTATAGATACACCTGTGATCGTAGGTGGTGGAGATACACAACTGGCTATTCATAGTACAGGCGCAGAGGCTGAAGATATTGTTATCGTATCAGGCACTACAACACCTATCGCTAAGATTACAAGTATATTTACTACTGATGATTCAGCGCAAGCATGGATTAATGCGTATACGGCACCTCATCAATTTTTGATCGAAACCAATCCAGGCATTACAGGCTTGAATTATCAGAAATTGCAATCTATTTTCTATCCTAATGAAGGATATGACGTGATGGAGCAAGAGATGGATGCGCTTGGCGAAAGTCAATGTATTGCAGCCTTAGGTTCTTATCTATCTTCTGCCAAAAATGCACGTGTACGTGGAGGATTTGTATTTGATGCTCCATTATCCGATCAATTAAGTCGTGCTCATTTTGTCAGATCCGCCTTACATGAGATTGCATTTTCAATCAAAGTGAACTTCGATCAACTGGCACAAGTGGTAGCACTAGATCGTTCGTATATCTGGGCATGTGGCGGAGGATTACAAAGCCGTACTCTGATCCAAAGTATTGCGGATCTGTTGGGCAAAGAAATTCGGATTCGTGCTGGGTTCGAACATGCATCTATTGTCGGTGCCGCTTATAGCTGTAATCAAGCTTTGAGTATAGATTCAACGCAAGAAGAACAGATAGAATCTTTTTATCCTCAATCTTCAGATCAATTGCAAAAAGATTATCAACAGTGGCATGCGGCACAGCTCTTTTTTGCACAATTACAATTAGTAGAATCAGCAACAACGCCTTCTGGATAAAAAATAATTACTTTTGATGTTACACATCAATATCCATAGTCAAAAAAGAAAAGGAGTGTGGAGTATGAATATATTGGATCGAGTCGGTATCCCCAAAACACTAGTCTGGGGCTATCTCGGAGTATTGATTTTTATGATGGGAGATGGGTTAGAAGCAGGTTGGTTAAGCCCTTATTTGGTTGAACGAGGACTTAGTGTACAACAAGCCAGTCTACTATTTACTGTATACGGAGTCACTCTTGCAATAGCTTCATGGTTCTCAGGCGTATTTTTAGAAGCATTTGGAGCGAAGAAGTCGATGTTGATTGGATTTATCGCTTATGTAATCGGTACGTCTGCTTTTATCACTTTTGGCATCACTGATTTGAACTATCCAATAATGTTGTTAACGTATGCTGTCAAAGGATTCGGATATCCATTATTTGCGTATTCCTTTTTAACATGGGTCACTTATCGTAGTCCTGAAAATAAATTAAGTACTGCGATTGGTTGGTTCTGGGTCGCTTATTCCGGAGGTATGTTTGTTTTGGGAGCTTATTATTCCAGTTATGCAATCAAACATCTAGGGTATATGCAGACATTATGGAGTGCTGTAGTGCTTGCAGGAATCGGAGCTATTTTTGCTTTGTTAATCAATCGTGATCGCTTACCAAAAAAAGCAGGCAATGCCCGTGAAACATTACGTGAACTCGGCAAAGGCTTAACCATTGTCAAAACGCATCCCAAAGTCGGATTGAGTGGGATCGTACGGGTTATCAATAGTGTAGGTTCTTACGGATTCCCTGTATTTTTACCATTACATATGGCACAGTACGGTATACAAACCGGTACATGGCTCAATATTTGGGGAACGATTTTCTTAGGTAATATCGTATTCAATCTACTATTCGGGATTATCGGTGATAAGTTTGGTTGGAGACAGACGGTGATGTGGTTTGGTGGAGTGGGATGTGGAATTTTCACATTATTACTATTCTATGTCCCTGAATGGACGAACGGTAATTTGTGGATTACAACGATTGTTGGATTTATCTGGGGTGGATTGTTAGCCGGTTATGTTCCAATCGCTGCACTCGCTCCATCGGTTGCAGGTGGAAACAAAGGGCCTGCCATGTCGATCGTCAATCTAGGTGCGGGGTTATCTGCATTTATTGCGCCTGCAATTGCTTTTGCTTTTATTGGTACGATCGGTGCAGAAGGGGTCGTATGGATATTTGCTATCCTTTATTTTATCAGCGCAATTATTACCAAATTTATTACAACACCCGAAGAAGATGCCGCCAAATTAGCAGGCAAACGCAAAGTGCAAGAGAATATTGCGTAATCATTGACTTTCACAGGTGAATTTTTTAAAATAGAACTATTGTTATATTTTATAATACAATGCTCAGTGAAAAGGAATAGTAATATCAGTAAGCATGTAATGATAGAGAGTCGACGGGTGGTGCAAGTCGATATGATGCTGGTATGAACTCACCTTGGAGATATGTTGCAAGAATATATGGCACGCTGTGATCGTTAGCGATACATAGTCAGCGTTGTTATGATAGTTCTGAACGACATCGGCTTCCTACCGTTATCAGGCAACTAAGTGAGTGGATAGCAAAGTATGCTTGTTCACTAACTAGGGTGGTACCGCGAGACACAACCTCTCGTCCCTAGCGATATTATGCGCTATGGATGAGAGGTTTTTTTGTCGCATATGCGCAGTAAAACAGAACGAAATTAATCTACACCACAGACACAAACGGTCTTTAAGACCGAAGGAGGACACATTGATGACAGATTCAAAAACAGCTCAACCCGGTTATCATCCACAGCAGATCGAACCAAAGTGGCAAGGATATTGGGATCAGCACAAAACATTTAAAACACAAGAAGAACCAGGTAAGCCAAAATTTTATGCTTTGGATATGTTCCCTTACCCATCTGGAGCAGGACTACATGTAGGGCATCCTGAAGGGTATACAGCAACAGATATCGTTTCTCGTTACAAACGGATGCGTGGTTTTAATGTTCTTCACCCAATGGGCTGGGATGCTTTTGGTCTACCGGCAGAACAATACGCGATGGATACAGGTGAACATCCTCGTGATATTACATTCAAAAATATTGATAATTTCCGTCGTCAAATTAAATCACTAGGTTTCTCTTATGATTGGGATCGTGAGATCAGTACAACCGATCCACAGTATTACAAATGGACACAATGGATCTTTATCCAACTGTATAATAAAGGGCTTGCTTATGTAGACGAAGTAGCTGTGAACTGGTGTGAAGCATTAGGAACAGTACTTGCGAATGAAGAAGTTATTGATGGCAAAAGTGAACGTGGAGGACATCCGGTTGTCCGCAAACCGATGCGTCAATGGGTGTTACGCATCACTGAATACGCAGAGCGTCTGTTAGATGATTTGGAAGAATTGGATTGGACAGAAAGTATCAAAGATATGCAGCGTAACTGGATCGGCAAATCTGTCGGTGCAGAAGTTCATTTTGATATCGAAGGTACAGATAAGAATCTAACGGTATTTACAACTCGTGCAGATACATTATTCGGTGCAACATACTGCGTATTAGCTCCTGAACACGAATTAGTAGATCTGATTACAACACCTGAACAAAAAGCGGCTGTCAAAGCTTATCAAGACCAAGCAACGCATAAGAGTGATCTGGAGCGTACTGATTTGGCAAAAGATAAAACAGGCGTATTTACAGGTGCTTATGCGATTAATCCAGCAGGCGGAGAAAAATTACCAATCTGGATCGCTGATTATGTTCTTGCAGGTTATGGTACAGGCGCTATTATGGCTGTTCCTGCCCATGATGCTCGTGACTGGGAATTTGCGAAGAAATTCAATTTGGAAATTAAAGAAGTGGTAGCTGGTGGTAGTGTACAAGAAGAAGTGTACACAGGCGAAGGCGAACATGTAAATTCTGATTTCTTAAATGGATTAAATACAACCGATGCGATTGCTAAAATGATTGCATGGCTTGAAGAAAGTGGCAAAGGACAAGGCAAAGTCACTTATCGTCTACGTGATTGGTTGTTCAGCCGTCAACGGTACTGGGGAGAGCCTATTCCTATTTTGCATTTAGAAGATGGGACAATGAAAACTGTTCCTGAATCTGAATTGCCTTTATTGCTTCCTGATATTGATCAAATCAAACCTTCAGGTACAGGCGAATCACCACTCGCTAATATCACGGACTGGGTAGAAACGATTGATTCTGAAACAGGAATGAAAGCACGCCGTGAAACAAATACAATGCCACAGTGGGCAGGTAGTTGCTGGTATTACTTGCGTTATATCGATCCACACAATGATGATGCTTTGTGTTCACCAGAGAAGCAAAAAGAATGGTTACCTGTTGATCTATATATCGGCGGTGTAGAGCACGCTGTTCTTCACTTGTTGTACGCTCGTTTCTGGCATAAAGTACTATACGATATCGGTGTAGTCGATACGAAAGAGCCTTTCCAAAAACTTGTGAATCAGGGCATGATTTTAGGTAATAATAACGAGAAAATGAGTAAATCTCGTGGTAACGTGATTAATCCAGATGATATCGTCAATGAATATGGCGCAGATACATTACGTCTATATGAAATGTTTATGGGACCACTGGAAGCAACGAAGCCTTGGAATGAAAATGGTGTAGAAGGCATGTACCGCTTCTTATCTCGTGTATGGCGTCTATTTATCAATGATGAAGGACAATTGAATCCGAAGATCACTAACGGTGAAGGTGATGAAGCTTTCAAACGTACCGCTCACAAAACGATCAAAAAAGTAACCGAAGACTTAGACGGACTTCGTTTCAATACAGCGATTAGTCAGTTGATGATCTTTGTAAATGATGCTTACAAAACCGAAGTATTGCCACGCGATTTGATGGAGAAGTTTGTACAATTGTTATCTCCACTTGCTCCGCATATCGCTGAAGAATTGTGGACTCGTTTGGGTCATGAAGGCAGTATTACGTATGTGGAATGGCCTACATTTGATGAGCAATGGACAACAGAATCTGAAGTGGAAATTGTGATTCAAGTGAACGGCAAAATTGTACAACGTAACAAAATTGCAAAAGACTTGGATGCCAAAGCCATGGAAGAATCGGCATTGTCTTTAGAAACCGTGCAACAAGCTATCGAAGGTAAAACCGTTCGTAAAGTCATTGCTGTACCTGGGAAATTAGTAAATATTGTAGCTAACTAATCACGAACCAGTGAATAGATTAACTACGATAGGATGAATTGATTTAACAGTAAAATCGTTTAATCTCCTATGCGATGGGAGTCTATTACCGGGATTCCGGTAATGTACTGGAGTCCCGACGGCAGAGGTGTAATTATGAGACGGGATATCATATGGACAGCGGTAGTGTCCGCTGTACTTGGTGTAGGATTGATTGGGTTCGGCACTTTACAATCCAGTGATCAAGAAACGAAATGGACAGCTTTAAATGAACAAGCACAAGCTTCACTTACAGAAGATCAGACAGTTGCTCCCAAAACGAAAGATTCTGCTTCACAAGAATCAATAGCTACACCAATCAACTTAGGAGATCGTTCCAGAGATGAACCGACTTCTGCAACAGCTTCTCTCAAAGAGAGTGCGGTTGAGGTAGCTGCTGAGGGTATCACAACTGAACCTGCTTCTACCCGTGAGAAACGATCCACCACAACTTCAATGAACTCAGCAGCGTCTACAGGTTCAAGCTCACCGCAGACTGAACCTGTATCAACGACGGTTGAGTCATCTGCTAGTGTGCAAGATGGTCGGATTAGCATTAATCGTGCCAGTTTGTCGGAACTGACTGAATTACCTGGCATCGGGGAAAAGAAAGCACAGGCGATTATCGATTATCGGAATACACATGGAGCTTTTGGCAGTGTCAATGAATTGGATAATGTCAAAGGAATCGGTAGCAAAATGTTAGCGAAGATGTTGCCTTATGTACAGCTTTAGGGGATATAAGGGGGAGTAAGATTGGTACGTAAAGATTGGGATACGTATTTTATGGATATTGCTCATATGGTCTCGACACGTTCACGATGCCCGCGTCGTCATGTCGGTTCAGTCTTAGTACAAGGGAAAAAGTTACTTGGTACCGCATATAATGGAGCACCGATGGGTGTACCGGATTGTTCTGAAGATGGTTGTATGATCTCAGAAGAAGTAGAACTGGTCAAAGTGGATGGTGTAGAAACAATGGTCAAAAAGCAACGTTGTATTCGCACCATTCATGCCGAACAGAATTTACTCCTTTTTACCGATCGTGCTGACCGTGAAGGTTCAGTAGTGTATGTTACAGACGAACCGTGCTGGACATGTGCGAATATGTTAGCCAATAGTGGGATTATCGAGATCGTCTATTATCGTCCTTATCCCAAAGATACACGTAAAGTGACAGCTATGATGAAGCAAAAAGGCATTATTTTCCGTCAGTTGGATCATTATAATCCACCACCTGACACCACAGTGATCAGCTAATTTCATAAGATTCATCTGCCCTCATCGCAAATTAGGGAACGATATATGGAAGAACCATTATCTTGTAAGTACACCACATCTGTTGAAGATGCGTGTGAACTTATACAGGTAATGGTTCTTTTTTTGTGCGTAGAGGGCGAGATGGTCTTGAAAAATAGTTCTTTTGAACACAATAAATCAAGAACGGAGAGAACAGGATTGCAAACACGTCCACTTGTCGCATTATGTGCAGTATGGGTTGGAGGCAGTATGATCGCTTGTCTAACCAGTGAATATATAGGGTGGGTACTTGCAGGGTTAAGTCTGATTTTATGCTCAAGTTATCTGTTATTACCGGAAAATCGACGTTCGATCATTATTCTAGGTTCTGTTATGTTGATTGCGCTACTTTACTGGCACTGGAATGAAGTGAATAATATCAGCAGAATCCCTTCTACCCTTCAAGTTCAAGCATCACAGATGATCGATCAACCGGTTCAAAGTAGTGGTATCATTATTAGCCCTATCAAAATAGATGGTGATCTAGTTACTTTTTTGATGAATACATATCATTTTCAAAAAGATCAATCACTGGCTACACCAGAAAAAGTAAGAATTCAACTCAAATTAGCAAAAGAATCCGAATTGCAAACAGCGGCTTTGTGGCAACGAGGAGATCAGATACAGATTCAAGGTGTATGGAAAGTACCCGGAGAAGCTCGTAATTTTAATACGTTTAACTACAGAGATTATCTACGTACACAATACGTCCATTGGATCATTAGCACAAAAGGTGCCCATTCACTGGAAAAGACGACATTGCCATTATCCAAAATAACACAATGGAAATGGGAACTGCTGCGTTATAACGATCAGGTTCGAGCGGATCTTGGAGCACGCATTGATGCATTATTTGATGATCATGATCGCGGATATATGAAAGGATTGTTGATCGGAGACTCGGGTGATCTGGATCCTGAAACATTTGCTTCTTTTTCCAGACAAGGATTAACGCATATTCTGGCAATATCTGGATTGCATGTAGCCATTTATACAGCTATTTTATTATGGCTGTTACGCCAGATGAGAGTGACCAGAGAACGGGCTTGTTTGATTGTGATTGTGCTTCTTCCTATCTATGTCTTATTAACAGGAGCTTCTCCATCTGCTGTCCGTGCAGGTATTATGGGCATGATTGGTCTATATGCACTTAGCCGTGGCATCCTCAAAGATGGACTGCATATACTATGTGCTGCTTGTATAGGAATGTTAATCTATGAACCTTATTATTTGCTGAATGTGAGCTTTCAATTATCTTTTATCGTAACAGCGGGATTAATTATTTTTGTGCCTTTAGTTCAACCTTTACTTCAAAAGATACCGTCCAAATGGGCAGGAGCGATAGCTGTAACATGGGTAGCACAGCTGATCTCGTTTCCTTTAACCATTTATTATTTTAATCAGTTTTCTATATTATCCTCGGTGGCTAACTTCATCTTGGTTCCGATTGTAAGCTTGATTGTATTGCCGATCGGATCTATCGTACTTGCTCTTAGTTATGTATGGTTGCCTATAGCGAATAGTCTTGGAAATGGAGTCTCATGGATCAACACATGGACATTTCATCTGGTAGATTGGATCGATGTTATACCCGGCATGTTAACGATCTGGTATTCGCCTTCTATGTTATGGATCTTATTATATTACGTACTGCTTTATATAGGATTGCGCTGTAATCAAAGTATTATACAGTGGAAATTTCGAGAACAGTCAGCACATGCTGATTCTTCGGATCATTCAACGGATCTACAATCTGCAATCACACAGCCTTTAAAGACTATACATTCTAAATGGCATGCCGTATCTTATCAATCTCCATGGATCAAGCGAAGATATATCGCTTGTTGGATCAGTGGATGTTTAGTCACTATTTTGATCATCTATGGTTATATTCAGCCGACCACTTCAGGTAACGGAATCGTTCAATATTTAGATGTAGGGCAAGGCGATAGTATTTTGATTACGACTCCACAAGGAAAGCAGATCTTGGTGGATGGTGGCGGTACAATGACATTTGAACGTCCGGGACAAGAATGGAGAAAACGCAAAAATCCGTATGAGATTGGTAATAAGCTACTGGTTCCATTGCTCAAAAAGCGAGGGATACATCAATTAGATGCGGTTCTTTTAACACATGGCGATCATGACCATGCAGGAGGATTACCTGCTGTAGTGAAGCAGATTCCGGTTAATCATTTTATTTTTAATGGCACATTGCCAGATGGAGATAGCTTGAATCCATTGATGAAGACGCTATTAGATCAACAGATTCCTTTAATTACACCTACACCGGGTAGTGAATTACAGATCGACGATCAGACTACATTGACCTTTTTAGCTCCTGAATCATTACATCAAGGAAAGAATAATCAGCTCAAAGGATTACCACGTGAAGAAAATCAAAATCATTATTCGGTTGTATTTTTGCTGACCATGAATAAGCGTAACTTTGTATTTACAGGAGACGCTGATCAAGCAGAAGAGCAAGGCATATTATATCATCTTCAGCAGTCGTCTACGTTTGAATCTAACTCAGCGTTTGCAGCATCACGAACCGAATCGACATTTCCTATTGATGTGCTCAAAATTGGTCATCATGGTAGCAAAACATCGTCTTCTAGTGAATGGTTACACTACTGGCAACCCCATTTGTCTGTCATTTCAGTAGGAGCTACAAATACCTACGGTCATCCTACAGAAGAAGTATTGCAACGGATAGAGCAAGTAGACTCGGAAGTTGCTCGTACAGATCTGCAAGGAGAAATACAGATTCAAGTGACACCCGATGGAGACATGTTAGAGCGAGTGATGTTTCCTTTACCTTAATCCTCCATTACAGCCTTTCTTTAGACGTGTATTCTAATCCATACTAACTGTCGGGATGACGAATACAAGTGTTTCTGTTATTCTAAATACAGTCTTGAACCGTTTACATCTTGACATTCGATTCGGATGAATCCTACATAGGGTAAATCTTTATAACACCAGAGTTCACATCTTTCCGTAATGCAAGATAAAGCGCGTAGACCACTAATTATTCAAATGAATCAATTAATTAAAATTAATTTGAAAATAACTGCAACTATTAGGCAACTCTTTACGTCTGAATAGTTGTAAGGAGAGGGGGATCCTCCGTGGTGGAGCAGGGACTCATCAAGGCCGCCCAAGCGGGAGACCGGGATGCTCTAATCACCCTATTAAGAGAGATAGAACATCATGTCTACAAAACGGCATATTACATTTTAAATAATGAACAAGATGCTCTAGACGCGGCTCAGGAAGCTTTGATCCGTATTTATACCAAAATCGGTTCCTATGAAGAAAAAGCACAATTTAAAACATGGGTACAACGAATCGTGACAAATGTATGTATTGATAAATTTAGACGTAACAAACCAACGGTCTCGATCGATGAACATGAAATGATTTTTGAAGGTCGCGATAATGTAGAGCATGATGTTATGCGTGCTTATACATCAGAAGATGTACGCGAAGCGATTAATCAACTACCAGAGCATCACCGAACCGTGATTGTACTCCGTTATATTCAAGATTTATCCTATAACGAAATAGCAGATTGTCTTGATTTGCCATTGAATACTGTGAAATCGTATTTGTTTCGTGCCCGTCAACAATTACAGAGTCTGCTTGCAGATTATGAGAAAGGAGGAGTGACTGGATGAAACGTGAAGTAGCGGAAGAATGGATGAACCGCTATTTGGACGGTGATCTAAGCGAGGAAGATGCTGATATCCTGTTCCGCCATATCGATAATAATCCTGATGATGCGGATACATTTCGAATAATGAGCGCTTTATCTTTACAGCTTGAGAAATTACCAGATGTTAAGCCCCGGTTTAGTCTAGTCGATTCTATATTGCCTACTTTAGATGATATCGATGCAGAACGTCGTGCTGAGATTGCTTCTGATATCGGCATTATGGAACCGCAACATGAAAGTAAAGATGAATTCACTGAACGTCGTAGACAGCGAAGTTCTTGGAGAGATCGTCTGCCTGTACGTACGATCGGTGGGCTAGTCGCTGCTGGTGTTATTCTTGGAGTGTCGATTGCAACATACGAACCCAAAACACTTTCAGATGCAGGACAAGCACCAACCAGTATCAGTATGGAACAACAAGCAGCAGAGCAAGAAAAAGGCGCAGCGAAATCCAATGCTGAACAAGATGCTACCTTACAAGCACCTGTAACAAATACGCCTGAATCAACAACTTCACCTGAAAGTAATACACAATCACAGTCGGATCAATCACCAGAAACTACGGTGCCTGACAGTGGAACACTAGATTCACAAGCGACACCGCCAGATAAAGCGACTCCTGATACAGGTACAGGCACTAGCCAGGAAAGCACTCCTTCTTCAGGCAACAAGGGAGGCAATCCTCCAGCAAGTTCCCAGACTGGACCAGAAGCAAGTCCGCCGAGTTCGAGCAGTGACCCAAGCAGTAATCAAGATCAGTTGATGAAACAGCAAGAAATTGCGCCGAATACCGATAGTAGTGGCACAAGCGAATCATCATCTGCAACAGGAACCGATTCAGGAACAACAGATAGTAGTTCTTCGAACAGTTCCAAATCGTCAGACAGCACTACCCCAAGTACAGCAAATAACGATGAATCTTCATCTACAGTAGCACCCAAATCAAGTGCAGATGATAGTTCGTCCAAAGATAGTTCATCGTCTAAAGATAATGCTTCTAGTACTACACCGGATACATCCGATAGTGATGTTGCACCAAAAACGTATAGTATAGCACCAGAAACAGATGCTAAACCTAAAGACGATAAGCTTCGTTCATTTAGTACCAATACCATACAGCAAGAGCAAGAATGGGTATCTCCCACTTCGCAATTTGCAGTTGTATTAACTACATCTAATACGTTGAGATTGGATAGCCTATCCAAAAACAATATTAATGGTCGCACAGTTGTTGCTACAGCTACAATTGATGGTACCTGGTTAAATGGTCAATGGACTAAAGACGGCAAAGCATTTAATTATCAAGTAGCTAAAGAAGGCAAAACCAAATGGTATAAACTTTCTACAGCTGGACTTCAATAACATCAATGTACATGATAACAAGTGTAAATTAAGAACTTTCCGAGTATTTAGGAAAGTTCTTTGTCGTACGCTCCTTTTTCCGTTAAAATAAAAAGGACGAACTTGGGGGGGACGGAAGATGGACTTAAAAACAGCAAGTAAAGAAATTAAAAATAATAATCCAGCCGCTATTTATGTATGTTATGGCAATGAAAAATATCGTATTCGTGAGTTTATTGATTTTGCAACTTCGCAATTAATTGAACCCGAGCATAAAGATTTTGCTCTAGCTCAATATGATCTTGCAGAAACACCGCTAGAGACCGTTATCGAAGAAGCAGAAGAGATTCCCTTTATGGTGCCTCGTAAAGTAATGATTGTCAGAGATTCTTCTGTACTAACAGCAGGCAAAGATACCAAAATCGAGCATCGCATCGATTCTTTACTTCGCTACATGGAACACCCCGCTGAATATAGCATTATTATTTTTTGGGTACAGGGCGAAAAGTTAGATGAGCGCAAAAAAATTGTCAAAGCGCTTAAATCATCATCAGCATGTATATTGCCTTTTCAACCAATGGGTGCAGATGAATTGTTACAATGGTTGATTCGTCATGCCAAAAAGTTAGAATGCGAATGTTCTACAACAGCCGCAGAAGCACTTGTACAGTCTGCGGGTACTGGATTGGGTATTCTAGCTGCCGAGATGGACAAGTTATGCTTACACGCTGGCAAAGGCGGTGTCATCACGGTAGAAGATGTACAGCACCTTGTTGCGCGCAGTACAGAGCAAAATGTGTTTGCTTTAGTAGAACAGATTGCAGCTGTTCGTTTAGAACAAGCATTGACTATTTTTTATGATCTACTGAAACAGCGTGAAGAACCGATCAAGATTGCGGCTCTGATTGCTCGTCAATTTCGGATTATGTTGCAGGTGAAAGAGCTAGCGGTGCAGAATTATTCGCAACAACAGATGGCTTCTCAACTGAGCCTACATCCTTATGTCGTTAAGTTAGCCGGTGAACAAGCTCGTAAATTTGATAGTCAGAAATTACGCTCGATTTTAGCACATTTGGGTAGATTGGATTATCAGATGAAAACAGGCGCGATTGACAAAGTATTAGGGTTAGAAATGTTTTTGTTGCGTTTAGGAGCTTGATCCTTTTGAGGTAGGCACTACTGTTTATCATAAATTTATCTTATTTCACACAAAAAAGGCTTACCCAGAATGTATATTATCTGTGGTGCAGCCTTTTTTTGTTACAATCATATTTTGGTAAATATAAAAAGTAGATGTGCATGGATAGTATCAGTATCCCAAGCTCACCCTAGCAAACTAACAAAATAAACCCCTGCTCGGAATGGCCGATGCAGGGGTTTATTATATGCAGATTGTGAATACATTCAACAATCTGTTGCACGAAATTTAGCCTTGGCTAGAAATCGCGTTTAGTTTTTTAGCCAAACGAGATTTTTTGCGAGCAGCCGCATTTTTGTGGACAAGACCTTTAGTAGCAGCTTTATCAAGCTTCTTAGAAGCGGCCATTACAGCAGCTTTTGCAGCTTCTACATCAGTATTCACAAGTGCAGTATCAGCAGCTTTAACTGTTGTACGAAGAGCAGACTTGTGAGAAGCATTCAACATACGACGTTTTTCATTAGTTTTTACACGTTTCACCGCGGATTTAATGTTAGGCAATTACATTCACCTCCTGTAGAGCATATACGTATTCTTCACAACTTTAAATATTCTATCATGTACCCTAATCAAATGCAATACCATTATTGACTATAGTCAATGATATTTGAGATGTGGGATTGCTGTAAAATCGCTCAACTGCTATAATAAATGGATTAATGGGATTGTTGATTTTTTTCAATAATCAGCAGTATATTTCAGGCTTGTGTTGGGGGTAAGGCATGACTGATATGTCAGTAAGACAACAAAAAATTCGTAATTTCTCAATCATTGCGCATATAGACCACGGTAAATCCACTTTGGCTGACCGTATTTTGGAATATACAGGCGCGCTCACTTCGCGTGAGATGCAAGCACAAGTACTTGATCAAATGGACTTGGAACGTGAACGTGGAATCACGATCAAATTACAAGCCGTTCGTCTTGTGTACAAAGCAGATGATGGTGTGGAGTATCTGCTGAATCTGATTGATACACCGGGACACGTCGATTTCACGTATGAAGTATCTCGTAGTCTGGCAGCCTGTGAAGGCGCTTTGCTTGTCGTCGATGCGGCGCAAGGTATCGAAGCTCAGACGTTAGCTAATGTGTATTTAGCGTTAGATAACAATTTAGAAATTTTGCCAGTCATCAACAAAATCGATCTTCCTAGTGCTGATCCTGAACGGGTGAAGAAAGAAGTAGAAGATGTTATTGGACTGGACACAAGCGATGCTGTACTGGCTTCTGCCAAAGCAGGAATCGGGATTAAAGACATCTTAGAGCAGATTGTACAAAAAGTTCCTGCACCTACAGGTGATCCGAATGAGCCGCTTAAAGCATTGATTTTCGATTCTCATTATGATCCGTATAAAGGCGTTATTGTCTATATTCGTGTCATTAATGGCAAAATCAAATCAGGTTCCAAAATTAAAATGATGGCAACAGGAAAAGAATTCGAAGTTATCGAAGTAGGGGCATTTATGCCACGTATGGCGATAGTCGATGAATTGAATGTTGGAGATGTAGGATTTATCGTTGCCGGGATCAAAACAGTTGGCGATACCAGTGTCGGTGATACGGTAACCGATGCTAAAAATCCTACGCTAGAACCTTTACCAGGTTACCGTAAAATCAATCCGATGGTATATTGCGGATTGTATCCAATCGAATCATCCGATTATATCGATCTACGTGAAGCGTTGGAAAAATTGCAATTAAATGATGCATCGCTAAGTTTTGAGCCTGAATCTTCAAGTGCATTAGGTTTTGGATTCCGTTGTGGATTCTTAGGACTTCTGCATATGGATGTTATTCAAGAGCGTATTGAGCGTGAGTTCAATATTCCATTGATTACAACGGCTCCAAGTGTTATTTACAAAGTAACATTGACCAATGGCGATGTCATGACGATTGATAACCCTTCGAACTATCCAGAAGTGGGTAAAATCGAATATGTAGAAGAGCCTTATGTGAAAGCATCTATTATTGTACCGAATGATTATGTAGGTACAGTCATGGAATTGTGTCAGAACAAGCGTGGCGAATTTATCAACATGGAATACTTGGATACTACACGTGTAACGATTACGTACCAAGTACCTTTGTCAGAGATCGTATATGACTTTTTTGACCAATTGAAATCAAGTACTAAAGGATATGCTTCATTTGATTATGAAGTGTCTGGATATCGTAAGTCGAACTTGGCAAAAATGGATATTTTGCTAAACGGCGAGCAAGTTGATGCCTTGTCCTTTATCGTTCACCGTGAGCGTGCTTATCATCGTGGACGGATTATTTGTGAAAAATTACGTGAATTGATTCCTCGCCAAATGTTTGAGATTCCGATCCAAGCATCAGTAGGAACCAAAGTTGTTGCCCGCGAAACCGTTAAAGCGATGCGTAAAAACGTATTGGCTAAATGTTATGGCGGTGACATTTCACGTAAGCGTAAATTGCTAGACAAGCAAAAAGAAGGTAAAAAACGGATGAAACAAGTCGGTAATGTCGAAGTGCCTCAAGAAGCATTTATGGCAGTACTGAAAATTGATGATTAAAGCGCTTGGCAATATAAGCGTGACTTTCTCTATTTGAATCAAAAGTGATTTTTGCAAAGCAAAATATCTTACGTTCGTTTAGTTTTTTTACCACAACTGCAATACTAGGATCATTCGGGGAGAGCCGCAAGGCTTTCCCTTTTGTCCTAGCAATTGGCACCATAAGTGCTGGGCACTACCAACTATCCACAAACGGGGAGGAAAAGAGTCATGAATAGTAATGTACAAAACGACGCGCCCCGTGCGATCTATATGCACATTCCTTTTTGCACCAATAAGTGTTTTTACTGCGACTTTAATTCTTATGTTCTTAAAGATCAGCCGGTAATGGATTATTTACGGGCGTTAGAACGTGAGATGGAATATACAGTACAACAGACTCCACCCGGAGTCATTGATACGATTTTCGTCGGCGGCGGAACACCAACCGTTCTCAAAAACGATGAAATGGAATACTTTTTACAATCGATCCGTAAGCATTTTCCAAATTGGTCAGAAAATATAGAATTTACGATGGAAGCCAATCCAGGTACAACGGATTTGGAAAAAATGGCAATCATGAAAGCAGGCGGCGTCAATCGAGTAAGCTTTGGCGTACAGGCTTTTCAAAATGAGCTGTTAACGGGTATCGGACGTATTCATAATATTGATGATGTGTATCGCAGTCTGGAAAATGCACGTAAAGTGGGGCTAAATAATCTATCGATTGATTTGATGTTTGGTTTGCCGAATCAGACACTTGAGATGCTGTCGTACAGTATTGATCGTGCGCTAGAATTGGATTTGCCTCATTATTCAATTTATAGCTTAAAAGTGGAAGAAAACACATTGTTCCATACCATGTTCCAAAAAAACCAACTTCCTTTACCTGATGAAGATGATGAGTTGAATATGTATTTGCTTCTGATGGAGCGGATGAAAAAAGCCGGTTACGAGCAGTATGAAATCAGTAACTTTGCCAAACCGGGTTATAGTAGTCGGCATAATACTACGTACTGGCATAATGAAGATTATTACGGTCTTGGAGCAGGAGCACATGGTTATGTAGGAGGTAAGCGTCATATGAATATTAAAGGCGTGAATCCTTACAATGAAGCGGCTATGAAAGGCTTACCACGATTAGAACATTTTGAAGTGGATCGTGAAGAAGCAATGGAAGACTTTATGATGGTGGGTCTGCGGTTATTACAAGGTGTCTCCAAAGAACGCTTTGTTCGTCAATTTAACGGAGCACAGCTAGATGATATTTTCCGCCCACAAATTGAGAAATTGTTACGTCTAGCATTGATAGAACCTACAGCAGAAGGGTATAAATTAAGCGAAAAAGGTCTGCTGTTTGGTAATGATGTGTTCGGTGAATTTGTAGGCAGTCTAGTACAAGAAGCAGAAACTGCAAAATAATATTCATTAAATTAAGAACCTGAAGAGAAATTCTTCAGGTTTTTTGTTTGTATTTTACATAAAAGTAGATCATAAAATCGAAAATAACATAAAAATTATGCAGTGACATGAATAATTAGTACTCATTTGGTTAAATGGTATATAACCTATTACATTCATTTGAAGTCTGTTGTACAAGTATAGCAAAAGCATAAGCAAGGATACAAAGAAAATACTTGTATATCTACGCTTTAATATAGAAAATATGAACATCATCTCGAAATAGGTAGAATATAAAGAATTTAGCTATAAAGAAAAATAGAGTGTTTGTCCGATAATATTTATATCTTTTTCTTCTAAAAATCTATTGAAATATCATTCATCTTAATGTATATTTATACGTATTCTCTTATAAGATTCAAATTTGTAGCATAATAGCTACAGTTTACAAACCAAATTCAAATAAATATTTCTATTTCAAATCAAAGCTATTTTAAAAATAAATGAATGAAAATCTAAACTAAAAAATGAAACGGTTATACGGATGATAAGAAAATCGCTAAATTATACCGATTGATCCGCATTACCTCATGAGGAGGAAAGCTATATGCCTGCCGTAGTTACTTGTAGAGCAGCAGTACTTGAAGATGTAGAGCCACTGTATCAGATGATTGCAGGTTATGCCGAGCAAGGGATTATGCTTCCCCGTTCTCGTGAGGCATTGCAACGTCAATTGAGACATTTTGTTGTCGCTGAAATCGATAATGAATTAGTCGGTTGTGGATCACTTTGTCAATTAGGCAAAGATTTGGTTGAGATTCGTTCGTTGGGTATTTCAGATGGACATAAAGGTCAAGGAATAGGTTCAAAGTTAGTCGATACTCTGCTTGAACATGCAGCAGCTAGAAAATTGCCTAAAGTGATGGCATTAACGTATGAAGTTTCTTTTTTCAAAAAGAATGGATTTGAAGTCGTAGATACCAGCATTTTCCCTGAAAAGGTATGGACGGATTGTGTGCATTGTCCCAAACAACATTGCTGCGATGAAATTGCTGTGTTGAAAGTTATTGCCGTATAATCAAAAAAAGTAAGCATATTCATCAAATATATATTAAAAATCAGCCAAACTAACTTGACAATAATCGAGTCAGTTTGGTATTTTTGTATTAGTCGTTAGCACTCATGTTGATTGAGTGCTAACGATGATAGAGCAGAATGAACTTGGATTGATATCAAACTGGATATGTTTAGAAGGAGGGAACTACATGTTAACCGAGCGTCAAAAGATGATTCTAAATGCGATAGTGGATGATTATATTCGTTCGGCAGAGCCTGTCGGGTCCCGTAGTATATCCAAGCGTGGCGATGTGCAATACAGCCCGGCTACGATTCGGAATGAAATGGCGGATCTAGAAGAGTTAGGTTTTCTAGAACAGCCGCATACTTCAGCTGGACGTATTCCTTCTCATAAAGGATATCGTTATTATGTGGATCATCTGACTCCTTTTCAACCGGTAGGCGCTTCAGATGTTAAAGAACTCAAACAATTTTTTACAGAGAAATTAACAGCAGCAGAGCAGGTTATACAACATGCTGCGATGGTTTTGTCCCATATGACAAACTATACTTCGATTCTATTAGGGCCTGAAGTGTTTAATACATCATTACGTCATTTTCAGTTAATCTCACTGGATGACCAGACGGCACTTGCGATTATAGTTACGAATACCGGACAAGTTGAAAATCGTAAAATCAGTATTCCAGAAGGTGTAGCTGTTTCCGATTTGGAACAAGTCGTCAACTTACTAAATAGCAAATTGATTGGTGTGCCTCTGTATAAATTAAAATCACGTATCTTTTCCGAAATTGGTGAAGAGATGCAGCGCCATATGAATCATTATGAAGAAGTAATGAGCACACTGAATGCTGCATTTGATCAAGATCAAGAACAGAAGATTTTCTTGAGCGGTGCAACCAATATGCTGATCCAACCGGAATTCAAAGATATGGATAAAGTGAAAAGTATTCTTGATTTGTTAGAAGAAACACCGACACTTTCCAAAATAATTACAGAAGCTTCGGCACCAAATGGTATTCAAGTACGTATAGGTACAGAGAATCGACATGAAGCGTTTGAAAATTGTAGTCTGATTACAGCTACGTATGAAGTGAATGGCGAATCGTTAGGAACGATTGGTATACTGGGACCTACACGAATGGAATATGCCAAAGTAATCGGTATTTTAAATGTGTTATCTCGTGATATGACTAAAATTTTGAATCACTGGTATCGTTAGTAGATACTATTTCAATATAAATAATGATCTGTATTTAAGTATTTTAAGGAGGTGAACAATCTTGAATAAAGAGCAATCCTTTCAAGAAAATAATCAATCGGAGCAAGAAATCCCGGTTAATCATACAGAAACTGAAGCGGTAGAGAGGGAAGTACCTGCTCCTGAGGCAACAGAAGGTTCTACAACAGCCGATATGGGTTCTGATGAAATGGTATCCAAAGCTGAATTAGAACGTGTACAGGCGCAACTAGACGAGCAGACACAACGTGTTCTACGTGCTCAAGCGGATTTTGATAACTTCCGTCGTCGTACACAGAAAGAAAAAGAAAACTTGGCGAAATATGCTTCCGAGCAATTGATTACCGAGTTGATTCCGGTTGTTGATAACTTTGGACGCGCAATGGCAACTAAGCCAGAAAGCCCTGAGTTGGAATCATTTAACAAAGGTATTGATATGATCTTCCGTCAATTAGACGAAGTGCTTAAAGGAGCAGGCTTGACACAAATGGACGCTGTAGGGCAACCATTCAACCCTGAACTTCACCAAGCCGTAATGCAAGTTGAGTCTGACGAGCATGAAGAAGGTATCGTTGTTGAAGAATTACAAAAAGGTTATGTACTGAAAGATAAAGTACTTCGCCCGGCAATGGTTAAAGTAAGTAGCTAATACAAACTTTTAATTGGCTATATTCTTTTTGTACATTGATAATTACCAACATTTTAAAAATATATTAAATAGATGCTAGGAGGAAGTTTTACGATGAGTAAAGTAATTGGTATTGACTTAGGTACAACAAATTCATGTGTAGCAGTAATGGAAGGCGGCGAAGCTGTCGTTATCCCAAATCCAGAGGGTGCACGTACAACTCCTTCTGTTGTAGGTTTCAAAAAAGACGGTGAGCGTATTGTTGGTGAAACAGCAAAACGTCAATCCATCACTAACCCTGACCGTACTATCAGCTCTATCAAACGTCATATGGGTACAGATCACAAAGAATCGATCGATGAGAAAAGCTACAGCCCACAAGAAATTTCAGCAATGATTTTGCAAAAATTAAAATCAGATGCAGAAGCATACTTGGGTCAAACAGTAACTCAAGCCGTTATCACTGTTCCTGCTTACTTTAACGATAGCCAACGTCAAGCTACTAAAGATGCTGGTAAAATTGCAGGTCTTGAAGTACTACGTATTGTCAACGAGCCTACAGCAGCAGCTTTAGCTTACGGTTTGGAGAAATCAGAAGATCAAACGATCCTTGTTTATGACCTTGGTGGCGGTACGTTTGACGTATCGATCCTTGAACTAGGCGACGGATTCTTTGAAGTAAAAGCAACCAGTGGTGACAATCACCTTGGTGGTGATGACTTTGACCAAGTGGTTATCGACTATTTGGTAAGTGAATTCAAAAAAGATCAAGGCTTGGACTTGAGCAAAGATAAAGCAGCAGTACAACGTCTAAAAGATGCAGCTGAAAAAGCGAAAAAAGAATTGTCTGGTGTATTAACAACAACCATTTCTCTTCCGTTTATCACTGTTGTAGATGGCGTACCTCAGCATTTAGAAGTAAACTTAACTCGTGCTAAATTCGAAGAATTAGCTGCTCCATTGGTTGAGCGTACACTTGGACCTACTCGTCAAGCGATCAAAGACTCTGGTCTAAGCGCTAGCGAAATCGATAAAATTGTATTGGTTGGTGGATCTACACGTATTCCAGCTGTACAAGAAGCAATTAAAAAATTAACAGGTAAAGATCCTCATAAAGGCGTTAACCCGGATGAAGTTGTAGCATTGGGTGCTGCTGTACAAGCAGGTGTCTTGACTGGTGACGTTAAAGACGTTGTCTTGTTGGATGTAACTCCATTGTCTCTTGGTATTGAGACAGCAGGTGGCGTATTTACCAAAATGATCGAGCGTAATACAACGATCCCTACAAGTAAATCACAAGTATATTCCACATATGCTGATAACCAAACAAGCGTAGAAATCCATGTCCTTCAAGGTGAACGCGAAATGGCAGCAGGTAACAAAACATTGGGTCGTTTCATGTTGGGTGATATTCCTGTTGCTCCTCGTGGCGTACCGCAAATCGAAGTTACTTTCGATATCGATGCGAATGGTATTGTTAACGTGTCTGCTACAGATAAAGGCACAGGTAAGAGCCAAAAAATCACGATCACTTCTTCTAGCGGTTTGAGCGATGATGAAGTTGAACGCATGATGAAAGATGCTGAACTTCATGCTGACGAAGATCGTCAACGTAAAGAATTGGTTGAAGTTAAAAACAGTGGTGACCAATTGATCTACTCTGTTGAAAAAACAATCAAAGATCTTGGCGAAAAAGCAGATGCGGCTGAAGTTGAAAAAGCAAATGCAGCGAAAGAAACATTGAAAACTGCTTTGGAAGGCGACGATGTAGAAGCAATCAAATCTGCTACAGAAGCGCTAAGCGAAGTGGCTCAAGCTCTTGCTGTTAAATTGTATGAGCAAGCTGCACAAGAAGGTCAAGCAGCTGAAGGTGCTGAAGGCACAACAACTCAAAAAGATAACGTTGTTGACGCTGAGTACGAAGTGGTTGACGAAGACGAGAAAAAAGATAAAGAGTAATAGCACTTGGCATTATAAGTGCAACAAAGTGTAATAAGAGAAAGATTTTTGCAAAGCAAAATATCTATACCACAGCACGGAATAAATAACATTTATGAAGTGGGAAGGTCAAAGCCGGGGCATCCCGTGCTTTGACTTTCGTTTGTTTATAAGGATACACTTGAATACTGTGTGAGATTGATACGATTATATGACAAGGAGTCGAGGTGGAACGATGGCAGATAAGCGCGATTATTATGAAGTACTGGGTATAGGCAAAAGTGCTTCCGATGATGAAATTAAAAAAGCATATCGTGGGCTAGCCCGTAAATATCATCCAGACGTAAACAAAGAAGCAGATGCAGAAACGAAGTTTAAAGAAGTTAAAGAAGCTTATGATGTATTAAGCGATTCTTCTAAACGTTCTCAATATGATCAATTTGGTCATGTCGATCCGAACCAAGGTATGGGCGGAGGCGGATTCTCAGCAGGTGGCGGAGGATTCGGCGATATCTTCGATATGTTCTTTGGTGGCGGTGGAAGACAGCGTGATCCGAACGCTCCACAACGTGGTAATGACCTACAATATACGATGACCATTGAATTTAAAGAAGCGGTATTCGGTAAAGAAACAGATATTACAATTAACCGTAGTGAAAATTGTGATACATGTAATGGAACAGGTGCCAAAAAAGGAACTCAACCTAAAACATGTTCTGTATGTCATGGTAGTGGCCAAGAAGAAGTAGTACAAAATACACCATTCGGTCGTATGGTCAACCGTCGCAGTTGTTCTAACTGTGGAGGTACAGGTACAATCATTGAAGAGAAATGTAATACTTGTAGCGGTACAGGTCGTGTACAAAAACAACGCAAAATTAATGTTCGCATTCCAGCGGGTATAGATGATGGCGCACAAATGCGAGTTAACGGTGAAGGCGAAGGTGGCTCACGTGGAGGTCCTCCAGGTGATCTATATATCGTATTCCGCGTTAAACCGCATGATTTCTTCGAACGTGAAGATGATGATATTTACTGTGAAATTCCGATTACATTTGCTCAAGCTGCTTTGGGTGATGAGATCGAAGTTCCTACATTGAATGAAAAAGTGAAAATCAAAGTCCCTGCGGGTACGCAAACAGGAACGTATTTCCGTCTTAAAGGAAAAGGTGTTCCTCGTCTACGTGGTGTAGGTCAAGGGGATCAACATATTAAGGTAGTTGTGGTTACACCAAGCAATCTAAGCGAAGAGCAAAAAGATTTACTTCGTCAATTTGGAGCGCTTAATGGTGAGCATACTCATGAAAATGAGCAATCTTTCTTTGATCGTGTAAAACGTGCTTTCCGCGGTGATTAAGTGCTAACATGTCTAAATAGAAAGCCCGGTTCTTTATGAGCCGGGCTTTTCATTCAGGCATTTACAAGGTATGAAAGAGAATTTTGAATTGTTCAGTCCAGATGTAGTACAATAAATCGTACGTATGTTTCACTATTAGGGGGAAATGAATAATGTTATGGCATGAATTAACTATACATACAACAGAGCAAGCAGTAGAAATGATTTCCAACTTTCTGCATGAAGCTGGAGCTGGTGGTGTAGCGATTGAAGAATCAGGTACACTGAATAAGCCACGTGATACTTCATATGGACAATGGTATGAACTTCCGCTTAATGATATTCCAGAAGGATTAGCAGTGGTGCAAGGTTATTTTGCAGAAGAAACGGATATGAATACATTGATGGAAGAAGTGCGTGTACGTATTGCACAACTTCATGAATTTGATATTGAAGTCGGTACAGCAGAGATGTCTTTCAAAACAGTAGACGAAGAAGATTGGGCAAATGCATGGAAACAGTATTTCAAGCCTATTCGTGTGTCTGAGCGTCTAACGATTAAGCCAACATGGGAAGATTATACTCCTGAAAGTGATATCGAAAAGATTATTGAATTAGATCCCGGTATGGCTTTTGGTACAGGGACTCATCCTACAACATCACTTTGCTTACGTACACTTGAGACTGTCATCAAAGGCGGAGAAGAAGTTATTGATGTCGGTACAGGATCAGGTATTCTGGCAATTGGAGCGATCAAATTAGGAGCAAAAAGCGTGCTTGCCCTTGATCTTGATCCGGTAGCTGTATCCAGTGCCAAAGAAAATACACATTTGAATGGATTAGAGCAAGAGATCACTGTATTTGAAAGTGATCTGTTATCTGTGCTCAAAGCAGATGCAACAACCAAGCTGAATGTAACTTTACCTGTGCAAGTGGTAGTGGCTAATATTTTAGCTGAAATTATTTTGTTATTTATTGAAGATGTGTATGAAGCACTAACACCAGATGGTGTATATATCGCATCAGGTATTTATAAAAATAAAGAAGATGTTGTTCGTGAAGCTTTAGAAGCTGCCGGATTTATTATCGAAGGCGCACATCGGGATGAAGATTGGATTGCCTTTGTTGCGAGAAAGAGGTAAGTAATGGATTTTTTGAACAACTTATTATTTGTACGGTTAGATGTATTACCTTTTTACGTATTGGCATTAGTGATCGGATTTACAGTACATGAATTTTCGCATGCTTATTTTGCCAATAAGTTCGGCGATCCAACTGCTCGCTTGTTAGGACGGGTTAGTCTTAATCCTGCGGTGCATATTGATCTGTTGGGTATTATTTTGTTATTGATTGCTGGTTTTGGTTGGGCGAAACCTGTACCTGTCACTCGTGAAAATTTCAAAAATCCACGTCTGATGGGGATTATTGTCTCTGCGGCAGGGCCAATCAGTAATTTAGTATTAGCGTTGATTACGATTATTATTTACTATATGTTGAATTATTTTGGAGTGATTGGGTCATTTGCTAATACTAGAATAGACGATGCAATAGACAATTTTGTATATTACATGGTATTAATGAATTGTGTTCTATTTCTATTTAATTTAATTCCTTTACCACCTTTAGATGGCTATCGAATTTTAAGTGATTGGTTACCACCACGTGCTAGTGCAAAATTACAACGTATTGAACAATGGTCAATGTTATTATTCTTATTGTTAGTGTTTGTACAACCTTTACGAGCAGTTACAATTTCTCCTATTTATGAACTTGCTGCAAGAATGGCTAGCAATTTTTATACATTTGCGGCTACTATTTTCGGAGGATAGATCAAGACAGTTACACAAGTATACATTCGTTAATATAAGGGACAGAAGCAGGTGAACGATACATTACACCTAGCCCTGTCCCTTTAAAAGTTGTATGATATTAACTTGAGTTAGCACGTTATCAAATGCACATAGAAAGTAGATGAAGTATGCAGCGATATTTTGTACCCGCAGACCAGTTTGACGAACAAGAAGTGCGTATTACTGGTGAAGATGCGCGTCATATTAGTCGAGTGATGCGATCCCGTGTAGGCGATCAAGTGATTGCTTGTAACGGTCAATCTCTAGATGTATTGGTTGAAATTACAGAACTTGCCGAAGGCGTAGTTACTGCGTCGATCGTAGAAACATTAGAACAGCATGGAGAGCCTAATCTATTTGTGACGATTGCTCAGAGTTTGCCCAAAGCAGACAAAATGGAAAGTGTGATTCAGAAATGTACAGAGATCGGTGCATCTTCTTTTCTACCCTTTTTGTCTGAACGTACAGTTGTTCAATATGATGAACGTAAAGAAGTAAAACGGATTCAGCGTTGGAGCAAAATAGCTAAAGAAGCAGCAGAACAAAGTCATCGTAGTCGTGTTCCACTGGTCGAATCACCTGTATCGTGGAAACAATTATTGAAGCAATTTGCAGATTACGATTTGATCTGTTTTTGTTATGAGAAAGAGAACGGGCATCAACTTCGTGATGTGGTTCAACCTTTTGTACAATCGTTAACAGCAGATCATCATCATGCTTCTAATCAAGTGACTCGTGTCATGATTGTTGTCGGACCTGAAGGTGGATTCAGCGAGCAAGAAGTAGCAGCAGCCGAAGCAAATGGTGCAGTAGCTACAGGTCTAGGAAGACGTATCTTACGTACAGAGACCGCTGCCATGACAGCACTAGCCTGTATCATGTATGAAACAGGCGAAATGAGCGCTAACAACGTATAAAGAGCTTAAACAATAAACAGGTATAGAAGAAGGAGTGGAATACTATTGGCAAGTGTTATATTGCAACCCAAGCGTAAAAAAAGATTAGAACAAGCTCACCCGTGGGTTTTTCAAAATGAGATTGCTTCGGTTGAAGGAGATCCTATTCCCGGGCAATTAGTGAGTGTATTGACGCATCAGAAGCGCTTTTTGGCAACTGGATATTATAATCCAGCTTCTCAGATCACAGTGCGGGTAGTGTCGTATCAGCCTTTAGAAGAAATGGATACTGCTTTTTTTGTAGAGCGATTCACTCGTTGTCTTAAGCATCGTCATCGTTTTTTGCCTACAGAAAATGCATATCGTCTAGTCTACGGTGAAGCAGACTTTTTACCTGGCTTAATCGTAGATCGCTTTGGAGAAGTATTGGTTGTCCAGTTATTGACGTTAGGTATGGATGCTTGTCGTCAATCGATTATTGATGCATTGGTACAAGTTATGCAGCCATTAGGTATCTATGAGCGTAGCGATGTATCTGTACGCAAATTAGAAGGGCTAGAAGAAGTCACCGGTGTGTTATATGGAGAATGTCCTCGCCATGTAACGGTTACAGAAAATGGTCTATTGATTGAAGTGGATATTGTAGAAGGTCAAAAAACAGGTTATTTCTTCGATCAGCGTGAAAATCGTGCTTCAATTGCTCCACTGATGTTAGGTTGGGGAGATCGTAGTGGAATTGAGCTGACTGAAGTTGAAGTAGATGGGCATATGACGCATAAGCCTATGAATCGCAATGGTAAAATTGTCGATTTCCCTTATTGGGATGGAGCTAATGTGTTAGAGTGCTTTTCACATACAGGAAGCTTTACGCTACATGCTTGTCATTATGGAGCCAAAAAAGTAACTTGCCTTGATATCTCAGCACACGCAATCGAAAGTGCCAAAGAAAATGTACGTTTAAATGGATTTGAAGATCGTGTTGAATTTGTAGTGGATGATGCTTTTGATTATTTGCGCCGTAATGCTAAAGGATTAGATGAGCGTCAATTACGTAGTAGCACAGATAGCAAACAAGATACGTCCAAACCGATGACTGCTTCTGGTGGACGTTCATGGGATGTTGTTATTTTGGACCCGCCTGCTTTTGCCAAAACGAAAAGTGCTGTAGCTGGTGCTGTTCGTGGATATAAAGATATCAATTTACACGGAATGAAGCTTGTAAATGAAGGTGGTTATCTAGTCACTGCTAGTTGTTCGTATCATATGCGTCCTGATCTATTTTTGGAGACGATTCAAGATGCAGCTAAAGATGCGGGTAAAGTATTACGTCTCATTGAATGGCGTGCAGCAGGTAAAGATCATCCGCAAATTTTGGGTGTAGAAGAAGGGCATTATTTGAAATTCGCTATTTTTGAAGTGCGTAGCAAAACATTTTAAATCATAAGGTTAAGTTCGTTATTATAAAAGTCATATCATGAGCTGAATAATCTATTTCTTGTTTTTGAATCTAAAGTTATATGTTATCTGAAATTGTATATTATATATCGGTTGTTAATATATAAGCTTTGGAGTGTAATAAACTATAGATTGTAGATATATTGAGGCTCTGTAATTCATGTTTTTCGGTATCAAATGATGAATATATAACTGCATTTGCAATGATCTACAATATCCCCTTCTGTGAAACATGTACACACTGTACGGTTGAACCGGAGGGGATTTACATATCTACATCTATTCCTTTATAATAAAGAGAACATTTGTTCTTGTCTTGTGGAACAATTTTTATGCATCGTGAAGACTATACTACAATAAATAAGGGTGAACTCACATGCCATTGCATTTTTTATTAGGTCGCTCTGGAAGTGGCAAAACGACCACTATTACTAATCGAATTATTGATCAAATCACACAACAACCTGATGGCCCACCTATCTTGTTATTAGTTCCTGAACAGGGTTCTTTTCAAGCTCAATATGCCCTTGTTCGTTCCAATCAATCGAAAGGAAATGTAGGTGTACAAACGTACGGTTTTCGACGTTTAGCTAATTGGGTGCTTCAAGATGTAGGTGGCAGTGCCAAAACACCGATCGGTGAAGAAGGTAAAAAAATGCTTCTTTATCGATTAATTCAGCGACATCAATCGCAACTACGGATGTTTGGTACATCTAGCGATCAGTTTGGTTTTATCGGCAAATTAAGCGAATTATATAATGAATTTAAGCGTCATACGATTACATTAGAACAGTTAACGGAATATAGTGACCGTTTATCCACTTCGGCGCGCTCACCGTTGTTAATTGATAAATTACATGATCTACAACGTATTTATGAAGATTTTGAACAGAATCTGCAAGGGTTATATGTAGATGGGGAAAATACGTTAACAGATCTGGCTTTGGCGATTCCAGAATCACAGGTGCTGCATAATATCGATATCTGGATAGATGGGTTTCATAGCTTTACTCCACAAGAATATGCTGTTATTACAGCTTTATTGCAAAAAGCCAATTCTGTCACGATTGCGTTAACATTGGATCGTCCTTATGATGGTGAGCCTCCTCATGAGCTAGAGCTTTTCCATCAGACTGCTACAACGTATATCAAGTTAAAGCAGTATGCTACAGCGATTGATGAATCGTTTACTATAGATGTTGAAAATCTTTCGGAGAATCCTATAGATGTTCCTGTTCGTTTTCAATCCAGTCCACAGCTTGCTCATTTGGAAAATGCGTATCGTTCATCTCATCGTTGGCAACAAGCTCCGTATGTGAAGCAGGTAAATGAACGTCAAGATATTCATACGTATGCTGCTTCTGATCGTCGTTCAGAAGTGGAGAGTGCGCTTCGCGAAATGATTCGTTTGGCTCGCGAAGAAGGTGCACGCTGGCAAGAGATGGGGGTTTTTGTACGTCAATTAGCAGATTATGAACATATTATTGCACCACTACTACAAGACTATGAAATTCCCTATTTTCTCGATCAGAAACGTAGCATTTTACAACATCCTTTAGCAGAATTTATACGTTCAGCACTGGATATTGTGCAATATTTTTGGCGGTATGAAGATGTATTCCGCTGTATCAAGACAGGACTATTACTTCCAGATGATGGACGTGTCACTACAGAAGATATTGATCGTTTGGAAAATGTGGTGTTGGCTTCTGGGATTCATGGATCACGTTGGACAGATGGACATCCGTGGAAAGGTATTCCTAGCCTTTCACTCGAAGCGGGGGATGAAGTTAAAGAAATTAGCGAACGTGAATTAGCTGAAGGACAACGCATGCAACAAGCACGTCAGTTAGTAGTGGAACCATTGTACCGATTTGAAAAACGAATCAAAAAAGCAAAACATGCCAAAGAAATGTGTATCGCTCTGTATCATCTACTGGAAGATTGTCAGATTGCGATGCATTTGGAACATATGAGTATAACAGCCACGGCGCAAGGCAATCCATTACGTGCGCGTGAACATATACAGATCTATGGAGAAATTATCGATTTACTGGATCAGATGGTGGATATTATGGCAGAAGATGCTATAGATCTGGGAACTTTTGCAGGCTTACTGGAAACAGGATTAAGCGGCATCCGCCTAGGGATTGTGCCTCCAGCGATTGATCAGGTATTGATCGGTTCTATGGATCGTACTCGTCCGATGGATATCAAATATGCATTCGTTTTGGGCATGAATGAAGGGATTGTGCCTTCACTATTTCCAGACAGTGGTATTTTGAGTGAACCAGAACGAACGAATATGTTGGAAGGTGGCTTAGAGCTGTCTCCAGGGAATAAGCGTCTTTTGTTAAATGAGCAATTTTTGATCTATCATGCGTTAACGGTAGCCAGTTCCAAATTATGGCTTAGTTATGCGTTAACAGATGATGAAGATAAAGGACTTTTGCCTTCTGAAGTGATTACGAATGTGCATAAATTATTTCCTTTTTTACAAGAACAAGTTGCTACTACTCCATTATCTGCTCAATCTAATGATATAGAATCTTTGCGATATGTGACTACACCAACTACAACGTTACCGCATGTAATAGCACAGTTACGGGAATGGAGTCGTGGAACAACGATTGCAGATTCATGGTGGCATGTATTGAATTGGTATACAGCACGTGAAGCATGGCGACCGCAGATCAGTATGTTAGTTCAATCTTTATTTTATAGAAATACAGGCGAATTATTAGAAACGGAAACCAGTCGGCATTTATACGGGCAGACGTTACGTACCAGTGTATCAGGCATGGAGCAGTTTGTTTCTTGTCCTTTCGCTCACTTTGCTTCCCGTGGATTACGATTGCGAGAACGCCAAGAGTATCGGTTGAAAGCACCTGATATTGGACAGTTATTCCATGCTTCATTAACCGATCTTGCCACTACACTGAAAGAGCAAGGACGGGCATGGGGAGAATTGACTCGTGAAGAGTGTGTAGAGATTGCTTATGAAGCTGTAGATAAGCATATCCCACGTCTGCAAGGACAGATTCTTTCCAGTTCCAAACGATACAATTATATTTCACGTAAATTGCGTGAGATTGTGAGTCGTGCTTCGATTATGTTAGGAGAGCAAGCACGCCGTGGAGATTTTGAGCCGCTTTATTTAGAGCTGGCATTTGGACCGAATGGACAATGGCCACCGCTTCGTTTTACCCTTGAAAATGGATGTACGATGGAGATTGTAGGACGAATTGATCGGGTAGATGTCGCTGAAGGTGATGATACATTATTGCTACGGATTATCGATTACAAATCCAGTCAAACCGATCTCAAATTGCATGAAGTCTATTACGGACTTGCTTTGCAAATGCTGACGTATCTGGATGTATTGCTAACTCATGCAGAACAACAATTAGGTCAATCGGCACAACCGGCAGGTGCTCTTTATTTCCATGTGCATAATCCGATGCTACAAGCAGGGAACGGGCTAAGTATGCAACAATCCGAACAAGAAATGCTCAAGCGTTTCAAAATGAAAGGATTACTTCTTGCAGACCGTGATGTGATTGGCAAAATGGATACAGAACTGGATAAAGGATATTCTGCGATTCTTCCTGTAGCTGTCAAAGCAGATGGAGGATTTTACAGCAGTTCAGCAGTAGCCACAGGAGAGCAATGGCAAGAATTGCTTCGTAATGTGCGTCAGACGGCTCAAGAAATTGGGACGCAGATCACAGATGGTACAACACAGATTACACCTTATCGTATAGAACAAGAAAAAGCATGTGATTACTGTGATTACAAATCGGTCTGCCAATTCGATGAAACGTTAAAAGATAATCAATATAAATTACTGCAAAAACCGGGCAAAAACGAGACATGGGAACTTTTACAAAACCGTCATGACTACCAGAAAGGAGATTCACCTTCATGATCCATAACAACGATAACGACAATAATGAATCACTAGATCATTTATTCGCAGACCATGATCAACCTTTGCCTGTTAGAAATGAAATGCCTAAGCCTGAACAGAGTACATGGACCGATGATCAGTGGAAAGCGATCTCTCTGGATGGTGGTAATATGCTGGTTGCAGCAGCGGCAGGTTCGGGTAAAACAGCTGTTCTTGTGGAGCGTATTATTCGTCAAGTAACCGACCCTATTCATCCAATGGATGTAGATCGGATGTTAGTAGCTACCTTTACCAAAGCAGCCGCAACTGAAATGAGACAACGTATACGTGCTGCTCTGGACAAAGAAGTATTGCGTCGCCCGGAAGATGATCATTTGCGTCAACAATTGGCTTTGTTAAGCCAAGCATCGATCACGACGCTACATTCTTTTTGTTTAGAAATTATTCAACGTTATTATTCGATGATTCCGCTAGATCCGGGGTTTCGGATAGCGACTGCTAATGAATGTGATATTTTGCGGGAAGAATTGTTAACTGAACTATTTGAAGAAAAGTATACCGAAGAAGAAGAGCGTGATAATAAGCAATTTTACCGTTTAATGAACTGGTTCGGTGGAGAGCGAAGTGATGATGCCGCTTTGGTGTTGGTAGAGCGCCTTTATCATTTTGCACGTAGTCATCCATGGCCTGAATACTGGTTAGAGCGAACAGCGGCTGAATTCGATGTAACCGATGGGTCTTCATTGCAAAATACGTCATGGGTACAGAATATTATGACTGATATTGCTTTGACATTAGAAGGTATTCAAGCGGTGCTACATCAAGCGATAGATACAGCATTATTACCGGGTGGACCTGTAGCTTATGCAGATAGTCTACGAGATGATCTGGAAGTGATTCATACTCTTCAATCTGCAATGACTGTGCAGCCGTGGGAGCAATTGTATACCGTTTTCCAAAGCGCGGCTTTCGGTAAATTAAAAGCAGTACGCAAAGAGGGAATCGATCCTCAATTACAAGAAACCGTTAAACAATTGCGTGAAAATGCGAAAAAATCGTTAGCTGAGATCAAAAATTTATTTTTCGGTAGAACTCCTGATGAGTTTGCTCAAGAATTACGTGAAACATTTCCATTGATGAAAGAATTAACAGAATTAGTAATTCGTTTTAGTCAAAAGTATCAACAGGAGAAACAGCGTAAAGGATGGGTCGATTTTGCCGATCTAGAACATTACGCTCTTCATATATTACGTCATGCCGATTCTACACCTGAGCATGTGATTCCTTCACAAGTTGCTTTGGAATATCGTGAACGATTTGATCAAGTGATGCTCGATGAATATCAAGATACTAACTCTGTACAGGAAGAATTAGTACAGCTCATTTCACGAGATACGGTAGGGAATCGCTTTATGGTTGGTGATGTGAAGCAAAGTATTTATCGTTTTCGTCTGGCAGAACCGGGGCTGTTTTTAGATAAATATGAGAAGTATCAAGACGATTGGGAAGGAGAAGGACGACGAATCGATCTTTCTCGTAACTTCCGTAGCCGTCATCAAGTTGTCGATGCTGTTAATATGATTTTTAGACAGATTATGAATAAAACAGTAGCAGAAATCGAATACGATGAGCGAGCAGAATTAGTAGTCGGTGCAACTTATCCACCGGGTGACGAAACTGCCTATGCACCGGAATGTTGGATTATTGATCGTGCAGGAAGTGGAGCAAGTGCTGACTACAACAATACAGATGACAGTAATGATAGTGAGGGATATGGCAATAGCGAAGTCTCGGAAATGGAATCTGCTCGCTTAGAAGCACAAGCGATTGCTGTACGAGTACGTGAAATGGTAGAGCCTGATGGCACACCATTGATGATTTATGATAAATCGGTCGATGGTTTACGTCCGGCTGAATATCGCGATATGGTTATTTTGCTACGATCAACCGCAGCATGGGCACCACTCATATTAGAGGAATTGCAACGTGAAGGTATCCCTGCATATAGCGAATTGAATCAAGGATTTTTTGAAGCAGTGGAAGTAAAGATTATTCTATCTTTGTTAGCTGTAATTGATAATCCGCAACAAGATATCCCACTGGCTTCTGTACTGCGTTCACCGATTGTTGGTTTGAATGAAGATCAATTGGCGACCATTCGTTTATTTGGCAAAGATACTTCGTATTATCAAGCCATGATGTTAGCGGCTGAACATATGCAAGAACAACCGGAAGAATGGAGTTACAAGTTACTTCATTTTCTTAAGCAATTGAATCAATGGCGATTAGCAGCACGAGAAGGTGAGCTAGGTGATCTGATCTGGCGTATTTACCGGGACACAGGTTATCTCGATTGGTTAGCTGGATTACCTGGAGGATTGCAACGTCAACATCATTTACGAATACTATATGATCGTGCTCGCCGATTTGAAGTGTCTACATCTTCACGAGGACTATTTCGGTTTATGCGTTTTATTCGCCGTCTGCAAGATACAGATGGTGATCTAGGAGCTACCGCTTCGGTCGATGGTCAAGAAAATGCGATTCGAATTATGACTATTCATAAAAGTAAAGGTCTAGAGTTTCCAGTTGTGTTTCTAGCAGGCATGTCCAAAATGTTCAATATGCAAGATTTAAATACTTCTTTTTTGATGCACAAAGAATTAGGATTCGGCCCTAAATTTGTAGATGAAGATACACGTGTGAGTTATCCAACATTACCGAATTTGGCGATTCGTCGTCGTACAGCCACAGAGTTATTAGCAGAAGAAATGCGTGTCCTTTATGTAGCATTAACTCGTCCTCGGGACAAACTGATTATGATCGGAACAGTCAAAGATATCGACAAAAAAATCTCGGCATGGAGTCAGGTTCAGAACTCTGATCATTTGCAACTGCCTGATTATGTATTAGCCAAAAGTCGGACGTATCTTGATTGGGTGGGTCCAGCATTAATGCGTCATCGTGCGGCTTCTGTATTCCGTGAGCGTAACGAAATTGCGGCAGGGCCTTATTCAGCTTGCTTGGCGGATGATCCAACACCGTGGAGCATTACCATTCTGGATAGTCGTCAATTACAATCGAAAACAGAAGATACCGAGCAATCGATAACAGCTTTGCGCGAACATGATCCCAAGTGGATTGCTTTGCAACAGATTGCAGATGGGGAACAGGTACAGCCTGTGACTGATTTTGAAAATAATCATGATCTCGCTGTTGAAGATATTGATACGTCTGTGAACGCGAAAGAAGTCGAACAAAGACTGTCATGGCAGTATCCATATGAATTATCGACTCATATTGCTGCCAAAACAACGATTAGTGAAATCAAGCGACAATTGGTTTCAGAAGAATCTCCAGCTGTAGATAGCATGAATGAATCTCTGGATCAACGGGTTACGATTGGACGTTATACCGATCAGCATCAAGATCAGTCCATAATAGATGTCCCACAAGTCAAAGGGGCTAATCCATTTTTGATGAGCACTATTTTACAGCGGGCAGGTATACTACTGGAAAATCAGACAGATGATCAGACCTCTTCAGCTGAGCCTGTATCGAATAGATTGCAAACAGATGTATCTTCTCAGCAATCAGCTACTTTGTCTGGTGCTATCGATCACCAAGCAGATGGAAGTACACTCAAATTGCAACGTCCTAAATTTATGGAACAACGTGGTCTAAGCGGAGCAGAACGTGGAACCGCATATCATACTGTCATGCAGCGAGTGCCTTTAGATCAGGGATATGTAGATGTCAAGATAGTTGAACAGACCAAAGCAGATCTGGTTCAGCGCCAAATTCTACGTCAGGATCAAGCAGATAGCGTACATGCGAATGAGATCGTTGCTTTTTTCGCAACACCGCTCGGTCAACAAATGTTGCAAGCTACAGAGATCAGACGAGAATTAGCCTTTAGTTATGGTATTCCGATCAATGATGCCGGTGATAAGATATTGTCACAGGGAATAGTCGATTGCATTTTCCAGATTGATAATCGATGGATCATTGTCGATTACAAAACCGATCGTGTAGTAGATACCCATGGAGGTATAGAAGCGCTGAAAGATCGTTATCGTATTCAACTTCAGCTGTATGCGCAAGCGATTCAAGATTCTTTGCATTGGAAAGTCGATCAATTATGGTTGTATTTCTTCGACATTAACGAAGCGATAGAAATCTAAACAGGATTAACATATTAAATAACCTAACTTTTTTTCATTCATCAATCTAAAATGGTAAACCAAAAAGGTGGTTTGTTGTCCATAAGACTAATGGCATTTTGAAGCTAGTCTATGAGATGACAAACTTCCTTTGATTCGATATACACCCCAATTCTAGCATCACTTAAAAAGGAGAAAGCTATGCGTATTTTACATACAGCTGACTGGCATTTTGGTCGAACATTAGAAGGCAGAAGTCGTCTCGATGAACAAATCGCTTTTGTCGATGAATTGGTTCAGATTGCAGATGATCAACAAGCCGATCTTATTCTGATGGCAGGCGATGTCTATGATTCTGTGAATCCACCTGCTGTAGCAGAACAATTATTTTATGAAGCCGCCGCTAGATTAACAGCTAATGGTCGTCCACTTGCTGTTATCGCAGGGAATCATGATCAACCTGATCGTATTGCATCAGCGACACCATTGGTTCAAGGGCGAGGTATTTATTTATTAGGTACACCTGCTGCACAGGCTTTAACTATTTCTGTACCTCGTACTTCAGAGACAGCTATAGTGGCAGCATTACCTTATCCATCCGAAGCTAGACTGAATGAATTATTAACCGAGGAACATGATGAAGATTTAATACGTCGTGCCTATAGTGAACGTGTAGGCATGTTAATGCGACAATTAGCGACTGACTTCCGTTCGGATACGATCAATCTAGCTATGAGCCATATCTATGCTCTTGGAGGAGTCGAATCGGATTCAGAGCGCCCTATTCAAGTGGGTGGTGCGTATACAGTTGATCCTTCTGCATTATATACAGGAGCTCAATATACAGCATTGGGTCATTTACACCGTGCTCAAGCAGTCAAAGGAGAAGGAATGATTCGTTATAGTGGTTCTCCGCTAGCTTATAGTTTTTCTGAAGCAGGGCAAGCCAAATCTGTCACGATGCTCGATGTTGTACCCGGTGGTATTCCACAGATAGAAGAAATCTTTTTAACTTGTGGTCGTCCTTTAGTGCGCTGGAAAGCGAAAGGCGGTCTGACTGAAGTCCATCAATGGTTAGAGGAAGGCAGAGATCGCAATGCTTTTATCGATCTGGAAATTTCATTGTTAGAAGCTTTGTCGATGTCTGATATTCAATCGATTCGCAAAGCTTATAGTGGCATTGTCAATATTCGTCCTGTATATCCAGAAACAGAAGCACAGCAATCTTTTGCAGAACGTGCTCAATTGCCTGTCCATGAATTGTTCCGTACGTTTTATGCACGCCAGACAGGTGGAGCCGTGCCCGAAGATCGATTAGTTGAGCTGTTTTTGGAACTGATCGATGAAGAAGAAACCGGGGAGGAACAATCATCATGAAGCCAATCACACTTAAATTATCCGGTTTACAAAGTTATCGTGAACAACAAGAAATCGATTTTGAAGCATTGTGTGAAACAGGGCTATTTGGTATTTTTGGACCTACAGGGAGTGGGAAATCAACTGTTCTTGATGCTATTACACTTGCTTTGTATGGCAAGGTGGAACGAGCTTACAACGGTACACAAGGGATCATGAATCATTCGGAAGATTCGTTATTTGTATCGTTCTCTTTTGAATTGTTATCTGCTGAAGGGGCGCAACGGTATCGAGTCGAACGTCGGTTTAAACGTACAGGAGATCATACAGTAAGTAATGCGATGAGCCGTTTTATCGAAATGCGTGCAGATGGCGATGTTGTGGTTGCTGACAAATTAGCAGAAGTCACACGTTGTGTAGAAGATTATATCGGGCTGAAAATGGATGATTTTACACGCGCAGTCGTATTACCACAAGGTAAATTTGCTGAATTTTTATCTCTTAAAGGTAGTGACCGTAGACAGATGTTGCAACGTCTTTTCCATCTGGAACGATACGGTGACCGCTTAATGCAGAAGCTTAGCCAGCGTGTGAAAGAAACAGACAACGTACTAGGCAAACTGTACGCCGAACAGACAGGTCTGGGCGAAGCCTCAGCAGAAGCGCTAAAAACAGCAATAGAGCGCTTAGAAACAGCGATTCAAGAAGCGGAACAACGTCGTCAAGAACTGGTTGATATTACTGCTCGTACCGAACAATGGAGCAAGATTAGAGAATATCAACGAGAACAAGCTGAGTTACAGCAACGTCTAACTCAATTACAACAACACGAAGCTGAGATTGCCCACAAAGAACAGCAGATTGAACAAGCGTTATCTGCGCAGAACTTATTACCATTATTAGATGCATGGCGTACTCATGAAGCCAAAGCCATACAAGAACAACAACGTGTAACTACATTACAGCAAGATTTACAACAAGCAGAGATTGCAGTAGCGACAGCTGTAGAGCGTGAACAAAAAGCCAAACAACAATTAACCGAGCAAGAACCGCAATTAATGAAACGCATCGAACAACTACAACAAGCACTACAATTGCAAAAGGAATGTGTAGCATTAGAACAAGATCAACAGCAGATTCATCAGCAATTGGAAAATATACAAAAACAATGGGAAGAAGCATCTCATCAAGTACAACGTGAACAGATGCTTTTGGATAAGGCAAGACAGCGTCAAGAAGAACTGAATAAGCAACTCAAAGCTTGTGAAGTTCGCAGTCAGGATCGGCGTGAATTACAAGAAGCCCAGCAACAATTGTCTGCTCTGAATACAGCTAGAACCCGTCTACAAGAACAACAAACCGAATATGATAGTTATACTCAGTCAGCACAACAGGCGAATCAAGTATGGCAACAATTCGTTGAGCAAGAAGCCGCTCGATCTGAGCAAGAACAGCAATTACAACAACATGTTTTTTCGTTGTATCAAGAGCATCAACAACTTGAACATGTACTACAGCAAGCACACCAATCTGTTGAACAACTGGAAGAACAGTATGCACAACAATCCAGAGAAGCAGAATCGAATCGTCTGGCAAGTCTGTTAGCAGTAGAACTACAAGAAGGTCAACCTTGTGCAGTATGTGGATCTACTCATCATCCTCAACCTGCTCATGACATCGAACATAAAGGACTAACAGATCATCAATCGGTAGCGGATACAACAACTGAGCAGACTCAAGCGCTCAAACAAATGAAACAAAATCTTCAAGTTCTACAGCAACATGTTCGTGGCCGTCAAATAGAGCTAGACAGTCATATGCAAGAATGGGATTGGCAGATAAAAGATTCAGCTTCATTACTTGCTTCTTCTGATCAAGCGACTCTATTATCAGAGCAAGAACTGCAAGCACAATGGTTAGATGTACAAGCTCATAATCAGAATTTAGAGCAACAGACTAGAGAATTACAACAACAATTAAGACAATGGCGTCAAAATGAACGAGAATGGTCAGGGCGTAAAGTTACAGCTCAATCTGAACAACAATCATCTGCTCGCCTGTCAGAACAATCCAATACTCGTCTCCAAGCCGCTACACAGACGTTAGAGCAACTTTTACAACAGTGGCAACAGACTTTACCACATCTAACGGAACAGTCGGCACGTGAGCGATTTGAAGCTCTAGCACAGATGGATGAACAAGCAGAGAAGATCCGTGAAGGATTGGATAAAAGTGTTCCGTATATCGAAGAGCGTGAACAAGCCATCAAGCACGGTACAGAACAGATCAATACATTGGATAAGCAACGTATTCAAGATCAGACCCGCCAAGAAGGAAATCAACGACTTTTACAAGAAAAGAAAAATCGTCTTACACAGTGGATCGGCGATCAATCTGCGGAGCAGTTACTTACCGAGACGCAACAGCAACAACAACAATTACGACAGCAAGCAGAGCAGACCGCAGACTTGTGGCGTAAGGCGCTACAACATCAGCAGACAGCAAAACATCAAGTTGAATTGGCTGTGCAATCAGCACAATCGTTACAACAACAGGTCGATCAGCATGCAGAGAAGTGGCAACAAGCATTACAAGCCTCTCCTTTTGATAATGAACAAAGTGTCAGTCAATCACGGATGGGAGAAGATCAGATTCAGTTGTATCGTCAGCAAATTCAACAGCATCGTGATCAACAACATGAATTATCTGTTCATTTGCGAGAAGTACAGAACAAGTTAAACGGACAGAGTCTCAGTGAAGAAGAATGGGCACAGATACAACAGCAATATACAGAAGCCCGTCAAGCAGATGAGATGGCATTAGAACAACGAGCCAAAGCCACTCGCGATCGTGAAGACCTTCAAGAGCGTCATGTACGTTGGCGTGAGCTAGAAGACAAACGAGTCACTTTAGCGCAAGAGGCTAAGCATTTATCCAAATTACAAGCCAGTATGCGTGGTAATGCTTTTGTCGAATATATTGCAGAAGAACAATTAATGCAGGTCAGTCTAGCCGCTTCTGAGCGATTACGCTTTTTGACCAAACAACGTTATTCATTGGAAGTGGATTCTGGTGGAGGATTTGTAATCTGTGATAATGGCAATGGTGGGATTCGCCGCCCGGTATCTTCTTTGTCTGGTGGAGAAACGTTTTTAACTTCGTTATCATTAGCATTAGCTTTATCGGCTCAGATTCAGTTGCGCGGTCAGTATCCACTTCAGTTCTTTTTCCTGGATGAAGGATTTGGTACGCTTGATCCCGAACTTTTGGATACAGTGGTGACTTCACTGGAGAAGCTTCATAACGATCAACTATCGGTGGGTATTATTAGCCATGTTCCTGAATTACGGATGCGATTGCCTCGTAAATTAGTGATTGTACCTGCGGAGCAAGCAGGAAGTGGCTCCAAAGTAGTCCTTGAACGCATGTAGATTTGAATCTATGCCCATAGGAAACAAAATACACAAAAAGAATTGAAGGAGTGTTTGAAGATTATGCTTAAAGACGATTGTTTATTTTGTAAAATTGTTGCAGGAACGATTCCTTCACAAAAAGTATACGAAGATGATCAGATACTAGCTTTTCACGATATTACACCTGCTGCCCCTGTTCATGTATTGCTTATTCCCAAAAAACATATCGACTCGATGAATGAAGTATCTCAAGAAGATTTGCCAGTTATCGGTCATATTCATGGCGTAGCGATACAATTAGCCAAAGAATTGGGCGTGGATCAAAGTGGATATCGTCTGATCAATAACTGTGGACCGGATAGCGGACAAGCGGTACAACATCTTCATTATCATTTGTTAGGTGGAGCCAATCTTGGCGCCCTGACAGGCATTTCGAGCTCTCACGCATAAGTCAAAATAACGTGTAAAAGAATAATAAAAAAAGATGTTCCAATACAGTCTAAAACGGGTATATAATAGAACATTAAAAAATTGCAGGCAAAACTAGCCAATCATATTGACACTTCATTCAACTTTCACCTATAATGAAAGTTGATAAACCGTGTTATTGTTCTTGGACGGTCTGGTCGGAGGGAGGGAAAACTAGTGTCTGAAACGAAAGTTCGCAAAAACGAAACAATTGATGCAGCACTTCGTCGCTTCAAACGCTCCATCGCTAAAGATGGCGTTCTGGCTGAGGTGAAAAAACGCAAACATTATGAAAAGCCGAGCGTTAAGCGTAAGAAAAAATCTGAGGCTGCTCGTAAAAGAAAGTTTTAGGAGGATTTACCCGTTATGAATCTTAGCGAACGATTAAACGAAGATATGAAGCAAGCAATGAGAGACAAGGCGAAATTCAAATTGTCGACTATTCGCATGGTTCGTTCAACGATTAAAAATCTCGAAATAGATTTGAAAAGAGACTTGGACGACACTGAAGTGCTTGATATTCTTAGTCGTGAGATCAAACAGCGCAAAGATGCCCTCCAAGAATTTGAAAAAGCAGGTCGTGATGACCTGACAAGCAACCTTAAAGCGGAGATTGAGATTATTTCCGAGTATCTTCCCACACAGCTGTCTGAAGAAGAAATTAAAGTTCTTGTAAAGCAGACCATCCAGGAAACCGGTGCTTCTTCAAAAGCCGATATGGGAAAACTGATGAGCGCCCTGATGCCTAAAGTAAAAGGTCGCGCAGACGGAAAAGTTGTGAATCAAACGGTTCAACAATTTCTGCAATAAACATATGTGAAAGCACCTCATTTTTTTATAAAGTGGGGTGCTTTTTTCTATGTTTATTTTATTAAAAAGGAATATAATTGAAACGTAACCATGATGTTTACGTATTATATATAGACTACCTTTTACCATGCTTATATGTATATTGTTTAATATCAGTATTATTGCTGTATTAAACAAAACACATCTGAACTGAAAGGGGCTAAGATCGAATGAACTCATCGCTTGACCAGATTGGCCGTATCAAGCGTCAGCTAAGTTTATTATTGTTAGGTTCACTGATGGCGATGCTTATCGTGGCAGGGATTTATCCACAATCTGCTAGTGCTGCATCTGCACCCGCTACTAGCAATAATGATGGTGCCGTCTACGTGATTCCTATTGACCGTCAAATTGAAAGCGGATTACAAAAGTTTTTGGTAAGAGGATTTGAAGAAGCGAAGCAAGCGAAAGCATCGTGGATTGTACTGGAAATGAATACGCCGGGCGGAGAACTTCAAGCGGCTGGTGATATTGGAGCGATGGTACGTAATAGCAGTGTACCTGTAGCTGTTTTTGTACAAGACAAAGCTGCATCAGCAGGAAGTTACATTGCTTTGAATGCAGATAAGATTTTTATGCAACCTGGAAGTACAATTGGTGCTGCTGCTATTGTAGATGGTAAAGGCAATCCGATTGATAATCCCAAACAGGTCGCTTATTGGAAAAGTGAAATGAGAGCTGCCGCACAGCTTCATAATCGTAACGCAGATATCGCTGACGGTATGACAGATGTGAACATGGTAGTATCTATGCCAGAGATTAATCAGACCAAAACAAAAGGACAGATTATTTCTCTTTCTAGTAATGAAGCATTGAAAGTAGGATTTGCAGACCAGATTCTTTCTTCTACCAATGCGGTTGTAACTGAATTAGGGCATTCACCTGAAGATATAGTGAAAGTACAACCAAGTGCTGGCGAAAATATCGCGCGGGTGCTAACTAATCCGATTGTAACCACATTGCTCCTATTTATTGGAATGGTCGGAATAGCTATGGAGATTATTATACCGGGATTTGGTATACCAGGTATCGTAGGTATTGTTGCTTTTGCATTGTACTTCTTCGGTAGTTATGCAGCTGGTTTCTCAGGATCTACTACATGGTTACTGTTTTTAGGAGGACTTATTTTACTGGTGCTGGAGTTGTTTATTCCAAGCTTTGGTATATTGGGTATTTTAGGATCAGCCAGTCTGATTACAGGGGTAGTGAAAGCCGCATATGATACAAGCGATGCTTTGTTATCTTTAGGTATCGCATTTGCTGCCGCTGCTGTAGTCGTCACACTGATTGCTATTTTGCTCAAAGAACGTGGCGTCTGGAATCGATTTATTCTCAAAGAACAACTTTCTTCAGAGCAAAGCTTTATGTCTCGTTTAACGAGAGAACAATTTTTGGGCAAAGAAGGAATAAGTGTAACGCCTCTTCGTCCGTCAGGTACAGTACTGATCGGCGATGAACGAATCGATGTCGTTACACAGGGTAACTTTATTGCGAGTGATCGTCCGATTCGAGTCAAGCAAGTGGATGGCAGTCGTATTATTGTCGAAGAAATAACAGAAGAATCTGCTCTGCACGCACAATTATTGAAAGAATAATTTCAAATATAGAAGTTATTCCATAGGTAAGGTATGGATAAACCGTTTCATTTTCTATTCATACCTTGATCATTTTAAAATGATATTGCTTCGTCTTCATTATGGATTCATATACACATATGTAGACAAAAGGGGTCATGTACGTTTACATATTTAGCCGTATAACCGATTCATTGAATCCAAGAATACAGGCAATGGGCAAGTCAGGTAACACAGATTGAACTATAAAAATTGGAGTGTGATGTGAATAATGAGTACAAGTGTATTGAGTATTCTCTTTATCGTTGTTGTCGCTATTATTATTTTAAGTGTATTTTTCAGTTTCTTCCCGGTTATGCTTTGGATCTCGGCTGTTGCTTCTGGCGTACGTGTAAGTATTATTACACTTGTAGCGATGCGTCTTCGTCGTGTAACACCTTCACGTATTGTGAATCCACAGATCAAAGCGCACAAAGCAGGTCTGGGACTTGATATGAACCAATTGGAAAGTCATTATCTAGCAGGTGGTAATGTAGACCGTGTCGTGAATGCACTAATTGCAGCACAACGTGCAGAGATTCCGTTGGAATTTGAACGTGCAGCAGCCATTGACCTTGCAGGTCGTGATGTACTACAAGCTGTACAGATGAGTGTTAACCCTAAAGTAATCGAGACGCCTGTTGTCGCTGCTATGGCTCGTAACGGTATCGAAGTAAAAGTTAAAGCTCGTGTAACCGTACGTGCGAATATCGAACGCTTGGTCGGTGGTGCAGGGGAAGAAACGATTATTGCTCGTGTTGGTGAAGGTATCGTTACAACTGTAGGTTCTAGTGATTCTCACAAACAAGTCTTAGAAAATCCAGATATGATTTCTCGTACAGTATTGCAAAAAGGGCTAGATGCAGGAACTGCTTTTGAAATTCTATCGATCGATATTGCGGATGTAGATGTTGGTAAAAATATTGGTGCAATGCTACAGACAGAACAAGCAGAAGCAGACAAACGTATTGCTCAAGCTAAAGCAGAAGAAAGACGTGCAATGGCTGTAGCTCAAGAACAAGAAATGAAAGCACGTGTTGTTGAGATGAGAGCGCGTGTTGTTCAATCCGAGTCCGATGTACCGCTTGCGATGGCAGAAGCTCTTCGTAAAGGACAAATGGGTGTAATGGATTACATGAACCTCAAAAATATCGAAGCAGATACTCAAATGAGAGGCTCACTTGGTAAATCAGAAGATTTCGATGGTAGTTCAGATAACAAGTCAAATAAATAAAGGTGTGCGATAATTGATGTTTGATTTCCTTATGGGTAATTTATATTTTGTCGCCATTATTGCTTTTGCTATCTTTTCTTTTGTCAAAACGCGTTCAGCAAAAAAGAAATCAGGCGGGCAACCTTCTGGGATGCCGACGTTTGGTGGAAATGGTGATCACAAAAAAAGATGGTTCAATGAACCTGAACGCACATCTGCTGAACCCGGTCCATTAGATGATGCACAGCGACGGTATCATGAGGCTCAGCAACGTTACGATGAGTCAGATACGTCTGAAAATGCTCCAGGATATGAAGATTCTGCGACTAGATCAGCTTCATCTATGCAAGAGCCTCAAATACCGAAGCCGGTCACTTCTAATCGTAGTGAAGTGGAGAAACGTTTAGATGCTATGCATAAAGATATTCAAGCACGCTCAATGCATTTGAACGCAGGAAGTCGAGTAGTTATCGAAGAATTAGATTCCGCATCGACTTCTAAAAATGCAATCGGGTCGGATGAACTTCGTAAAGGCGTGATTTGGGCAGAAATCTTAGGTGAACCACGTGCTAAACGTCCTTATAACCATCATAAATATGCAGTAGACAAGAAATAGGAAGGTATCAGCCGATCTCTATATGGAGATCGGTTTCTTTCTAATCTATCTTCGTTTTGTTTCTATCTTGACCGATGTATGGTAATGATAAATAATGTGCAAAAAATTTTGCATGACAAACCATACAATGGTAAAGTTTAGGGTAAAGATATTGCACTCAAGTTTTATAGTATAAATGCACACAGCAGTTTTATATTATTTTATTAATGAGGAGATTGAGGCTATTTGTTAGAGCAAACGCAAAGCACCAGAATTCCACTGCTTAATGCAGAAGAAGGATTGTCACTGTTTGGACCACAGGACAGTTTTCTAAAATTAATTGAACGCGAAACGGAAGCCAAAATTGGTAGTCGTGAAGCAGAGATTTCGATTCATGGTCCTGCACAAGCAGTAGAACAGATGACTCAGCTTTTCGAAGTATTATTACAATTAGTTCGCAATGGCTATGTACTTACAGAACGTGATATTTTATATGCAATAGAACTTGCCAAAGAGCTTCGAGCAGACCAACTGCTTGACTTATATAAAGGTGAAATTACACAGACGTATCGTGGGAAACCAATTCGTGTCAAAACGATTGGTCAGAAACACTATGTATCGACAATTAAAAAGCTAGATATTGTATTCGGCATTGGACCAGCAGGTACAGGTAAAACATATCTAGCTGTAGTCTTAGCAGTTGCAGCGCTTAAAGAAGGCAAAGCCAAACGAATCATTCTGACTCGTCCTGCGGTTGAAGCAGGGGAAAGCCTAGGGTTTCTACCCGGCGATCTACAGGAAAAGGTAGATCCTTATCTGCGTCCGTTATATGATGCCCTATATGATGTTATGGGACCTGAGCAGACAGCCAAAGCGCTAGAGCGTGGTCTGATCGAGATTGCTCCGCTTGCTTATATGCGTGGACGTACATTAGATGATGCTTTTATTATTTTGGATGAAGCACAGAATAGTACAGCCGAACAGATGAAAATGTTTTTAACCCGTTTAGGATTTGGTTCCAAAATGGTCATTACAGGTGATGTCACACAGATTGATTTACCTCGTGGTAAAAAGTCCGGTCTGGTGGAAGCTCGAATGATTCTGGATGGTATCAAAGAAATCGGATTTGTTATTTTCGGCGAGCAAGATGTGGTTCGTCATTCCTTGGTACAAAAAATTATTGTCGCTTATGATAAAGCTTCGGAAAATCTGGAGTAGTCGGCGGTCAGCGGAGAAAACAGAAACCGCACATTTTGAATATTCAGAAGTGAGAGGGCTGTATGTATGACTTCCAAAGAACCGTCCACACGCAATTTACTTGATTCTATGATCGCAGGTTGGAAAAATAGCAGAATGACCCGTTACGGAATGTTTGCTCTGCTATTTGTAGTGCTTTATGTCAGTCTGGCACCCAATCTGCTTCCACAGCGCTTTGATATTCAAGTCGGTACCGTGAGTGATAGCGATATTATTGCTCCGATGCAGATTCCGAATAACAAAACTACGCTTCAAGCGCAGGAGGCTGCTGCTGAACAAGTAGAATCTGTATACGCGATTGTATCGATGCGTAGAGAAACGGTTATTTCACAAATGTTAGATCGAATTGAATCTCTGAATCAAGATGATCAGATTACCAATGCGGATAAAGCACAGATTTATAGCGAAGAGATTCCACAACGTGCCCAAAATTCTATCGCTAACTTTATTCGGAATAACCGTGAAGCAGGTAAATATTCAGATAAGATGTTAGATGAAATGCAAAAAACGATAGGCGAGCAAACGTACAGTATTCCTGAAGAAACGTTTCTCAAAATTCCACGTCTATCCACATCTGAAATACAAGATATGCGTCAGGTCGCTACATCGATTATGTCTCGTTTAATGAGCGATCAGATAACAGATGCACAATCTGCACGTGCTAAAGTCGCTGAATTGGTCAGTACCAGTTCTCTAAGTAGCCGTACAGCTCGTGAAGTGGTGCAAGAGCTTGTCCGTGCCACACTCACAGCTAACAAGTTCTATGATGAAGAAGCGACCCGAGCGGCGAAAGTAGAAGCTCGTGAGAATACACCAACCGTCTATATTCAGCAAGGAGAAGTACTTGTTCCTAAAGGCGAGAAGATCACACAGGAAATGTATACATTGCTGGATGAAAATGATCTGCTCAAAAACGATGTGAATTATTGGCCTCAACTGGGTCTAGTACTGTTTGCCTTTTTGATTACTTTAGGGCTGTATATGTATCTACGTCAGTCTATTCATCAAGGTCGAACTTACAATAATGCGCAGTTGTTCATGTTGATCGTTATTTTTGCGATTGGTGTGATTTGCTTGCATCTGGTACGTATTTTGCAAATGGGTAATTCACCTTACTTTGGATTCCTTGTACCAGCGGCTATCGTGGTGATGTTAATTACATTGTTGCTTGATATTCAATTGGCGTATATTTCGTCGATTATTATGAGTATTTTAGCAAGTATTATTTTGAATATGAGTCAGCATGAATTATTCGATTATCAATTTGGATTTTTCACATTAGTGGTTTCATTTACAGCGATTCAATGTATTCATCGTGCTAGTCAACGTTCCACTATTCTCAAAGCAGGTATTATGAGTTGCTTCTTTGGAGCGATAGCTGTTCTGACATTAGTATTACTGAATGATGGAGAATGGACACGTATATCGATGATGTATGCTGTTGGATTTGCTTGTATTGGAGGGCTGATCACTACTGTATTGGTGCTTGGATTAATGCCGTTTTTTGAGACGACTTTTGGTATTTTATCTGCGCTTAAATTAGTAGAATTGTCGAACCCAAATCATCCATTATTGCGTAAATTGTTAATTGAGACACCGGGTACTTATCATCATAGCGTGATGGTAGGGAATCTGTCCGAAGCCGCCGCAGAAGCGATTGGTGCCGATGGATTGTTATGTCGGGTCGGTTCATATTATCATGATATTGGCAAAACCAAACGTCCAGGTTATTTTATCGAAAATCAGAACAATATTGGTAATCCACACGATAGTATTGATCCTAAGCTCAGCAAATCAATTATTATTGCTCATGCTCGTGATGGCGTAGAAATGCAGAAAGAGTACAAATTACCAAAACCGATCCGTGATATTGCTGAACAGCATCATGGAACAACCTTTTTGCATTACTTTTATCACAAAGCATTGAAGCTAGCAGAAGAACAAGAGATCGAACCGGATTTCACTGAAAATGATTTCCGTTATCCGGGGCCCAAAGCCCAGACCAAAGAAGCGGCTGTCGTAGGAATTGCAGATAGTGTAGAAGCGGCAGTACGTTCACTTAGCAAACCTACTGTAGAACAAGTAGAGACGATGATCGAGAAAATTATTAAAGGTCGCGTCGATGATAATCAATTTAATGAATGTGATCTAACGATGAAAGAACTAGATGTGGTCGCCAGAACGCTCAAAGAAGCCGTAATGGGGATATTCCACTCTCGTATTGAATATCCGGAAGACATCAAGAAACCGGATCAGAAGGAGAATAAAGCATGAGTTTACAGCTTGCATGGGAAAATGAACAAAATAAATATGAGATTACAGATGAGCTGATCACTACACTTGAACTGATTCTGCAAAAAGCAGGAGAACAAGAAAAAGTGAATGATGGTGAAGTTGCTCTTACTTTTGTTGACGATGAAGCAATTCATGAGCTAAATAAAGAGTATCGTGGGATTGATCGTCCAACAGATGTGTTGTCTTTTGCCATGCATGAATCGCTTGATGATGAATTAGATATTATCTATGATCCTGCATTAACTGGACAGGATACACCACTTCCAGGCGATATGTTAGGCGATATTATTATTTCGGTGCCACGTGCTATTGCTCAGAGCGAAGATTATGGGCATTCGGTAGAACGGGAACTTGGTTTTTTGTTTGTTCATGGTTTTCTGCATTTGTTAGGGTATGATCATCAAGATGATGAGACCGAAGCCGAAATGATGGGCAAGCAAGAAGCGGTATTACAACAAGCAGGATTGACACGCTGATGAAAAAAAGAACGTGGAGAGCCGTATTTTTTTCTGCGGCAGAAGGAATTGCAGACACTTTTCGGACAGAACGTAATTTTCGTATTCATGTATTGATTACATGTATTATCATTATCGCCGGAATCCTTTGTCATGTATCTGCTGTAGATTGGATGCTGCTAACATTAGCGATAGGTATGGTGCTCGGAGCGGAATTAATGAATACCGGTGTTGAAGCTGCTGTAGACCTATGCTCTCCCGATTGGCATCCCTTTGCCAAAAAAGCAAAAGATGCCGCAGCAGGAGCTGTTCTTATTTCTTCTATCGTTGCGATTGTGATTGGTCTTATTGTGTTTGTAGAACCTTTTTTATCATGGTTCACCCGATAAATAGTGTGTATGACTATAACGTATACGTTCCCCTCTAATGACTTGAGGTATAGAGTCAGGAGGGGATTTTATCTTTTTTTGTGCAAAAAGTTCTAGAACATCATATAGATTAGTGGGCGTAAACGTCTAAATCGTGTAATATATAAGAATAGGCAGTGTATGGAAACGATCAATACGATACATGTTCAGGAGGATTACCATGGAATCATCACAATTATTACAAGAAGCTATTCTTGCTCGTGCCAAAGCCTATGTACCTTATTCCAACTTTGCTGTCGGTGCAGCATTGCTTGATCGTAATGGACAAGTGCATCACGGCTGTAATATTGAAAATGCAGGCTATACTCCTTGTAATTGTGCAGAACGTACAGCGTTGTTTAGTGCGATTGCGCAAGGGCAACAACCCGGCTCTTTTCAAATGATGGCTGTTGTTGGAGATACAGATGAACCGATTGCTCCTTGTGGAGTATGCCGTCAGGTGATGGTTGAACTATGTCAACCGGATATGCCTATATTGCTCGGAAATATGAAAGGCGATACGCGGTTGACGACAATTTCAGAATTGTTGCCACATGCGTTTGGACCGTGGAATTTAAATAAATAAGCGGAATCGTTGAGAACTTTATATACACAGACTTGTACTACCAAAAAGCAATTTAATATGACAGGAGCTATTCTAAAGAATAACTCTTGGAACGGAGAATGATATGTCGAAAAAACATTTTAAATCAGGGTTTGTGGCTATTGTCGGCAGACCAAATGTAGGGAAATCCACACTAATGAATCAGGTGATCGGACAGAAGATTGCGATTATGTCTGACAAACCACAGACTACACGTAACAAGATTCATGGCGTATTTACAAGAGATGATAAACAAATCGTTTTCTTGGATACACCGGGTGTGCATAAGCGCCAATCCAAATTGGGCGATTATATGAATCAGACTGCACTAAACACACTTAGCGAAGTAGAAGCTGTTCTATTTTTAGTTGATGCAGCTGAAGGACTAGGTGGCGGAGACCGCTTTATTATTGAACATCTGAAAAAAGTAAAAACACCTGTTTTTCTAGTGATCAACAAAATTGATCAAGTGGTACCTGAGCAGTTGTTGCCTATTATTGATCAATATCGTAAATTGCATGAATTTGCTGAGATTATTCCGATCTCTGCCAAACTCGGTAACAATGTAGATACACTGATGGAGCAAATTGGTAAGTATTTACCAGAGGGCCCTCAGTATTATCCAGACGATCAAATTACAGACCATCCAGAACAATTTGTATGTGCTGAGTTGATTCGTGAGAAAATTTTGAATCAGACACGCGAAGAGATTCCTCACTCCATTGCAGTAACTATCGAAGCAATGAGTGTAGAGCCTAACGGTGTAGTTAATATTTCAGCGGTGATCTTTGTAGAACGTGATTCTCAAAAAGGAATCGTTATCGGTAAACAAGGAGCATTATTGAAAGAAGTAGGTAGACAAGCACGTATGGATATTCAGAATTTGCTAGGTTCTAAGATTTTCTTAGAGCTATGGGTAAAAGTGAAAAAAGATTGGCGTAATCAAGATAGTGTGTTGAAAGATCTTGGTTTCCATCGTAATGCTTAATCTATAGTTAAATCGGGTTAATTATTTCATATCACTTCAATACAGATTCAGGATCAAAAAGCAGAGCATAGAATTGTATGCTCTGCTTCTTTTAAATTCAAAATGGACTATATTCATAATCAGATAGGGAGATGAGACATGCTATACAGGGTGGAAGGGATTATCATCCGCAGCATGGATTATGGCGAAGGGAATAAAATTGTTACGTTGTGTACAGAAACACACGGTAAGATAGGTATTTTTGTACGCGGAGCCAAAAAGCCCAAAAGCCGCCACGGTGCTATGGTACAGCCGTTTACGTATGGTGAATATTCCTTTATTCGTAATGGAACAGGTCTAGGTACTCTTAATCAAGGTGAGATCATCGAATCGAATCATAAGTTACGTGAAGATGTATTTTTAGCAGCTTATGCGGCTTATGGCTGTGAAATGGTCGATAAAGCACTCCAAGAAAATGAAACAGGACGCTTCTGGTTCGATCAACTCAAAGCTTTTCTTTCTTTTCTAGGCGAAGGCAGAGATCCTGTTGTACTTACTACGTTGTTCGAAATGAAAATTCTGCAAGCGACTGGATACTCTCCGCAAGTGGATGCTTGTATTTTTTCAGGCGAAACCGAAGGGAAGTTTTTCCTCAGTCCAGGACTTGGTGGTATTTTATCAGAACGTGAACGTCGTCAAGATCCAGCAGCTTTTGCAGTTTCTCCGGGAACGCTCAAGTTGTTACGATTATTTTCTAGATTGGATATTCGTCGCCTTGGTAATATTGATGTCAAAGATTCAACCAAAGCAGAGCTAAAAAAAATTATGGATGCTTTTATGGAAGTTCAGTTAGGGCTTAAATTGAAATCCCGCCGCTTCCTAGATCAATTGGATAAGTATGAAACTTCACTTCAAAACCATGTTGACGAATAGTCTAAAGTCAGATATGATCTAGGTTATAACTTGTGTATTATATACACACATGATGCGTTGACCGGATTAGTAAGCAGATGATCATCGTCTTTGGATAGCGAGTCAGGGATAGTGTAAGCCTGATGACGACCATGTGCCCAATGGCATCCGTGAGCATATGAGCTGAATAGAAAAGTGGATGACATGCAAATGTCTTCAAATAGGGTGGAACCGCGGGAATACAACTCTCGTCCCTATGTCTGTACATCAGGCGTAGGAACGGGAGTTTTTTGCGTGCGATGCAGATGATACATATTCAGCGAAATCACCTATCAACTATGAAGATAAAGGAGTAATGTCAATGAATTTCCAGCAAATGATTTTGACACTGCAAAATTTTTGGGCAGCTCAGAACTGTATTATCGTACAGCCTTATGATACTGAAAAAGGTGCAGGAACAATGAATCCAATGACGTTCCTACGTTCGATTGGACCTGAACCGTGGAATGTGGCTTATGTAGAACCTTCCCGCCGTCCTTCAGATGGTCGCTATGGTGAGAACCCTAACCGTTTGTATCAGCATCATCAATTCCAAGTAATCATCAAGCCTTCACCAGATAATATTCAAGAATTATACTTGGATAGCCTCAAAGAATTAGGGATTAATCCGTTAGATCATGATATTCGTTTTGTAGAAGACAACTGGGAAAATCCATCACTCGGCTGTGCAGGTCTAGGTTGGGAAGTATGGCTAGATGGTATGGAAATTACTCAATTCACTTATTTCCAACAAGTCGGTGGTATTGAGACAAATCCGGTAGCTGTTGAAATTACGTATGGTATGGAGCGTCTAGCTTCTTATATTCAAGATAAAGAAAATGTGTTTGATCTAGAATGGGTGAATGGCATTACGTATGGCGATGTATTCCATCAACCTGAAGTAGAGCATTCTACGTATACATTTGAAGTCTCCGATGTAGCGATGTTGCTTAATCTATTTAGCACGTATGAGCAAGAAGCGAAGCGTGCTATGGATCAGAACTTGGTATTCCCTGCTTATGATTATGTTTTGAAATGTTCACATACATTTAACTTACTGGATGCACGTGGAGCGATCAGTGTCACCGAACGTACAGGCTATCTGACTCGTGTTCGTAACTTAGCACGTCAAGTGGCAGCTACGTATCTGGAAGAGCGTGAGAAGTTAGGCTTCCCGATGTTGAAGAAAGGAGATGCTTAATCATGGCAAAAGACATATTACTTGAAATTGGACTGGAAGAAGTACCTGCACGCTTTTTACGTGCAGCGATGAACCAATTGCTTGATAAAACAGTCAAATGGTTAGACGATTCTAGATTGACTCATGGAGAAGCAAAAGCTTTTGCAACCCCACGTCGCCTTGCGGTATGGATCAAAGATGTCGCTGAAAAGCAAGAAGATATCAATGAAGAAGTGAAAGGCCCTTCTCGCAAAATTGCTCAAGATGAGACAGGTGCTTGGAGTAAAGCAGCACTTGGATTTGCACGTAGTCAAGGTGTTGATCCCGAAACATTCACTTTCCGTGAACTGAGCGGAGTTGAATATATCTATGCTCAAAAGAGCAGTGTAGGTATCAGTACAGAAAGTATTGTTGCTGAAGCATTGCGTAACATTATTACGACAATGACATTCCCTAAAAATATGCGTTGGGGTACACATGATTTCAAATTTGTACGTCCTATTAAATGGATCGTTGCATTATGGGGACATGATGTGATCGACTTTGAAATTACAGGCGTACACACAGGACGCACAACACGCGGTCACCGCTTCTTAGGTAGTGAGACTGAGATTGCTGAGCCTACATTGTATTTAGAAGCTCTTCGCAATCAACATGTTATTGCTGATATTGAAGAACGTGAAGCGATGATCAGTGCACAGATCGCTCATTTAGCGAGTGAAAAGAATTGGCATATTGATGTCAAAGAAGACTTGCTAGAAGAAGTATTATTCCTAGTCGAAACGCCGACTGTATTGTACGGAGCATTTGATCCTGCATTTTTGAATATTCCGCAAGAAGTATTGATTACTTCGATGCGTGAACATCAACGTTATTTCCCTGTACTGGATGAAGCGGGTCAATTATTGCCTTACTTTGTAACCGTACGTAGTGGAGATAATCGTTCTTTAGATATTATTGCTAAAGGAAATGAAAAAGTGTTGCGTGCACGTCTGTCTGATGCCAAATTCTTTTATGAAGAAGATCAGAAAGTACAGATTGATACAGCACTTGCCAAGTTAGAAAATATTGTGTTCCATGAAGAGATTGGAACAGTAGGCGATAAAGTACGTCGTATTCGTCAAATCGCAGATCAATTAGCCGTACAACTTCATGTGACGCCTGAGCAAGCAACAGCAGTTAGTCGTGCAGCAGATATTTGTAAATTCGATTTGGTCACTCAAATGGTCTACGAATTCCCTGAATTACAAGGGGTTATGGGTGAAGACTATGCACGCAAAGCAGGCGAAAGTGAAGAAGTATCGCGTGCGATCTTTGAACATTATCAACCACGCTTTGCAGGCGAAGCTTCTCCAGCATCATTAACAGGAGCACTTGTCAGTATTGCCGATAAGCTGGATACCATTGTAGGTTGTTTCTCAATCGGGATTATTCCTACAGGTTCGCAAGATCCATATGCTCTTCGTCGTCAAGCAGCAGGGATTGTACAAATCTTGCTTGAGCATCAATTATCACTGACTTTAGAACAATTATTTGATATTGCCCTAAATATTCATCAAAATTTAAGGAATATGAAACGTTCTTACGATATAATACGTATAGAACTATATGACTTCTTTGGACTTCGTGTGAAAAAATTGTTGTCTGAGCATCTTCGTTATGATGTTGTAGATGCAGTTATCGCATCAGGATTCAATCATATTGGTTCTGTGGTTGCTCGTGGTCATGATTTGATGAAAGTGGTTCAAGAAACACCAGACTTCAAGTTGACGATCGAGTCTTTTGGACGCGTATCTAATCTTGCAGCGAAGTCTTCTGGTGTAGCTGTACAACCAGCATTGTTTATCGAACCAGCAGAGCGTGAATTATACGCTTCATGGCAAGCCGCTACTACAGAATATCGCACACTGCTTGCAGCTAATCGCACAGCAGAAGCTTTAGCATTATTGTCTTCTTTACGTCCAGCAATCACTGCCTTTTTTGATCAAGTGATGGTTATGGCAGAAGATGAAGCTGTACGGGAAAATCGCCTTGCTTTACTAGCAGCGGTCGATCAAGATATTCGTAGCTATGCAGACTTCTCGAAGTTGGTTAAATAAAAGATAATAACAGATTTACAGATATAACTTTAAATGAACGACTAAATACAGCTATACGGAACGACGGCATTTATGTCTTGTCGTTCCGTATTTTCTACTTTTATAAACGAACGTATGCTCCATAGGAAGTCCCGATGAGAGGGGGGATGGAAATTGGAAAGTAACAAGCCATTCCACCCGCGTACGATTGTGGTGGATGGAGATGCTTGTCCGGTCAAAGCAGAAATTGCAGAGACGGCACGAGCATTTCAGACACCTGTTTTAATGGTGTCTTCTTTTGATCACAAGATTTATGCAGAAGAAGGTGTATCTGTGGTTCAAGTGGATCGCAGTGATCAGAGTGCTGATCTGTATATTGTGAATCATGTGCGTCCAGGAGATATTGTGATTACACAAGATTATGGTTTGGCAACGATTGCTCTAGCCAAGCAATGTCGAATTCTTTCTTTTCGAGGAATGGAATTTGATAGTGAGAATATAGAATTCCTGTTGGCACGCCGACATGCACAAGCTAAAGCACGTCGTAGTGGCAAGTATGGTAAAGGCCCTAAGCCTTTAACAACAGAAGATAAGAAAAATTTTCAGTCCCAATTAACAAAACTTTTAACAAATTTGCAGGAGATCGACTCCTAGCTATCGAATATTATGTATCGTGTGAAAAGAGATGAAGGTGGTAACAATGAGCACCGGACATAATGGTGGTATTCCTGACGAAGTGATTGAAGCTGTACTTCAGCACAATGACATTGTTGATACGGTAGGCAAATATGTTCATTTGACCAAACAGGGGAAATATATGAAAGGCCTCTGTCCATTTCATTCGGAGAAGACGCCTTCTTTTACAGTGACGCCTGATCGTCAAATTTTTTATTGTTATGGTTGCGGAGCAGGTGGCAATGCAATCAAGTTTAGAATGGAGATTGACGGGCTTTCTTTTCCAGAGGCTGTAAAGTTGATGGCAGAAGAGTCACATATTCCTTTTCAGGATGGTAAAGGTGGAGGAGTGGCTCCTCGTGATCAAGAGCTTGAGCGTTTATTACAAGCTCATGAATGGACAGCCAAGTTGTTTCATTACCTTTTGAAAAATACGGAACATGGCAAACCAGCAATGGAATATTTACGTGCCCGTGGATTCGGGGATAAGCTGATTGATCAATTTCAAATTGGCTATGCGCCTGATCGTTGGGATACGCTAGTTCAATTTTTTGAAAAACGCTCTTTTGATCTCAAAGAAATGGAAAAAGGCGGCTTACTTTCTTCCAAACAAGATGGTTCTGGATATGTTGATCGATTCCGCGGACGAGTTATGTTTCCAATCATGAACCGAAGCGGCAGGATTATTGCATTTGCAGGTAGAATCTTGGGAGAAGGGCAGCCCAAGTATCTCAATTCACCTGAGAGTCGTTTATTTAACAAAAGTCGTACTCTCTATAATCTGAATCTTGCTAAGTCTGCTATTCGTAAACAAGGGCAGCTGGTATTGATGGAAGGTTTCGGTGATGTGATTGCATCATGGGATGCGGGGGTACAACATAGTGTAGCGACGATGGGCACAGCGCTTACTGAGAATCATGCTTCTTTAATGAGAACACTCACAGAAGAAGTTGTGATTTGTTATGACGGTGATAATGCCGGACAAGCAGCAGCGCTCAAAAGTATTCCGATTTTGGAAGAAGCAGGCATGCGCGTTAAGATCGCTTTATTGCAAAACGGGCTCGATCCGGATGAGTATATTAAAACATACGGAGCCGAACGTTTTGCAAGTCAAGTGATTGATGGTGCGGTGTCAACAACCAAATTCAGGCTTATTTATGTGAAACGAAATTACAACTTGTTAGAAGAAGATGGCAAAGCGTCTTATGCTCAAGAAGCATTAAAAGTGATTGCCCAGCTATCTTCACCGACAGAGCGAGAAGTATACCTTAGAGAGTTATCAACCGAGGTAGGTGTATCGCTTGAAAGTCTCAAACAAGATTGTAATTTGATGCGTCAGACTTTGAATAGGACTCGTCCGCAAGGACAGAATGGGAATCGCAGTTCTGGAAATGGTAATTCTAGAAAAGCTCAGGGTACACCTACTCTGTTACCGGCTTATCATGCGGCAGAGCGTCGCCTAATTGCAATGATGCTACAAGATGCTGAAGCGGCAACTTATGTATCAGAACATCTAGGAGATGCTTTTAATATTGCTGATCATGCTGCGATTGCTTCCTATATTTATGCTTATTATGCGCAAGGTAAGCCACCCGATGTAAGCCGATTTATTTCGTCGCTTCAGGATGATCGGCTAGAAAAGACAGCGACTTCGATCCTTATGATGGATACCCCTCATGGTGACAGTACGCAAGTTTTGCAAGATTGTATTCAACAGATCAAAAAGTTTCCACAACAGAAACAAGTAGAGCAAAAAAGAGAAGAAATGCTACGCGTTGAAAAGTCAGGTGATTTTTTACGTGCTGCACAAATTGCAAGTGAGATTATCGCCCTAGAAAGACAGTAATTGTCTTGTACGGATAGTTCTAGGGAGGAGGGAGTCGAAAGATGGCGAACGATCAGCATACTGAATTAGAAACCGAATTAACATTAGATCAGGTGAAAGAACAATTAATAGAGGTCGGCAAAAAAAGATCCTCTCTGAATTACAAAGATATTATGGAAAGACTGGCTCCATTTGACCAGGATTCCGAGCAAATTGATGAGTTTTACGAGCAATTGGGTGATATAGGTATCGAAGTGGTCAATGAAGGCGACGAAGAAATTACAATGCGCCCTAGTACCGATCGTGAGAGTTCAGATAGCGAATTTAATTTCGACGATGACCTTGCGCTTCCACCAGGTATCAAGATTAATGACCCGGTTCGTATGTATTTGAAAGAAATCGGTCGTGTTCCTCTATTATCAGCAGATAATGAAGTCGAATTGGCTAAACGGATTGAAAATGGCGATGAAGAAGCAAAACGTAGATTGGCTGAAGCTAACTTACGTCTCGTGGTTAGTATTGCTAAACGTTATGTGGGACGCGGAATGTTGTTCCTTGATTTAATCCAAGAAGGTAATATGGGTCTAATCAAAGCGGTTGAGAAGTTTGACCATACAAAAGGATACAAATTTAGTACGTATGCTACTTGGTGGATTCGCCAGGCGATTACGCGCGCAATTGCCGATCAGGCAAGAACGATTCGTATTCCTGTGCATATGGTAGAAACCATCAATAAATTGATTCGGGTTTCCCGTCAATTGCTACAAGAATTAGGACGCGAACCTACACCAGAAGAAATCGCTGCTGAAATGGAACTAAGTGTCGAAAAAGTTCGTGAGATTATGAAAATTGCTCAAGAACCTGTTTCGTTAGAAACGCCGATCGGTGAAGAAGATGATTCTCACTTGGGCGATTTTATTGAAGATCAAGATGCTTTGGCTCCAGCAGATGCTGCGGCTTATGAATTGTTAAAAGAGCAATTGGAAGATGTTCTGGATACTTTGACAGAGCGTGAAGAAAATGTACTTCGTCTACGCTTTGGTTTAGATGATGGACGTACGAGAACGCTTGAAGAAGTTGGTAAAGTATTTGGTGTTACGCGTGAACGGATTCGTCAGATTGAAGCAAAAGCACTTCGTAAGCTTCGTCACCCAAGCCGTAGCAAACGTCTGAAAGATTTCTTAGAATAGAGTATACAAAGAGACCTTCTGCTTATAGCGGTAAGGTCTCTTTTTGTATCACGATGTTTTTTGGTTTACATATCAGTCAAAATTCGTTTTTTACAGATTCATTATGTAAGGGGTTTACTTTTGCTCCCAATTAAGCGATATATAACTATAGAAGAACATAACAGGCTATAATGCAAGTATAGCTGTTATCAGTATCTAATAATCGGTTACAATCGGCTGGCAGCGCATAGATCGAGCAATGGCCTAGTGATGAATAGGGAGTGGGAAAGTCGTGGATCGGGGGAAACGGGAAGTTATTTTGGATGAAATTGAATACTGGCGGGAAAATCGCTTGCTTCCAGGGCATTATTGCGATTTTTTGATGAATTTGTACGATGTGGATCAAGAGCGGAGTGACAAAAAAGTACTGTCGATGAATTCATTACAACAGGGCAATATTCGCACATGGTTGTTTACTTTTATCGTGGTATGTTTTATTTGTTTGACTATTTTGTATTTTGCTACATTCCCATTTTTAGTACAGCTGGTATGTATACCGTTATTTACGGCTTTATGTTATACTGGCGGAATTCGTCTGCGTACACGTAATGCGCTGGCATCGTCATTTTTATTAGCGATAGGTAGTTTGCTCATGTTGGGATTAGGTATATTTTTGATTCGTGAACAGGGCATGGATGAACGTGTTTTTACAACGCTGTTAATTTTGGTTTGCGCGATAATATGGTGTATACTCGGTTATATTATTTCGAGTCCTGTGTTATTGTATATAGGGTTTGGTGCTTTTGTATTATTATATGCAGGGTTCTTTGCTCAGGTTCAACCTAAAGCTTCATGGTTGATGTTACAAGGGCTATGGTTACCTATTAGTTTGTTATTAATGTGGTTTTGCTGGCTTGTACATCATCGTGGCAAAAAAATGGCGGCTGTTTATTTTACAAGTAGTCTTGGAGTCTGGTTTATGCCGGAGATTGATGAAGTCTTTCTACGGGGACAAATGCCAGAAGCATTCGCACTATTTTGTATGGTAAAAGTGGCATTGATATGTATTATTTTATTTGTACTTCGAAAAAAATGGATAGCGTGGGTGGCTGCATGAAATTATCAACACGATTAACAAAAATTGCAGAGCAAATTCCGACAGGAAGCCGGTTGGCGGATATTGGTTCCGACCATGCCCTTTTGCCGGTTTTTGCTATGCGTAAAGGTATAATTACAGAAGCAATTGCAGGGGAAGTCAATGTAGGTCCTCGTGATGCGGCTCAGCGTCAGGTGAATGAAGCAGGGCTCAAAGAAAAGATCAATGTAAGATTAGGTAATGGACTTGCTGTGATCGAGCCTGGCGAGGTGGATGTGGTAACAATCGCAGGAATGGGCGGCGTATTGATCGTCTCCATCTTATCGGAAGGCATTGATAAATTAGCAGGTGTACAACGTCTTGTACTTCAACCTAATGTCGGCGAAGAAAACGTACGTCGCTGGTTACTAGAACATGATTGGTTTTTAAGTCATGAACAAATTTTAGAAGAAGACGGACGTATTTATGAAATTTTAACAGCAGATCGTCTGCCTGATGCGAGTGTGCAAAATCAACAATTATATGCAGGAATAACGTTAACTGCTCGCAGTACAGATCACCAAGTGAATGATTATCATGTTGATCAAGATAGCTTGCTACGTTTTGGACCTTATTTAATTCAAGAAGGGTCTACCATTTTTCAACACAAATGGTCTCAAGAAATCAATAAACTTGAAAAAGTAGCTGCTTCAACAGGCAAGTCTGAAAATGAAGAAGCACAAGCCAAATCGGCTGCTTTTCGCCAACAGCTTCAAACCGTGAAGGAGGTTCTAGTATGCTTGCAAAAGGACAAACTGTAATTCAATATATGGAGCAATTTGCACCTAAAAGTATCGCTGTACCTGATGATCGAATTGGTCTGCAATTAGGAACACTACAAAAGGATATTCGTAACATTCTGGTTGCTCTTGATGTAACAGATGAGGTGGTCGATGAAGCGATCGCTCTTAATGTTGATTTGATTATTGCTCATCATGCGATTATTTTCCGTGCTCTTAAAAGTATCAATACCAGTACGCCAATGGGTAAATTGTATGAAAAGCTTATTAAGCATGATATTGCAGTCTATATCAGTCATACGAATCTAGATATCGCTGAAGGTGGAGTCAATGATTGGATGGCGGATGCGTTAGGGATTCGTCAGACAGTACCGATCGAACAGACATCTACAGATTCTTTATTCAAATTAGTCACTTTTGTACCTGATACTCATGTAGAAGGTGTACGTAATGCGATTACTGCGGCTGGTGGCGGTCATATCGGTGATTACAGCCATTGTACGTTTACTTTGGAAGGCACAGGTACATTTCAGCCGGAAGAAGGCAGTGAGCCTTACATAGGGACTACAGGTAAATTAGAATCGGTATCTGAGATTCGTCTGGAAACAGTCGTTCCTTCCAGTCTGCGCAATAAAGTGATTCAAGCATTAATCAAGTCTCATCCTTATGAAGAAGTAGCTTATGATCTGTATCCGTTAGCAGATAGCGGTAAAGTATATGGTCTAGGTCGTGTAGGTAAATTAGATGCTCCGGTGAGTCTTGCTCAATTTGTCGATACCGTTAAACAAGGATTAGATGTATCGATTGTACGAGTAACTGGTGATCTTCAGCGTACGATCAAAAAAGCAGCAGTGCTTGGTGGATCAGGTAGTCGCTATGTGAATCAGGCTTTATTTAAAGGTGCAGATGTAATTGTTACAGGAGATATTGATTATCATACTGCTCAGGATGCACTGATGGCTGGAATAGCGATTATTGATCCCGGGCATAATACAGAGAAGATTATGAAGTCAGGACTGGCTGAGGTTATTCGTAAGCGACTACAAGCAGATAAGTACGATACTCAAGTGCATGCTTCTACAATCAATACGGAACCTTTTCAATTTGTATAAAAGTTAATCGGGTACAAAAGTTATGTTAATCTTTGTATTTAAAGATTTGAAGCCATATATCTTTGTGTTAATTATCGTGTGCTTTACAAAATGTACTGTGCGAAATGTATCGAAATAGCTAGAGAATACAATCAAATCTGCATTTTTGTAATGTGAACTCTTAAAAAGTGTAATGTATGCTTTACACTCTTATAGAATGATTATATAATGTGAAGTGTTGCGTTCGCGGAAAGCTAAACAGACAATCGCCGGTGACTTATCGTCACGGGAGGAAAGTCCGGGCTCCACAGGGCAGGGTGCTGGATAACATCCAGTCAGCGCGAGTTGAAGGATAGTGCCACAGAAATGGACCGCCGATGGCTGATTTCTTCGGAAATTATGCACAGGTAAGGATGGAACCGGGGTGTAAGAGACCCCGAGGAACGCTGGTGACTTCGTTCCTGGTAAACCCCATCTGGAGCAAGACCTAAAGAGATACGGCTTTTTTTCGGAAAAGCAGCCTTTGCCCGAGGTGTATCGAGGTTGGTCGCTGGAGCCAAACAGTAATGTTTGGCCTAGATAGATGATTGTCGCCTAAAGTGGGAGGGTAGTTCCCGTCTGAACCACAAAAGGCACAGAACCCGGCTTACGAGAAGCTTTCCCCACTAACGCTACTATTTATTTGATGCAGTATACAGATATCATTTATAAGTATTGATCATGATCCGATATAGAGTTGTAGACACTCTGTACCGGTTGTATATCCGCTGGAAGAAGGCGGTGTGTCTTTCCATCTCTGGAGAGCACGCCGCTTTTTGATGCGGTTAAAATTGATATTCTAATAACAAACTTGCTTCTTTGTAAAAACCAAAGTAATCTATATGATAATAAACCATTCATCAATGGGGATATTGATGAGATTCCTTTTCACAAGGAGACGTTTTTAATATTTAAAATATGGTTAAAATGAAGTTAAGAAGATTTTGTACACATCAGAGATACCATAAGTATTATTTTTGTGGTAGGATTGTAATTAAAAATCAGGGTAATGTTTCCTTTCTCGAGGGGCATCCCAGTCTCTAAGGAACCAATTTTAAGGGGGAGCTACAGACATGTTAGCAGCGAATGTCCAAAAGTTAAGTGAAAGCACTAGGGAAAAATTGAAACCAGCAATGGAGAAGATGGAAGAGTTCCTAAACGAATACTCTTTACAAGCATTGACCGCTGAAAGTGGGGTCGACAGTGTTGCTTTCTACAAAGGATTTTTGTCCGATTTACGTCATTTGCTTGTGTTTTCCGAAGTTTCTTACGAAAAATTAGGTGTAGTGATCCGTCGTGCAAACTTCGATATGGATTTTGCAGAAAAAGCACTTTATAATGCGTATCACCATTGTATCAATAGCTTTTTTTATCCCAAAAATGAGTGCTACTCTGAAGATGGACGTTATGCTTATACAGGTCAGGAAGCGATTCGTTTCCGTCAGACTCCTGTCAAACCAGTTAGAGACATTATTTTAGAAATCACCAAAATTTATGAAGAATTACGCGATGATTTAGCTTACTACGAAAGTGATTATTTGACACAACGTCGTATGAATCAACGCCACGCTTAATTTTGATCTCACTATGAAATCAGTAAACCAAGATGTCCTTCGGGGCATCTTTTTATTTTTTATAGATATAATATAACGATAAATGATATAAAATATTACATATAAAAGGTGAGTAATGATGAAACTATGTAAAGATCCGTTATCTATTAAACAAATTAACAATGTTCCTACTTTTGTACACTCTATTGCTACACAAGTGCTTTCAGGAGAAATCTATACTCATGATATTGATGAGCAGCAATATAATGGATTAAAAGATATAAACCCAAATATACAAATACAATCTTTACCTTTATGGGTAGAATCAGAAAAAGGATTTTGTTATTTACGTGGTAATGTGCACACAACGTCAAATGGATTTTATAATTTCGTTAAAATAAAATGTCGGCAACATTTAGAGCAAAGTGGAAGATTTGTAGTATTTTCAGATTCTAATGATTGGGATCAATTATTGAGTACAGATTTCAAAGGTATTATCAAAAAAATGACTAGATATTCTTTAATTTATAAAAAAAATGATTATCCACAAATAACAAAAAAATTACCTCAAGGATATTCAATACAAAAAATTAACGAATCTGTTATTCATAAAAGTAGCTTATTTGACGAAAAGTATTATATAGACTACTGGAACTCTGTTTCTAATTATTTGAAGCATGGATTTGGCTATGCAATATTATACAAAAATCAAGTTGTCTGTGAATGTACTTCAATCTTCGCTAATGACTGGTCAGCAGAAATAGATATTCAGACTGATATTAATCATCGCGGTCTTGGATTAGCTTCAATTGCAGCGAAAGCATTTATTGAATATGGATTAAGCACAGGAAAGACAGTAGTTTGGGATTGTAATAGTATAAATATCATTTCCTATCAATTGGCTATTCAATTAGGTTTTGAACACATTCACACATATACATTATGGAGTCGTTCCTAAGTAAAAAGGAGATTGTTCCTATTTTGTGAAGAAGGTACAGTTATGAGTATTGTTTCTTATAGAATAGAACACTTTGTACAATTATAATAAAGACAAAGATAAATATAGATGACGGACATTATGTACATTATATAGATGGGAGTCACAAGCAGAATGCAAATTGATGCAAAAGTGGCAAAACAATTAATTGAATTAAAATATTTGAATTCGTCTGGTGTGGGTAGTGCAGACCAAGTGACCGCTAATACCAGTGACAGCAATAAATTATTTGATATGATGTTACAACAAAATATTGGGAGTTCGACTGAATCCAAAGGTTCGAACTTGAGTGCGGTAAGCCTTGCAAGTGTTTTACCTTCTGCAGCAAGTATTGGCGATGTGGATGCAAGCTCAGTTACAGGTAATACGTATGCAGCGAGTGGTGCAGGTCAAAGTGATCCGTGGTATCAATTTGATCAATTGGCTCCTGTCGATCCATCGACTTCAACAACAACGGCTAAAGTGAATACACCTCTTCCAGCCACAGGTACAGCAGGAATTGGCGGAGCAGATGCTGCTTCTGCAATTGATGCTACAGGCACGGGTGCTAGTAAGCCAACAGCGTATAATGATTTGATCAGTTCAGCCAGTAGCAAATACGGAATTTCAGAATCATTGATCAAAGCTGTGATTGATACAGAATCTTCGTTTAATCCTAATGCTGGTTCTTCTGCGGGTGCAAAAGGATTAATGCAATTGATGGATGGTACAGCAGCTGGCTTGGGAGTGAGTAACTCTTTTGACCCGGCGCAAAATATAGATGGTGGTACTAAATACTTGTCTTATCAGATCAAGCGTTATGATGGTAATGTGAAAACAGCGTTAGCTGCTTATAATGCAGGACCCGGTCGATTACAACGTTTAGGTATCTCCAATGATGAAGAATTGATGGCGAAATTAAGCCAATTGCCAAAAGAAACACAACGCTATATTGGCAAGATTGAAAATGCACAAGCCAAATACGAATTATAATCATAATTAACGTTCATAGTACCTAAGTACATGGTATAATAGTACACGAACGTTTTAGCGATACAGAGATTTGATCATCATATAGAGTCAGATTGTTCCATATGAGATAGATCAAAAAGCGGAGCGTAGGTTCCGTTTTTTGATCTTTTTTTAATGGATAGAAAATATAAATGTACAGGAAAAGGAGGATACAGAAACGATGAAATATTTTGATTATGCAGCAACCACTCCTCCTTATCCTGAAGTGATACAATCGATGGCTGAAATTATGCAAAAGCATTTTGGTAATCCATCTTCTTTACATCAATATGGAGAAGAAGCTGATCGATTGGTTCGACATGCCAAAGAAGTGACAGCTCAGATTCTTGGAGTCAAGCCAAGCGAAATCATTTGGACATCAGGAGCTACAGAAAGTAATAACTTTGCGCTTAAAGGAGCCGCTATGCGAGGCGGACGTACACAAGGACATATTATTACCACGCGGATCGAACATCCTTCTGTGTATGAATGTTGTCGTCAATTAGAGCAGATCGGATTTGATGTTAGTTATATTGATCCTGCGTCAGATGGTATTGTGCGTGTAGAAGATATTCAGAATGCTTTACGACCAGATACTATTATTGTCAGTATAATGCATGTGAATAACGAGACAGGTGCTGTCCAGCCGATTCAACAACTAGCCGATTGGCTCAAAAAAGTACAATCGCGTACATTGATTCATGTCGATGGAGTCCAAGGATTTGGTAAATTGCCTGTAAATATCGCACAATGGAATATTGATCTATATAGCTTATCTGCTCATAAATTAAGAGGGCCTAAAGGAACTGGCTTATTATATGTTAAACAAGGGACTGAATTGTTCCCATTGCTTGCAGGTGGTGGACAAGAAAATGGATATCGCTCAGGAACTGAAAATGTCGCTGGCATTGTAGGGATGACCAAAGCGTTACGTTTAGCATCCACAGAACAATCAGCATTGTCAGAACGCTTGCTAGTATGGAGTGAACAGTTAAAAATAGCGATTCAATCGATTGAAGGGTTAGTGTTAACGAATCCTTCAGTGTCTGCACCTCATATTGTTCATTTCAGCTACCCGGGGATGAAGTCTGAAGTGATATTGCATAGTCTAGAACAACAGGGTTGTATTGTATCTACACAGTCTGCTTGTTCTTCCCGTAAAGCTGAACCTAGTCGTGTATTGTTAGCGATGGGCGTTGAGCGAGAACATGCTGCAAGCGGTATACGGATCAGCTTAGGAGATCAACATACGAAGCAAGATATTGAACATTTGATTACAGCACTTCGTCAGACTGTTACACAGCTTCGCCCATTGGAGAGGAGAACCCGTTAAGTATGCAAAATATAGATCGTTTGATTTTAAGATTAGGTGAAATGACACTCAAAGGAAAAAATAGATCCCGATTTGAAAAAACAATTTCAGAACATGTACGTGCAGTATTACGCCCTTATCCTAAAGCACATGTTCGCCGTGAATACGGTAGAATGTATGTTGAAACAGGTGGAGAATCTGTAGAAGCATTAATTCAAGTATTAAAAAATGTTTTTGGCATTATGGATATTATTCCAGTGAAGCAGACGTTGCCTCAATTGGATGATATTATTGCAGCCGCTGTAGAATTGATCGGTGAACAACAGATTGAGCAATTGACTACATTTAAAGTGTCTGTCAAAAGAGTTTGGAAAGAATTCCCTCATTCGTCACAAGACATGAATCATTTAGTCGGTTCACCTGTATTGCGTGCTTATCCTTTACTCAAAGTAGATGTAAGACAACCAGAGATTGAATTACGGGTAGAAATTCGTGATGGAGCCGCTTATATCTATAGTGAACTGATTCCGGCAGTAGGAGGATTTCCTCGGGGTAGCAATGGTAAAGCGATGTTGCTTCTTTCCGGAGGTATAGATAGCCCTGTAGCAGGGTGGCAATCAATGCGTCGTGGACTGGAAGTTGAATGTATTCATTTTCATAGTTATCCATTTACCAGTGAACGTGCCAAAGAAAAAGTAGTCGATCTGACTCGTGTACTGGCTGGATATGCTGGAGTGGTCAAATTGCATGTAGTCCCTTTTACAGAGATACAGACCGCTTTTACCACAACAGGGCAAGATAATTTAATGATTACATTGATGCGCCGGGCAATGTTGCGAATCGCTACGAAGATCGCTGAACAGCAAAAAGGGTTGGCTTTGATTACAGGCGAAAGCTTAGGTCAAGTAGCCAGTCAGACATTATCGAGTATGAATGCTATTGAGCGTGCGACAGAATTACCAATTTTGCGCCCTTTAGTGATGACTGGAAAAGATGAGATTATTCAGATAGCCAAAGAAATAGGCACGTACGATTTATCTATTTTGCCTTATGAAGATTGCTGTACGTTATTTATACCAAAATCACCAACAACAAATCCTAATTTACGAATTATTGAAAAAGTAGAATCATTTTTGGAGTTAGAGCCTATGATTGAACGTGCAGTAGAGCAGACAGAATTAATGATTATTGAAGCGGGAAGTGCATTACAACTTGCATCCGCTACAATCAATGAGGATTGGTTCTAAGCGGAAACAGGTTAAATGACTTACATCTTCAGAATAGCCAAAAGTCAACCGATATAAATAGGGACAGATTGATGAAGGAGGAAGCTGGAATGACCAATCGTAATCAAGGGTTAATCGGACTTTTTGTTTTATTTGCAGGTTTGATTATCCTACTTGGCAAATTGGGCGTATTCAGTTTTATTGGTCACGTTTTTTGGCCACTTGCTATTCTTTTGCCTGGCATTGTATTGCAATTGCTGTATTTTAGCCGTAGTGCACCTGCTATTGTATTGATTCCGGCTGGAATACTTACAGTATATGGAGTATTATTTTTCCTCTGTAATACATGGGGATGGGAGATAATGGCTCATTTATGGCCTGTTCTTATTTTGGGAATTGCGATAGGACTGTATGAGTATTATGTCTGTGCAGCTTCACCGGCTTCACGAAATGTTGGTTTTGTTTCTATTGTGCTTACTTGTTTATCAGTTATTCTGCTTATTTTCAGTTTATTAGGTACTTTAGGTTTTTATTTTATCGCTATGATCCTGATTCTATCTGGATTGTGGTTACTTGCTAGCCGTAGTAATTCAAAAACAGGTTGGTAATAAAATGCGAATTTGCTTGATTTATAGAAACAATGACGTATAATTATAATAAGCAAGATTATGGATGCCGATTTTTTGACCACCGTGTTAACAAATAGTAGAGCGTCGGCTTAGTTGACCGACGCTCCTTTTATGGAGAGGATTTGGAGAAATTTATGCAATCAAGAGAACAAATTCGCAATATCGCAATCATTGCCCACGTTGACCATGGTAAAACAACGTTAGTGGACAAATTGTTGCAACAGTCAGGTATTTTCCGGGATCACGAGACTTTACAGGAGCGTGCGATGGATTCCAATGATCTGGAGCGTGAACGCGGTATTACGATTCTTGCAAAAAATACAGCTATTACGTATAAAGACTATTTAATCAATATCGTGGATACACCAGGTCACGCCGACTTTGGTGGTGAAGTAGAACGTATCATGAAAATGGTAGACGGAGTACTTCTTATTGTTGATGCTTATGAAGGTTGTATGCCTCAGACTAAATTCGTTTTGCGTAAAGCATTGGAGCAAAATTTGACTCCTACTGTTGTCGTAAACAAAATTGACCGTCCGGCTGCTCGTCCTACAGAAGTTATTGATGAAGTATTGGATCTATTTATTGAACTTGGTGCAAATGATGAGCAATTGGAATTCCCGGTTGTTTATGCTTCAGCGTTGAATGGTACGTCTAGTCTTGATCCAGAAAAACAAGACGAAACTATGCAAGCAATGTATGAAACGATTATCGAACATATCCCTTCACCAAAAGAGAAAATTGATGAGCCATTGCAATTCTTGGTTACATTGATGGACTATAACGAATATTTGGGTCGTATTGCGGTAGGTCGTGTTAACCGTGGTGTTATCCGTCAAGGTCAATCCGTAACCGTTATTAACCGTGAAGGCCAAAAGAAAACAGCTCGTATCGAGAAGTTATTTGGTTTCCAAGGTCTAAAACGTATTGAGATTGAAGAAGCGGGTGCTGGTGATATTATTGCTATCGCTGGTATTAAAGACATCAACATCGGTGAAACGATTGCTGATCCACAACACCCAGAAGCATTGCCGGTTCTTAAAATTGATGAGCCTACATTGCAAATGACATTCCTTGTAAACAACAGTCCATTTGCTGGACGCGAAGGAAAATGGGTAACTTCCCGTCGTCTTCGTGACCGTTTGTTCAAAGAATTAGAAACAGATGTAAGTCTACGTGTAGACGAAACAGATAGCCCTGATGCTTATATCGTATCTGGTCGTGGTGAGCTTCACCTTGGGATCTTGATCGAGAACATGCGTCGTGAAGGTTATGAATTGCAAGTATCCAAACCAGAAGTTATCGTGCGCGAAATCGATGGTAAACGTATGGAGCCTATCGAGCATCTATTGATTGACTTGCCTGAAGAAAGCATGGGCGCAGTTATGGAGAGCTTGGGTTCACGTAAAGCTGAGATGGTAAACATGATTAACAACGGTAGTGGTCAAGTTCGTTTAGAATTCTTGATTCCTGCTCGTGGTTTGATCGGATACGGAACATACTTCCTAACATTGACTAAAGGTTACGGAATTATGAACCATTCCTTCGATAGCTATGGTCCAGTTGCTGCTGGTCAAGTTGGCGGACGTCATGAAGGCGTATTGGTTTCCAGCGAAAGTGGTTCTTCTACTTTGTACGGTATCTTGTCTGTTGAAGATCGCGGTACATTGTTCCTTGAGCCAGGTGCTGAAATCTACGAAGGTATGATCGTTGGTGAACATACACGTGATAACGATATTGTTGTTAACATTTGTAAAGAAAAACAATTAACTAACGTTCGTTCTGCGACTAAAGACGATACAGTCAAAATGAAAACTCCTCGTGGCTTCTCTCTTGAGCAAGCATTGGAATATTTGAATGAAGATGAGTATTGTGAAATCACTCCAAAATCAATTCGTATGCGTAAAAAGATTTTGAATAAGAGTGAGCGCGAACGTGCTGAAAAACAACGTAAATCTGCAATGCAATCTTAATATCATATATTGTTGGATAGACCACTGCGCTTAAGTACCTGTTTCAACAGGTTAAATACTGTTCTGAGATTCGGTCGCTAAGAAATAGATCGAATCTCTGCTACAGTACATGCCATTACATACTCTATGCAGAAGCGGAACGTATGATGAAGGCAACATAATTGAAGACTATAACTTCATTATCTAAAATGATGGAACAGGTGTTGAGAGCAATGAGTACGACAACAGGTGGACTTCCGCCGCGTGCAGGAACAAAAGCCAAAACACAAAAATCCGGTAATCCCAATCCCAAAAAAAAGCAAAAGAAAAAAGCAAGTGGCTTTAAGCGCTTTATGCAAATATTGCTTATTGTTATTCTTTTAGCTGTTGTTGGCGTGATGGCTTATGCCGGATATTTATATTATCAGGTTCAAGGTATGTTTGATGGAGTAGGTCCTAAAGACAATGGTGGTACTGTTATAAGTCAACCTGTTGCGCCTGAGAAATCAGCAAAAGTAAAACCGATTACGATGGCACTTTTGGGAACTGATTATCGCCAAGAAACAGGAACACGTTTAACAGACGTTGTTATGGTAGCTACACTTAATCCGGATACCAAGTCAGCCACAATTGTTTCTTTGCCGCGTGATACGTATCTACAACTCGAAGGGTACATTCCTAATAAACTGAACTCTTATTATCCGAAGTTTTATGCTAAAGATAAAAAAGAGGGTACAGATTTAGCGATGAGTGAAATGAAAACTTTACTCGGTAAATACTTGGGTGTAGATGTAGAGTATACAACTGTGTTGAACTTCCAGGGTTTCCGGGATGTTGTCGATTCAGTAGGTGGTATTGATATCAATGTAGATATGAAAATGTGTTATGTGGATAAAGCAGATGGTACGAATATTAATTTGTCTACCGGTCAACAACATCTAAATGGTGCGAACTCTCTAGATTATGTACGTTACCGTAAATCAAATTGTAGTCCTCGTACACAAGGGTCTGATGACTTCAGTCGTAACCAGCGCCAAAACCAAGTACTGAATGCTGTCGTAGACAAAATTCAATCTTTTAGCGGTGTAACTAAATTGGGATCGATTATCGAATCTGTAGATAAAAATATGGAGACTGATATTGAAGGTGAACAATTTAAAAATTTATTGACTACGTATTGGGATATTCCTAAGCAGAATATTAAATACATGCCAGTAACTGGTGATTGGAAAAGCCCTTACGTCTATATCAATGAAACTGAATTAGCAAATGCTAAACAGGCACTACAAGATGAATTAGCAGGTACAGCTACGCATACCGATCAATTTGATCAACCAGCAGGTACAAGCAAAGTAAGTCAGTAATATCACTCTTGTAGCTAGATAAAGCTAATCGTAGTTTGTCAATAATCATGAAGTCTTTGCTTAAGCAAAGGCTTCTTTTTTTATGTATATCTGCTGTACGGGGTTCTCCAGATTATGGATTTGAAATGAAATTAACCTATGCTATAATGAAGAAACACCAGTATATTCATGCCAGTAATTGGAGGTCTCTATGATGCCGGAATCCATGATGATGCTTGATCGTATGCTATATTTCACACATACGTGCCGGAGAGGCTCTATACTGTTATGTACATTGGTGTATCGTGGACAAAGTGCATATATGAATCATTGTATAAAAAAAACCAGTTAGCTATGATATAGCGTCTGGTTTTTTGTGTATTTAAGAGGAGGGTGAGGCTTGGCCGATCAAGAAGGGATAAGCATAGTTATCCACTAAGTAAATGGCATCAGAGATCATAAGACTTTCTACTCAAGGGGGAACTCTCGATGAAAAAGATTTTTGTACTGGATACCAATGTGCTTCTTCATGATCCAAATGCCATTTTTGCTTTCGAAGAAAATGATGTCATTATACCTGCGGTTGTACTCGAAGAAATTGATTCTAAAAAACGGAATGCAGACGAGATTGGACGTAATGCACGAAGTATTTCACGCTCACTCGATGCTTTAAGAGAATCAGGTTATCTACATGATGGTGTCCACTTAGAAAATGGTGGGACATTACGTGTTGAATTGAATCATCGTAGTTTTGCCAAAGTACAAGATATGTTCGGAGAGATTTCGAATGATAATCGTATTCTGGCTGTAGCATTGAATTATGAGTTAGAGGAGCAAGAAAAAGAACAAAATCAAGAGGCGCGTTCTCAAGTTGTACTTGTTAGTAAAGATGTATTGGTTAGAGTCAAAGCAGACGTGCTAGGTGTAAATACAGAAGACTATCTATCTGATCGCACAGCCGATCCTAATGAAATGTATACAGGATATACCACATTAACGGTCCATCCAGCTGTGATTGATGAATTTTACAGCAATCGTTATTTACCTATCCAATCCTTAAATATCAAACATTCTTTTTATGCAAATGGATTTGTGATATTAAAAGATGAATTAGGAAGTGCTAAATCAGCATTACTTAAAGTAAATGCCGATTCTACGAAGTTAGAACCGTTATTTTTAAGTAATGATCCGATATGGGGGATTGCTGCTCGAAATGCACAACAACGGATGGCATTGGAACTATTATTAAATGATGATATTCCTTTAGTAACGATTACAGGTAAAGCAGGAACAGGTAAAACACTGCTTGCATTGGCTGCTGCTTTATCCAAAGTCGAAGATGAACAAAAATACAAAAAACTGCTTATTGCAAGACCTGTTGTACCTATGGGTAAAGATATCGGTTATCTTCCGGGCGAGAAGGATGAGAAATTGCGCCCTTGGATGCAACCGATTTATGATAATTTAGAATTTTTGTTTGATACGAAAAAAGCTGGCGATATTGATAAAATTTTAATGGGGCTTGGTAGTATTCAGGTTGAAGCTTTAACCTATATACGTGGACGTTCGATTCCAGGTCAATTTATTATTATTGATGAAGCGCAAAATTTATCCCGCCATGAAGTCAAAACGATTGTATCTCGTGTAGGTGAAGGCAGTAAAATTGTGCTGGTCGGTGATCCTGATCAAATCGATCATCCGTATCTGGATTCAATCAGTAACGGATTAACGCATGTAGTTGAGCATTTCAAGCAAGAGGGCATCAGTGGTCATATAACCCTTGAAAAAGGTGAACGTTCCAAACTGGCTCAATTGGCTGCTGATTTGCTATAACGTAGTTTTAAATACAATGCAAAAGACTCTACCGTGCATGGTTAGCACAGTAGAGTCTTTTTTTACATATAAATGGTGAATATATTTGTATTTTAATGATCTATAGGATGCACTAGACTAAATTCAGTACCACTTTGTTGCTGTAACATATTCTTGTTAGCCCATTGATCAAATAAAGTAGCTGTGAATTTAAAATCAATATCCTCTATAGATTCGAACAAGGAATGAGCATCGGTATAACTTTTGATAAAAACATTAAAAAAGGCGATATCAACAAAGTCTGTATTATAGATATTGGCTTCAACCTGAATACCTTGATCACTTTCAAATAAACAGTGTTCCCCATGTAGATCCCAAGTCCAATGGGTATTGCAGTATATCACAAATGGTTTACATAACTCTACATCATAAATCAAATCGAATAACCATTCAAAATGAGTAGAAGCCTGCTGGTGTGACACTATAGGCTTTTGATCATCTGGAAGCACTTGATACATAGAATGACATAATTCTCTAGCCATTGTTGTATACAATTTGAATAAATGTAGAACTTCAACTTCATTCATCATCCAAAATCCTTTCATCATCATTGTATCTATTGCGTATGATGAAATTAGTTTAACGATAGTTCAAGTTCAATTTTCATCAATTGTGGTTCTGTAGTGACTGAAGTTGCTTTCAAATAAGATACAATTTGCTGTGGATAAAAGCCAAGATCAAACTCGTTTTCTAACATTCGGCATGTTGTATCAGGTAATTGAAGTCCGTTGAATACAAGTTTATCCACATAAAATTGAATCGCATTTTGAGGTTGATCGACAATTTCATAATGTCCTGTAATATCCAAGTCTAAATTGCCTTCTTTGCCATGTACACTTAATTGATCCTGCGCAAATTTAAATTGAAAAGATTCAGGTAACTGACCTTGTACATGCAAAAATTGATTGAGTTGTTGTTCATCTATAGAAATCGTGTAATGTGTACCTCTAATCTGAATAGCTCCAGGTTGAGATTTAAGATAATCCGGGAATTGCTGCATAGATAGAGCAATCGCTTTAAAATATCTTTTGACTTCATAGAGTCCAATATTGTTCCAATATTCATTCATCTCATTCATAAGTTGACGGGCAATCTCAGGATCAGAGCTGGTAGCAAGATTTTGATGAATCGATTGTTGCAGACTAGCTACTCGTGTACGTTGGTTCGATAAATTGGTAGTGATTTCTCCTAATTCAGTCGCTGTCGTGTATAATTCATTTCTTTGCTGAGTAAGGTATGTGTATTGTTCTTGATAATCATTAAGAAGCAACTGATCATGATCAATAATCATTCTATAATAATCGTAAAAAGCAATCATACCTGAAAGACTACCTGTCGAGAAAAAAAGAGCCCAAAAATCATCCCGTTCTCCTGTATAATAAGAAACAAGCACTGAATCTGCTTGATGTCTTGCTTGTGATAGTAACTTTTCTTGTTGTACCAAACTTTTTTGCAATGTCGTGTATTTTGTTTGAGCTACATGTTGTTGATCTGCAATCCGTTTGATTTCTTGATCTAATTCATTCACAGATAGACTGTTTTCTAATAACTGTCGTGTCGCTTCGTCTAATTGCGGAGGTGCAGGTACAGATTGTGCTCTCACAGAAGAAGACCAAAGCTGAGAAGTTAGAGCTAAAGTCAAACAGAAGCAGACGATTTTGACCGGATATATGTATTTCACTGATCGCCCCTCCTATAGCGCCTGGCAGTACAAGCGCAATTATTATTAAATCAAAGTGATTTTACAAAGTAAAACATCAGAGTATTAGCACTTGTTGCTATACATGTTAACTATTACTCATTACTTACTATCAGTATAACATCGTACTCATTAGTGTTGAATATACTCTAATTATACCTATTTAAAAACGTATGGAGGTTACAAAATTGATCATTGATATTTTTGGAGCAGGAGCTATAGGATTACTTTTTTACAGCAAATTAGTGAGTCATAGCTCGGTAGCTACGATTCATCTATGGACTCGAACATCAGAACAAGCAACTTTAATCAATCAACAAGGGATTACTGCCCAAACGTCCACTACAGATTACAATGTAGAAGCGCAAACTTATATTCCTAGTAAGCTACATCAAGTCTGTGCTATCTATGATATGACTGATAACGAAAATAAACCAAAAGCAGACTATATACTGGTTACCGTCAAACAAAAAGATATCACTGCTGATTTTGTTTCTTATTTGAAACAAAGAGCAGATCATCATACTCGCATTATCTGTTTGCAAAATGGGGTAAGAACGGATGTATGGTGGGATTCACCATGGCAGGTTTATGCCGCAATTACAACAGAAGGTGCTAAAAGAATATCTCCAAATGAAGTCAGTCATACAGGAATAGGAAAAACAGTTGTAGGTCGCGTAACCAATATTTCTAGTACTAGAGTCGTTGATCAATCTAAAGCAATAGATAAAGAAGAGCAACTATCTATACAACTCTTGCTAAATGAACTACAAAAAGCAGGACTTGATATCGTCTTGTCGAATAATATCGATAAAGATATCTATCGGAAGCTTGTTATCAATGCTGTAATCAATCCATTAACAGCGATCTGGCGTATAATGAATGGTGAATTGCTTGTATCTAAGCAGCGCTTAGCTGTCATGCGACAATTATATGATGAAGTGATTGAAGTATACGAAGCTAATGGTATCGAAGTTTCTTCGTTGTGGTGGGAAGACATATTAGCTGTATGCCAAGCAACTTCTAATAATACATCATCTATGCTTGCAGACGTTTTGCAAAGTAAAACAACCGAGATTCAGTGGATCAATGGTAGTATTATTAAAATGGGTCAAGATCATCACATATCTACACCAACAAATGACTGTGTATATCATTTGATTGAAGCTATGAATAGACAGGAGGATCATTAATGGGGGTATTTTTGGGATTATTATTGAATGGATTTATTTTCTTAAGCCTAGTTCCGTTTATTCCATTTGTATTAACGTATACTATTAATAGGCTAAAAGGAAAAGAAAAAAAGCCGGCGATCAGTATGGCGATGGATGTCACAACACCATTTTTGTATATTGCTGTAGCTGCACTATTCAATAATACGTTTAATACCAAAACAGGATTTTATATCTTTTTACTTATTTTATTGCTTGGTATTGGACTCATCGGAGGTGCACAAAACCGTTTAAAAGGAAAAGTGGACTATAAACGATTATTTCGTGCAGTATGGAGAGTTTCTTTTTTATTACTGAGTATAGGTTACATTGCTTTACTGATTACTGGAATTTTGCAATACATAACACAGTAACTTTGTCGAAAATTGGAATATATTTGCTTGATGTTAGGTATTCGACCGTAGCGTGAAGCATAATATACGCTTAAATGTGACAGTTTTATATAAAATAACGAAAAAAACATGATTTTTTAAATATAAGTTATAGATTTTTTTGACCACTGGTTGTATAATTTAAAAGCATATACCACATTTTTTAGGGGGAAACTGCTAGATGAAGAGAAAAAGTTGGTTAGTACTTATGGCGCTTGTCATGGCGTTCGGAACTTTGCTTGCAGCTTGCGGCAGCGGTTCTAGCAACACAGGAACAAGTGGAGAATCAGGAGATGGCGCTACAGCAGCTCAAGACTTACACATTAACATGAGTGCTGAGCCTCCAACGTTTGATCCAGCTCAGGCAAAAGATAGTCAAACAAATACTGCCTTGAGACTAATGTATGAAGGTCTTACACGTCCAGGTACAGATGGTAATCCTGTTCCAGGCGTTGCTGAAAAATGGGATGTTTCTGAAGACGGATTGAAATACACTTTCCATCTTCGTGATAACGCACAATGGAGTAACGGTGAACCGGTAACAGCAGAAGATTTCGCTTATGCTTGGGAACGCGTTCTAAGTCCAAAAACAACTCCAGCATCTGAGTACGCTTACCAACTTTATTACATCAAAAATGGACAAGAATTCAATGAAGGAAAAGTTAAAGATTTCGCTGATGTTGGTGTTAAAGTCGTAGACGAAAAAACACTAGAAGTGACTTTGGCTAATCCAACTTCTTATTGGTTGGGATTGACTTCTTTCTACACGTACTACCCTGTTAACAAAAAGAATGTAGAAGCTAATGCACAATGGGCTTCTAAAGCAGATACAATGATTACTAACGGTGCATTCAACTTAACAACTTGGACAACAGGTCAAGAATTGGCTTGGACGAAAAATGCTAAGTATTGGGATGCTGCTAGTGTTAAATTAAATACAATTACTTCTTCATTGGTTAACTCTGGAGCTACTGAGTTCTCAAGTTACCAAAGTGGACAATTGGATTATGCTGGAGCACCAACTGGTGAAATTCCAACAGACCAAATTCCAGCTGCAAAACAACAATATCCAGACCAGTTCCAAGCTAAAGGGATTGCAAGTACTTATTACTACTTGTTCAACCTTAAAGAAAAACCATTTAACAACTTGAAAATTCGTCAAGCATTCTCTATGGCGATCAACCGTCAAGCGATTGTTGACAACGTAACATTGGGTGGACAAATTCCAGCTTACGGTTATGTACCACCAGGAATCAAAGGTAACACTGAAGAATTCCGTACAGAATACAAAGATAGCTACTTCAAAGAAGATGCAGCTAAAGCTAAAGAATTGTTAGCTGAAGGTATGAAAGAAGAAGGTTACACAACTCTTCCTGAAATTACTTTGATCTACAACTCTAGTGAAGCTCATCAAAAAATTGCTTTGGCAATTGCTGATATGTGGAAAAACAATCTTGGTGTAAGTGTTAAAACACAAAACCAAGAGTGGAGCGTGTTCTTAGATAATCGTCAAAGTGGTAACTACCAAATCGCACGTGCAGGTTGGACAGCGGATTATAATGATCCTATGACTTTCTTGGATATGTGGATGAAAGGTAATGGCAACAACGACGCTAAATATGATAATGCTGAATACGATGCATTGTTGAAAGATGCGCAAGCAACTCAAGACAACGCTAAACGCATGGAAGATATGTCTAAAGCAGAAAAAATCTTAGTGCAAGATGATATGGCTATGATGCCAATTTATTACTACACTAGCGTTTCACTGGTTAAACCAAATCTTAAAGGTATCGTTGTAGACTTTAGTGGTGCAATTGACTTTACTCGTGCTTATTTCCAATAATTAAGTATAGATTTCGGTTTAATGATTGCAGCGGGATATGTATGTGTGGATTCTCCATCCATATATATCCCGTTTTTGCGTGTTTATCGTTTTTCCATATATTGCTATTCTAAACATGATAATTTCAAGTTCTACTTGTTATCTATTAGATGAAGTTTTAAAATGAAAAAGTTGTTGAATAATGACGAGCTGTTTTTGACCATGTTCAATAAACTACAAAATGTGATAAAGGAGGTTCTTGGGGAAATGGTTCGTTATATCGCCAGTAAATTTTTGTATATGCTGTTATCCTTGTTCATTTTGGCTTCAGCTACATTTTTCCTGATGAAAGCTATACCGGGTAATCCGTTTATGTCAGAAAAAAATGTGCAGCCTCAAATTAAAGAACGTCTAATGGAGCAGTATGGATTAAATAAACCAATTGCTGAACAGTATTTGCAGTACCTAGGAAATTTAGTTAAAGGTGATTTGGGAATTTCTATGAAATACCAAAATCAAGAGGTTTCTCAGCGTATTGCTGATACATTCTCTCCATCTTTACAAATTGGTATTTTCGCTATTGTTATTTCGATTGTTGTCGGTATTGTATTAGGTCTAATCGCTGCACTTTACCATCGTAAATTGATTGATAATGTAGCTATGATTATTGCTGTATTAGGTATAGCTGTTCCCAGCTTTGTATTGGCAACATTGATCCAGTATATTTTTGCTTTAAAATTAGGTTGGTTTGATGTTATGGGCTTTAATGAGCCAAGTGACTTTGTACTTCCGGTTATAGCACTTGCTGTTCAACCGATTGCATTTATAGCGAGGTTAACTCGTTCTAGTATGCTAGAAGTGTTAAATGCAGATTATATCAAAACAGCTAAAGCTAAAGGTCTAAATGGATTTACCATTATGATTAGACACGTTGTACGTAATGGTATTCTTCCGGTAGTTACGTATGTAGGTCCTATGACTGCAAACATCGTAACGGGTTCCGTTGTTATCGAGCAAATATTCGGTATCGGTGGTATTGGTAGAGTATTCGTAGACAGTATCACTAACCGTGACTATACAATGATTATGGGAGTAACTATTTTCTATGGTGTGTTGTTGATGCTTGCTCGTTTTGTTACAGATATCTTATATGTACTGGTAGATCCACGGATCAAATTATCAGGTCGGAAGGGGAGCTAAACGTTGTCAGCTAGCGGAAACAATAACAATAAAAATGCGACTACAGATGTGGTCGGCGAACCAATCGCACTGCAACAGGAAAGTATCTCTTTATGGCAGGATGCTTGGATTCGTTTAAAAGGTAACAAAGTAGCTATGTTTAGCTTAGGAACATTGATCGTTATCATTTTGGCTTCAATCGTTGGACCAATGATCTCTGCTTTTAACTATTACTCTAATGATTTGATGAATACGAATAAAGCGCCTTCTAGTGTTCACTGGTTCGGTACAGATAACCTTGGACGTGATATGTGGGTTCGTACCTGGATGGGTGCACGAATCTCTCTTATTGTAGGTTTGGCAGCAGCAGCAATTGACTTAATCATCGGTATTATTTATGGTGGGATCATGGGTTACTTTGGTGGCCGTGTAGATACTATCATGAATAAATTCTCAGAGATTCTTTATTCTATTCCTTACTTGCTAGTTGTTATTCTATTATTGGTTGTATTTGAGCCAGGTTTGGGAACAATTATCGTTGCTTTGACGGTAACAGGTTGGATTACAATGTCCTGGATCGTCCGTGGTGAAATTATGCAGCTGAAAAGTAGAGACTTTGTACTAGCAGCACGTTCTATGGGTGCAAGTGCTGGACGTCAATTGTTCAAACATCTTTTGCCTAATGCTTTGGGTCCTATTATCGTTACTGTAACTCTTTCTGTACCAAGTGCTATCTTCTCTGAAGCATTTTTGAGTTTCTTGGGTCTAGGTGTACAGGCTCCTGTCGCTTCATTGGGTTCAATGATCAATGATGCATTAACAGGATGGAACTTGTATCCTTGGCGTATGTGGTTCCCAGCTTCTCTAATCTGTTTGACAATGCTTGCATTTAACTTGCTAGGCGACGGTCTTAGAGACGCTTTGGATCCAAAATTGAGAAAATAAAATCTATAGGAGGTGGAACAAGTGGAGAAAATCTTAACAGTAAAGAATTTAAGCGTATCCTTTCAAACGCGTGCTGGTGAATTTGATGCGGTAAAAGATGTCAATTTTGAAATTGGCAAAGGCGAAACGCTAGGTATTGTTGGGGAATCCGGTAGTGGTAAGAGTGTAACAGCTCAAACCATTATGCGTCTGATTCCTTCTCCGCCTTCTAAGATCAAAAGTGGAGAGATTGAATTCCTAGGTCAAAGTCTACTTGCTAAAACCGATAAGCAAATGGAAGCTATTCGTGGTAAAGATATCGGAATGATTTTCCAGGATCCGATGACTTCCTTGAATCCAACCATTAAAGTGGGTAAACAAATTACTGAAGTATTGCGTAAACATCAAAACATGTCTTCTTCTCAAGCAAAAGAAAGTGCGCTTGAAATGTTACGACTGGTAGGTATCAAAAATTCTGATGTTCGTTTTAATCAATATCCTCACCAATTCTCTGGTGGTATGCGCCAACGTGCGATGATTGCAATCGCTCTAGCTTGTCGTCCATCTTTGCTAATTGCGGATGAGCCTACAACAGCACTAGACGTAACGATTCAAGCTCAGATCCTTGATCTGATGAAAGATATGCAACAAAAATTGGGTACTTCGATCATTTTGATTACCCATGACCTTGGTGTAGTAGCAGGTATGTGTGATCGCGTGGTTGTTATGAAAGAAGGCGATGTTGTTGAAACAGGAACAACAGCTGAAATTTTCAAAAACCCTCAACATCCATATACACAACGTTTGCTAAATGCTTTGCCACGCTTGGATGAGCCTAAAAAACCTAAATTAGCTTCTGCTAAACTTAATCTTGATCCACGTAAACCGTTGGTTGAAGTGAAAGGATTGAAACAGCATTTCAATTTAGGTAAAGGTAATATTCTTAAAGCGGTTAACGATATTAGCTTCAACATCTACGAAGGTGAGACATTAGGCGTAGTAGGAGAATCCGGTTGTGGTAAGTCAACAACAGGACGTACGATTCTTCGTCTGTATGAACCAACAGGTGGTAGTGTGAAGTTTAACGGAACAGACATTTATGATCTGTCTCCACGCAAAATGAAAAACATGCGTAAAGATATGCAAATGATTTTCCAAGATCCGTATGCTTCATTGAACCCGCGTTTTAATATTATGGACATCATCGGTGAGTCTCTAGACATTCATGGTCTGGTGAATAGCCGTGCTGAACGTAAAAAACGTGTAGAAGAATTGCTCGATATGGTAGGCTTGAATCCAAGTCATGCGCTTCGTTATCCGCATGAATTCTCTGGTGGTCAAAGACAACGTATCGGGATTGCACGTGCATTGGCTGTAGATCCTAAATTTATTATTTGTGATGAGCCATTGTCTGCTTTGGACGTATCGATTCAAGCACAGATTGTTAAATTGTTGGAAGAATTGCAACAACGTCTTGGTTTGACGTATTTGTTTATTGCGCATGATTTATCAATGGTAAAACATATCAGTGACCGTGTAGCTGTTATGTATATGGGTAAAATTGTAGAATTGGCTGAAAGTGAAGAACTTTATGCAAATCCTCTACATCCTTACACCAAAACATTGCTATCTGCGATTCCAATTCCTGATCCTGAAGTGGAAGCAAATAAACGTAGAATCTTATTGCCTGAAGAACATCTTGCAGCTTCTCAAGAAGCAGCAGCCACTTTGGCAGCTAAAGATCCGTTTAATTTGGAAAATTCTCAGTTGATCGAAGTGTCTGAAGGTCACTGGGTATCTCAACCTTCTGCTTAATCCATGTGTTCGAACCTGTAAACCGCCATTTATTGGCGGTTTTTTGGTTGTTACTAAAAATATTTAAATATTTTAAGAATAGCTTTTGACTAAACAGTACTAACTTCGTTACAATCAAATAAGATTTAATAAGTTACGATTAGTAACAATCAAAAGCAATAGCGATGAGGAGGACTTCACCCCATGAATGTGATTCCGGAGAGCCTACCCGCGAATCAGCCGCTCGCTGAGCGGTACATCAATGATTTTGCATCGGTAAGCAGTTTGTATAATATGAATGTCTCTGATCCACAAACATGGATCAAACGCGCAGAATGGCTAGATCAGAGTAAGCACTCCCGGATCGAACGTGGAGCCTTAGTTGACTGCCTAACCATATATAACCGTCAGTATAATAATCATGAAGCGGTACAGCAGTCTTTAGAAGCCTTACGGACAGAAGAAGCACTTGTGATGGTAGGTGGACAACAAAGTGGTCTATTTACAGGACCTTTATTGGTCATTTACAAAGTGATCACATTGTTAACGTCTGCGCGTGAAGCTTCAAATCGCCTACAACGTCCAATTGTTCCTGTATTTTGGATTGCAGGTGAAGATCATGACTGGGATGAAGTCAATCATACGTATCTACCTGATCAAGACGGAGCAGCTGTCAAAATTCGTTTGGATCATGAACGTGGTGGACATTCACCAGTAAGCCGTACATTTATCAATGAGCTCAATACCGAACATATTTTGAATCAATTTGAGAGTCTGTTGCCAGATACTGCAAATAAAAATCAGTGGACACAGACATTACGAAATATTATGGAACAAGCGACTGATCTGAGTAGTGCTTTTGCTCAGCAATTGGGTCAATTATTTGGACGTTTCGGATTAGTGTTAATGGATTCCGATGATGCAGCTATTCGTCGTCTAGAAATCCCTGTATTTCGTCAATTGATAGAACATAATGATGCATTGACTCAAGCATATGTCGCTGCTGCTGAGCAAGTAAGGCAGTATGGCTATGAAGAACAAGCTACTGTCGATGAAGAAAGTGCTAATTTGTTCTATATCCATAGTGATGAAGTGTATACCAATGAACGATTATTATTATTTAAGCGAAATGGTTTATTTACTGATCGCAAAGGATTAGTTGTATTTACCAAACAAGAGTTGTTAACATTATTGGAACAACACCCTGAACGATTCAGTAATAATGTGTTAACACGTCCTTTGATGCAAGATTCATTATTCCCTGTACTTAGTACCATTTTGGGAACAGGCGAGATTGCATACTGGGCTTTAACCAAACAAGCATTTCCTGTATTAAATATGCAAATGCCTCCGATCGTTCCTAGGATGTTATTTACAATGGTGGAAGAAAAGGTTAAAATTTTGATGCAACAGTATCAGTTAACTTTTGATGATGTAAGACAACGGTTTGATGATATTCGTCAGACGTGGTTAAGTGAGCAAGAAGATTATCATTTGGAAAAACGATTCACTACATTCCGTGAGCAATTTCAACAATTGTATGCACCTTTTGTAGATTCTTTACGTGAGATCGATCCTTCATTACCGCATCTAGGAGAAACTACTCAACATAAAATTGATTTGCAAATTGATTATTTGTATCGCAAAAGTCAGAATGCAATAGCACGTCAACATCAGACTGGATTACAGCGTCTAGATCGTATTGCTTATGCTTTATATCCGTTTGGTAAGCCACAAGAACGTACGATCAACAGCTATTACTATCTAGGACGTTACGGAGAGCGCTGGATTGATCAATTGTTAACACTTGAACCTGATTTTAATGGTTCACATCGCCTTGTTTATTTATAAAATAACGCTGGATATCTATTTCAACCAACAAAGGAGAACTGTACAATGACATCATCTATTCAAGCAAGTATTGTTGCCGATATGGCACTTGCTCCTGAGGGACATCTTAAAATTGATTGGGCATCTTCCCATATGCCGGTATTGAATCGTATTCGAGCAGAATTTGAAAGAGATTTGCCTTTCAAAGGATTGAATGTAACGATCTGTTTACACTTAGAGGCTAAAACAGCATACTTAGCTAAAGTTATTCAGGCCGGTGGAGCTAATGTAACCATTACAGGTAGCAATCCCTTGTCTACACAAGATGATGTATGTGCAGCTTTGGTGGAAGACGGTATTACCGTATTTGCGAAATATAATCCAGGTGTAGAAGAATATAAAAGTTTGAACTTAAAAGCATTAGAAGCGAAGCCAGATCTGATTATCGATGATGGTGGCGACCTGATTACTTTCTTATATGGAGAACGTCCTGATTTGTTATCGACGATCCGTGGTGGCGCAGAAGAAACAACAACAGGGATTATTCGTCTAAAAGCATTACAAAAAGAAGGAACATTGAAAATTCCGATGGTTGCTGTTAATGATGCGTACTGTAAACATCTATTCGATAACCGTTATGGAACAGGTCAATCAGCATTTGACGGCATTATTCGTACAACCAATTTGATTATTGCAGGTAAAACAGTCGTGGTAGTAGGTTATGGCTGGTGTGGTAAAGGTATAGCGATGCGTGCTAAGGGTTTGGGTGCAAATGTTATCGTTACCGAGGTTGACCCAATCAAGGCAGTAGAAGCACATATGGACGGCTTTGGTGTGATGCCGATGAATGAAGCGGCTAAGCATGGTGACTTCTTTATCACAGTAACCGGAAATAAAAGCGTTATTGCTGGCGAACATTACGATGTAATGAAAGATGGCGCAGTCATTGCGAACGCTGGGCATTTTGACGTTGAAGCTAACAAACCTGATTTGGCAGCTCGTTCCCAATCGATTCGTACAGTTCGTAAAAATATCGAAGAATACAAATTAACAGATGGACGCCGCATTTATTTATTAGCAGAAGGTCGTTTAGTTAACTTGGGAGCAGCAGATGGTCATCCTGTTGAAATTATGGATATGACTTTTGCTCTACAAGCAGTAGGTCTTCGTTATGTAAGTGAAAACTATGAACAACTGGAAGCAGGCGTTATTAGTGTTCCTTATGAACTGGATGAGCAAGTAGCGCGTTTCAAATTAGAAAGTCTAGGTATTCATATCGATACATTAACTGAAGAACAAAAATTGTATCTAGATAGCTGGTCATAATAATTCGATTTAGCTTAGTGCTTTAAAATTAAAATAAAAGTTACTCATGCATAATAAAAAGGGCTGATTTTTCCGATAAAGAGAAATCAGTCCTTTTTTGCGCCTATTTTTGCAAATGAAATGGCTGATTTACATAAAACAAATTTTTTCAGTATTTTTCTAAAAAATAATGATATAAAAAAAGGATTTTGATTTTCTGCGTCGAATCTATTATGCTTATGGTAGTGGTGGATAGTGGGACAAAGTGGGAGACTATGGTTTAGAGGAGTGAAACGTCAATGTTTATGGGAGAATTTCAACATAGCATTGATGAAAAAGGTCGGATTATTATTCCAGCCAAATTTCGCGAATTACTCGGAACTTCATTTGTAGTCACCCGCGGATTGGATCATTGTCTATTCGTCTATCCTATGGAGGAGTGGTCCCTCCTTGAGCAAAAGCTCAAATCTCTACCGCTGATGAAAGCGGATGCCCGTGCATTTAGTCGTTTTTTCTTCTCCGGTGCAACCGAAGTCGAATGGGACAAGCAGGGCAGAATCAATCTGCCAGGAAATTTACGGCAGTACGCCAAGCTCGAAAAAGAGTGTGTTATTATTGGCGTCTCGAATCGGGTAGAGATTTGGAGTAAAGAAACATGGTCAGAATATTGTGATCATTCTGAACAATCTTTTAATGAAATTGCAGAAAAGCTGGTTGATTTTGATTTCGACCTGTAATCGTCCGGGAGGTTTACATCTTGTTTCATCACATCACAGTATTAAAAGAAGAAGCCACAAAAGCACTTCAGGTTAAGCCTGATGGTATTTACGTTGACTGCACACTCGGGGGAGCTGGTCATAGTTCAGTCATTGCTGCTGAATTAGGAGCAGGCGGAAGACTGATCGCTTTTGATCAAGACGATACGGCACTTGCCAATGCGAAAATAGTACTTGCACCTTATGAAGATCGTGTAACGTTGATCAAAAGCAATTTCCGTCAATTGGAAGAGTCGCTATTGGCAGCAGGAGTACCGGTCAAAGATGGAGTTCCGCAAGTAGATGGCATTTTATTCGATCTTGGTGTTTCTTCACCTCAATTTGACGACGGTGACAGAGGATTCAGCTATAACCATGATGCAACTTTGGATATGAGAATGGATCAATCTGCCGAACTCACAGCCAAAACTATAGTGAATACCTGGCCGGAAGAAGAAATCGCCCGCATTTTATATCGATATGGGGAAGAAAAATTTTCAAGACGGATTGCTAAAGTGATCGTTGCCAAGCGAAGTATCCAGCCGATTGAAACAACGGGGGAACTGGCTGAGCTTGTCAAAGAAGGCATTCCAGCGGCAACAAGACGAACAGGGGGACATCCTGCGAAACGGAGTTTTCAAGCACTTCGTATTGCTGTCAATGATGAATTGGGCGCTTTTGAAGAAGCTCTTCATCAAGCAATACGTTGTCTAACGCCAGGAGGAAGAGCGGCGGTTATCACGTTCCATTCTTTAGAAGATCGTATTTGCAAACAAATTTTTGCAGAATACGTGGAGAAAAACGTCTCACCACCTGGTTTTCCGGTCTATGTCAGTACTGGTGGAGAACTAAAATTGATCAATCGCAAACCAATCCTTCCTTCGGAAGAAGAATTGGAAGAGAATTCGCGTGCAAAGTCGGCCAAACTGCGTGTTGCCGAAAAGGTGGAAAAACCAACGAAAACTTAATTTAGAGGAGACGGATCAATGGCTTATACGCGCGGCAATCTAGCTGTCAAAGAACAATCGGCTGAAAAAGCGGCTCGACGATATCGTGAAACGACCAAAGTAGTTGTACGTCGTAGCGCGCTTCCAACGAAAGAAAAGCTGCTTTATTTGATGACTATTATTTTTTGTGCGACAGTAGCAAGTGTAATTGTTTTTCAATATGCACATATCTATGAAGTGAACAAAAATATTCAAAGTATGGATAGTGAAACGGCAAGTATTGAAAAGCAAACAACACAAAATGAAATTCGCAAATATTCGTTACAAGATCAAATTGTTGAACGTGCCACTGCTCTAGGTTACATAGAGCCTACGGATACAGCTCCAATTCAAGTATCCCGGGTAAAGGGAACAGAAGCAACAACCTCGACGACGGATGAGACACAAGGCAAGTAAACGGGGGAACCAACAGTGAATAAGAGAATAAAACTTCGTACTTTATTTATAGGGGGATGTATTACCCTCTTTTTTGCTGTACTGATTACTAAAGTATTTTGGCTACAAGTTGTTCAATCAGGTGATTGGACGGATAAAGCAATTAACCAGTGGACAGCCAACAGTAATATTTCGGCTAAGCGTGGTACGATTACAGACCGTAATGGTAATGATCTGGCAATGGATGCTCCAGCTTATAATGTTGCCCTTAATCCTAGAGTTATTGATAAGTATGGGATTAAAGGCGATGTTGTAAGTCAACTTCACGCTATACTTGGCACAGATGAAACAGAAATTGAAAAGCAAGCCACTTCTGTATTAACCAGTGGAGATGAAATAGGTCAACTTCGTACGTGGCGTGAACTTAATTCAGGTGGTCGTCTAATCGATCAAGAAAAAGCAGATCAAATTAACGCTTTTATTAAGCAGTTGAAAGAAAAAACGGGACAAAAATGGGATGTAGGCGTTTATTTAAGTGCTGATTCCAAACGGTATTATCCTAAAAATGAATTAGCAGCTCATGTTATTGGTTATACGAATAAAGATGGTAATGCAGTTGCAGGAATTGAAGCTTATTACGATGAAAAGCTTAAAGGTACAGACGGTCATATTCAATATCTTCGTGATAAACAAGGAGATAAATTACCTGATTCCAAAGATGTCTATACTCCTGCTAAAAATGGAGATAATCTAACGTTAACGATTGATGAGACGATTCAGTATTATATTGAACAAGCTATGAAAGATGCTTATGAACAATTGAAACCTGAAAGTATCACTGTGATTGCAGCAGATCCTAATACGATGGAAATTCTAGGTATGGCAAATATGCCAACTTTTAATCCTAATAAGTTTAATGAAGTGACTGATCCTAAAGATTTCCGTAATTTGGCTGTCAAAGCGATCTATGAACCAGGTTCAACATTTAAAATTGTTACGCTCTCAGGAGCAGTACAAGAAAATCTGTTTAATCCTAATGCTACGTATCAATCCGGTTCTATTCAAGTAGGACGCACCACACTGCATGACTTGAATCATAGTGGCTGGGGAACGATTAGTTACTTAGAAGGTCTAAAACGTTCAAGTAATGTAGCTTTTGTTAATCTTGGTTATAAGATGCTTGGTGCAGAACGTTTGCGTAAATATATTGATGCTTTTGGATTCGGAGAACAGACAGGAATAGAAACGCCTGGTGAAGCTAAAGGGGCTATCAATTTCCATCCTAATATCCCGACAGAAGTAGCAACAGCAGCTTACGGTCATGGGTTGGTGCAAGTTACACCTATTCAACAGTTAGCAGCGATCTCAGCAGTAGCGAATGGCGGGAAATTATTAACACCGCATTTAGTCAAATCGATTACAGATCCCAATACAGGTGTTACTGAAAATACACAGACTAAAGTCGTTCGTCAAGTGATTGACTCGGCAACTTCTGAAAAAGTACGTGGTTATTTGGAACAAGTGGTTTCGGATCAAGACATCGGAACAGGTCGTCATGCTTATATTGACGGTTATCGTGTTGCAGGTAAAACAGGTACAGCTGTTAAAGTTATCAATGGTAAATATGATTATACGAAGCAAGTGGTATCTTTTGTAGGGTTTGCACCTGCTAATGATCCTAAGATCGCTATGATCGTGGTGATTGACCAACCGTCAGATTCGAAGCTAGGCGGAGGTACAGCAGCGGCTCCTGTATTTAAAAAAATAGTGAGCCAAGTATTACCTTATATGGGTATTTCCAAAGTGTTTGATGATGGTGAAACCAAACCTAAAGCAGAAGTTGCTTCTAAAAAACTCATGGCTTCATATACGGCTCCTACACTAACAGGTAAAATGCTTACAGATGCGAAGAAAAAATTGCTTGCTGATGGTATTTCATATACAACTGTCGGTTCAGGAACGAAAGTAGTCAAACAATATCCTGCCAGTGGAGTAGCAATGACAGGTGGACAAACTATTTATTTGATGACAGAAGATCCCACCAAAATGAGTATTCCTGATCTAAAAGGAGAATCACTGCGTGATGCATTACAAATTCTATCGCTGATGAAAGTAGAAGTCACAGCGACAGGCGAAGGGTATGTATCTGAACAAGTAGAGGCTTCTAGTGGGGGGAGACGATCTGTGACGCTTACTCTTAAATCTGCGCGAGCAACAGTAACAGGTGTAGATGATACAGAAGAAGATCCAGCAACTTCGGAAGAAGCAACAACGCCGAAAGACGGAGAAACCGATGGCAAAGCAACTTCAGAAGGATCGTCAACAGATAAAGAAACTTCTACTGATCCGAAGGCTACTGACTCCAAAGATCCAACAACTTCGGATACTCAAACAGATTCAAGTACTACAGAGGGTAAAACCGGAAGTAGTACATCTGAAAGTAGTGCTAATCAAAATCCTGCAAGCAGTCTAGAAATTCCAGAGCCTACAGGTGCGCCTACGAATTAATGTAATCTACGATCACCCGGCATAATCAGAAAAGATAGAGTGCAAGTGGCTCTATCTTTTGTCTGCTATTTGTCGGGTATCGTTATTAATATTTAGAAAAGAGGTAAAACTATGCTTTTGTCAGAAGCAGCACATCTGCTGATCACGTCTCAGGTGCTAGGTGATGTTCACACAAAAATATCCGGTATGGAGATTGATTCTCGCAAAGTGAAGTCAGGTGATCTGTTTATCTGTCTGCCTGGTTTTACAGTCGATGGACATGATTATGCAGCTCAAGCGATTCAAAAAGGGGCTATTGCTCTAGTCGTAGAACGTCGACTGGAACTGGACATTCCTCAATTGCTAGTCAGTAGTTGTCGTCATGCTATGGTTGTATTATCCGACCATTTTTATAATCATCCAAGTAGAGCACTAACGATGATAGGAATTACAGGGACTAATGGCAAAACCACAACTTCTTATCTGATTGAGCGTATTATGAATGATGCTCATATCAATACAGGGTTAATTGGAACGATAGAAATGCGTTATAACGGCAAAGCTACACCTATGCCTCGTACAACGCCAGAAGCATTAGAATTGCAACGTTTGTTACATGAAATGGTGCAATCAGATGTGAAAAGTTGTGTAATGGAAGTATCTTCTCACGCTCTAGAGCAAGGTAGAGTCAAAGGTACAGATTACCGTACAGCTATTTTTACCAATATAAGTCAAGACCATCTGGATTATCATGAGACGATGGAAGAGTACATTGCAGCCAAAGGGCTGTTTTTTGCACGTTTGGGGAACCGTTATGAAATAGATCCTGCAAAGCGTAAATATGCGGTGTTGAATAACGATGATCCTGCCGCTGAGTATTTCCGTAAAATTACAGCAGCAGATGTGATTACATATGGGGTCGATCATCCTGCAGATGTACATGCGTCAGAGATCCGAATTACCTCTCAAGGTACGACGTTCCAATTGGATACATTTAAAGGCAATACAGAGATGACTCTGAAAATGGTCGGTAAATTCAATGTCTATAATGCTCTAGCTGCGATCACAGCCGCTCTGATCGAAGATATATCGTTAGAACAGATTAAGCTGAGTCTAGAACAGATTGCCGGTGTAGATGGACGTGTAGAGTCTGTAGATGAAGGTCAGCCTTTCGCAGTGATCGTAGATTACGCTCATACACCGGATGGATTAGAAAATGTGTTGCGTACTATCAATGAATTTGCAGAAGGTAAGATTATTACTGTCTTTGGTTGTGGTGGTGATCGTGATCGTACCAAACGTCCTTTGATGGGACAGATTGCCGCTAAATATAGTGATTATGTATGGATCACTTCAGACAATCCTCGTACAGAAGATCCAGCAGCAATTCTTGAAGATATTCAAAAAGGACTACAAGAACATCATGTGGCTACAGAAAAATATGAATGTATGATTGATCGCAAGCAAGCGATAGAAAAAGCGGTTGAAATGGCGATGCCAGGAGATGTAGTATTGATTGCGGGCAAAGGTCATGAGACATACCAGATTATCGGTCAACAAACATTAGATTTTGATGATCGCCTGGTAGCCAAAGAAGCGATAAGGGGTCTTAACAAGTGATAAATACAACACTCGGTCAAATAGCCGATATATGTGGTGGACAACTTCAAGGTTCATCAGATACCTGTTTAGAAGGCGTTAGTATTAACTCCCGTCAGTTGGTTCAAGGCGGATTATTTGTTCCTATTGTCGGTGAAAAATTTGATGGACATGAATTTGTGACATCTGCGTTGACAGAAGGAGCATTAGGTTCATTATGGCAAGAAGATCATGGCACTCCACCGTCTGGAAATATTGTGATCGTGAAAGACACGCTACAAGCACTACAACAGCTTGCAGAAGCTTACGTACAACAAACAGGTGTTAAAGTAGTAGGTATTACTGGATCTAATGGCAAAACAACCACTAAAGATATCGTTTATGCTTTGCTTGCAGAAGCATACCGTGTTCATAAAACAGAAGGAAATTTCAATAATCATATTGGACTCCCTTTAACTATACTAGCTATGCCTAAAGATACCGAAATCTTAATTTTGGAAATGGGTATGAGTGGACGTGGCGAGATTGAGTTGCTATCGAATATCGCTCATCCAGAGACAACGATTATTACCAATATCGGTGAATCGCATCTTCAACAGTTAGGAAGTCGAGAAGAAATCGCTCGTGCTAAATTAGAGATTGTCAGTGGACTACGTGCAGACGGACTGCTTGTGTATTTGGGTGATGAACCTTTACTCAAACAAATTCTGTCAGAATCAGCATTTGAGCAAAAAGAAATGAACAAAATAACATTTGGACTGGATCATACTAATAATGTATATCCAACAGGTGTCATGTTTCAGGGGAAAAGTACTGTTTTCACAACAAATAGTGAATCTGATGAAGCATGGACATTACCTTTACTAGGCATGCATAATGTGATCAATGCTTTAGCTGCAATCACTGTAGCTCAACATTATCAAGTCACTCCTGAACAGATTCGTCAAGGCTTATCCAAGCTACAACTGACAGGGATGAGAATTGAAATCATTCAGGGACGTAATGGTATAACATTGTTAAACGATGCTTATAACGCTAGCCCGACTTCAATGAAAGCTGCAATCGATGTACTGGGCAATCTTAAAGGGTATCAGCGTAAAATTGCAGTACTTGGAGATATGTTAGAGTTAGGCGAAGACGAAGCGATCTATCATCAAGAAGTAGGTCAATATATTGATGGACAAGCAGATATTTTGTTTACGTATGGTGAGCTTGGACAACAGATTGCCGAAGGAGCAGCTAAAGTATTAGAAGCTTCTCAGATTCATTCTTATCTGTCCAAGCAAGAACTGATCAACGATTTATTACAAATAGCACAGGACAAAGATGCTATTTTGTTCAAAGCATCTCGTGGCATGAAGTTAGAAGAGGTCGTACAGGCGCTGATGCCTGATTCAACAAGTAACGCAAAGGCGCTGGAGGAGTAAAACGACATGGATTTTCGAATATTATTTTTAACAGCAGGAGTTTCATTTGTATTAGCAGTTATTGCTGCACCGCTTCTGATTCCGGTATTACGCCGTATGAAGTTTGGACAGCAAGTACGTGATGACGGGCCACAGAGTCATTTGAAAAAAGCAGGCACGCCGACTATGGGCGGTATTATTATTATGATTGCTTTTACATTAGCGTACGTGAAATTTTCTGTAGTGGATACGAACTTTTGGGTGTTATTGGTAGCCACACTCGGATTCGGATTAGTTGGATTTTTGGATGATTTTATCAAAATCGGCTTGGAGCGTTCACTTGGATTAACAGCGAAGCAGAAGTTGTTTGGACAGTTGTTATTTTCTGCAATTGTTTGTTATATTTTGATCCAAAGCGGACACAGTACAGCATTAGGTATTCCAGCGACATCGTTCTCATTTGATTGGGGTCCTTGGTTCTACTATCCATTTATCGTTATTATGTTGCTGGCAATTAGTAATGCAGTTAACTTTACGGATGGATTGGACGGATTGTTATCAGGTGTAAGTGCAATCGCATTTGCTGCATATGCAGTGGTAGCTGTTCAAGCAACTTCACCTGCGGCGGCTGTATGTGCAGCAGCCATGATCGGTGCTGTAATTGGATTCCTAATTTTTAATATGCATCCGGCTAAAGTATTTATGGGTGATATGGGTTCTTTAGGAATCGGTGGAGCTATTGGTGGTATAGCGATTGTAACTAAAAGCGAATTGCTATTTTTAATTATCGGAGCTGTTTTTGTTATTGAACTGCTATCTGTTGTGATACAAGTGGTATCCTACAAAACAAGAAACGGTAAGCGAGTCTTTAAAATGGCGCCTATTCATCATCATTTTGAATTGTCAGGTTGGTCAGAATGGCGCGTCGTGACTACATTCTGGGCGGTTAGTCTAGTATTAGCTGTAATCGGCATCTACTTGAGCAAGGGGTTGTAATATATGAATGATCCTGAGACATATCGTGGACAAGAAGTCATCGTTATCGGATTAGCGAGAAGCGGTGTAGAAGCAGCCAAAGCTTTGCATCGTTTAGGAGCGATCGTAACTGTTAATGATTTGAAACCAAGAGAACAATCACCAGAAGCAGCAGAATTAGAAGCGTTGAATATTCAAGTGATTTGTGGAGGACATCCAGAAGGATTGATTCATTCGGGTATCACTTTAATGGTCAAAAATCCAGGGATTCCGTATACAGCTCCTCCGATCAAGCAAGCGCTAGATCTAGGCATAGAAGTGATTACCGAAGTGGAATTAGCTTATCGTATTTCGGATGTGCCTATGATTGGGATTACAGGCTCAAACGGCAAAACAACGACAACAACATGGGTCGGTAAAATGCTTGAAGATAATCAATTACATCCTATTGTAGGTGGGAATATTGGAATTCCTTTATGTGAAGCTGTAAGTGAAGCTCAGCCAGAGAACTGGATCGTAGCCGAATTAAGTAGCTTTCAATTAAAAGGAACGACTGATTTCAATCCCAAAATTGCTTGTTTGTTGAATGTAGCTGAGACGCATTTGGATTATCATGGTTCAATGGATGATTATGTGTCTTCTAAACGTAAGATTTTTGCAAATCAAGGCAAAGACGATACAGCCATCATTAACTGGGATGACAGTTACTGTCGTAGTCTTGTGCCTTATATTCAAGCAGGTACTTTGATTCCATTTTCCATTACAGAGAATCTGGGGAATTATATAACAGCAGCAAAACAGAAATCATCAACGGATTCAGCATTAACAGCAGGATTGTATGTATCTCCTGCTTATATTCCAGAAATGGAAGATGATTTACCACGTACGATGATGTATTGTGATCAAGATGGAGAAGTAGCTATCTTGCCTGTTAGTGAACTGGGTATCAAAGGTCGTTATAATATCGAAAATGCGTTAGCTGCTTGTGCAATAGCAATTGCTGCGGGTTGTCTACCGCAAAATCTTGCAGATTCACTACGTGATTTTCGTGGCGTGGAACATCGCTTAGAATATGTACAGGATCACAATCAGGTACAGTATTATAATAATTCCAAAGCAACCAATGCAAAAGCGACCATGATGGCATTATCTGCGTTTCAAGATAAAGGTATTGTCTTAATTGCGGGTGGACTGGATCGTGGTTCTGATTATATGGATTTGCTACCTGTATTTCAGCAACAAGTTAAAGCATTAGTGGTGTTAGGACAGACTCGCCACAAATTAGCTAAAGTTGCAGAACTGGCAGGTATTAGCCAAGTGAAGATTATCGAAGAATCAGAGCAAGCTAACTTAGCTATCAAGCAAGCTGTAGAACAAGCAGCAGCGCTTGCTGAAGCAGAGGATATTGTCTTATTGTCTCCTGCCTGTGCAAGTTGGGATATGTTCTCTTCGTATGAAGAACGTGGAAATGCGTTTAAAAAAGCAGTACATCAATTATAGAATGGATTGTATAGACTAGCTTAAATAAGGCTTCTCCTTTACAATAGGTCATTCAGTAAATTAACTTACGAACTTAAATAATGAAATTTGAATCAAGGAGGTGATTTATCATGCGGGTCGTATTGACCGGCGGAGGTACAGGTGGTCATATCTATCCAGCACTTGCGATTGCTCAGCAATGTGAGACCGAAGGATTAGATGCGGAATTTTTGTATATCGGTGGCAAAAGAGGATTGGAAAATAAGATTGTGCCTGAAGAAAAAATCCCTTTTGAAAGTATTGATATTACCGGTTTTAGACGTAAGTTATTTTCATTAGAAAATATTAAAACGATAAATCGCTTCATTCAGGGTGTGAAAACTTCAAAACAGCTGCTTAAAAAATTTAAGCCTGATGTTGTTATTGGAACAGGTGGTTATGTATGTGGGCCAGTAGTTTATGCAGCAGCTAAGCTTAAAATCCCAACGATTGTACATGAACAAAATGCGATTCCAGGATTAACGAATCAATTTTTGAGTGGATATGCAAGTACAGTAGCTGTCAGTTTTCAAGATTCAGTAAATCGATTTCCACGTTCAAAACATGTGATGTTTACAGGGAATCCAAGAGCTACGATGGTGCAAAATGCCAATCGTGAACGTGGACTTGCTTCATTGGGTCTACCTGCTGATGCACAGATTGTATTAGTCGTTGGAGGTAGTCGAGGTGCTAGAGCATTGGTTGAAGCCATGGTTCAGATTGCTCCTTTACTCAAGCAAAACAATTCATCGATGCACTACGTATTTGTAACCGGTGAGATCTATTATGAAGAAATTCGCGAACGGATTCGGGATGCGGTAGGATCATTTCCTTATTATCTTCACGTACTTCCTTATATTCCGAATATGCCAGAAGTGCTAGCGGCTACTTCGCTATTAGTAGGACGTGCAGGAGCTTCTTCGCTGGCTGAGGTTACATCACTAGGTACACCATCTATATTGATACCGTCACCTAATGTTACCAATAATCATCAAGAAGCCAATGCTTGGGCACTACAAAAAGCAGGTGCGGCTGAAGTATTACTAGAACGTGAGTTAACAGGAGAATCGTTGTTAGCTCGAATAGACAAAGTTATGAGTGATGAAGAGGTTAGACAGAACATGTCCAAAGCAGCAACCAGCTTGGGTACACCTCAATCTGCATTTTTGATTGTTGAAGAAATGAAGCGTTTGTCAGGTGTTCTGTCCCGCTAGAAGGGGGAAGTTAACGAAATGCAGCAGTGGATGAATCTGTTATCCCAGCATGCTGTCGGTCAAGTACTTGTCAATGAACCGTTAGCAAAATATACAACATGGAGAATTGGTGGACCTGCTGATGTACTGGTTATACCTAGCAATCAAGAAGAGCTAAGTACACTGATGACTGTTCTCAAAGAACATCAGATCTCATGGACACAGCTAGGACGTGGCTCCAATCTGTTAGTCGCTGATAAAGGCATTCGTGGAGTCGTCATCAAATTAGGCGAAGGTTTTGATTATGCTACGTTTGAAGAAGATCGTATTATCGCAGGTGCTGCTCATTCCGTAGTTAAGCTTTGTATTTTAGCAGCGAAAAAAGGATTGTCTGGTCTTGAATTTGCCGGCGGTATTCCAGGTTCTGTAGGCGGTGCTGTCTATATGAATGCAGGAGCTCATGGATCAGATACCTCTAAAATTTTGCAGTCTGCTCGTATTGTTCTTCATGATGGTCAAATCGTGACATACAGTGTAGAAGACATGCAATATGCGTATCGTCATTCTATCCTGCAAGAGCAACCTGGAATCGTAGTGGAAGCTTCTTTTCAAATGAAATTAGGCGACCGTACTACGATTATGGCTGAAATGAATACACATAAAGATCGCAGACGTCTTACACAACCATTGCAGCAACCTTCAGCAGGGAGTGTTTTCCGTAATCCACCTGGAGATCACTCGGCTCGCTTGATCGAAGCAGCAGGTCTTAAAGGATATCGAATCGGTGGAGCAGAAATATCGACTCAACATGCTAACTTTATTGTCAATGTGGGACAAAGTACTGCGGCTGATGTATTAGAGTTAATCTCGCATGTGCAACAAGAAGTTGTGAAGCAGTTCGGTATAGAGCTTCAACCGGAAGTTTATCTGATGGGTGAAAAGTAAATAGAGCCGTATACAGCGATAGCTAAAGCACATTTAGGTATTCAGCATTCTGCATGATATAATGACAATGACTTTAATGAATAGAACCTAAAAAAGATTTGTGGAGATCGCTATGGTAAAGCAAAAATTAACTGTTATTCCGAATAACAAATCGACTGGCAATCGCAGACCTTCCTTTAACCCAAAAATGACTCGCAAAACGCGATTGATTATTCTATTATCGCTTATACTGATAATCGTCATCGGAATTGTATTCTGGTTTTCGCCTATTGGTAAAATATCGCAAATCACGTTTAAAGGAAATACATTCACAGCCAAAACAGATTTATTGAATGTAAGTGGATTGGCGAAAGGAAATGCCTTTTTTGGCACATCGGCAATAACAATCGAGAAAAAGCTGTTAACGATTCGTTCGATTGAAGATGCAGAAGTCATTAAGCATTTTCCAGGTCAAATTGATATTACAATCAAAGAGTATCCTGTAGTGGCATATGAACTACAAGATTCCGGAGAACTAACAGCTATCTTGCAAAGTGGAGCTTTAGTACGAGCCGATACACGCGGAGTTGCTGTGGAGAAGCCAGTGCTTACAGGTTGGAATGATTTCGAAGCGCAGAAAGTACAATTGTGCAAAGTATTAGGGACGATTCCTAACGAGTTGTCTTCTGATATTTCTGAGATTAGTCCATCACCAACGCCTTCTTTTCCAGACCGAATCAAAATCTATACACGTTCTCGCTTTGAAGTGATCACAAGTGTGTCACTTTTGGCTGATAAAGTAGAGTATTTAAATCAGGTTATCGAGACTCAACCACCAGGTGTGATTACGATGCTTGAAGCCGATGCATATACTCCTTTTAATCCAGAAGACGTAGCAGAGCAGGAAGTTGCACCTTAGGATTTGACCGTTTGTAACTCATAAATACGAACGTTTTGTAAAATCATATCGATACAATACTTTCTGCAATGACCGAAAGATGCTAGAATGAAAGTTGTAGATATTAAAGTTTTGTAAACTTTTAAAAATTTATGACGAAAATAGCTGACCTGATCCTTTTTTCTTCAACCTTTTTATAATGCAAACCAGTGTTCAAAAAGTTTGGAGAAAAAAGAGGGAAAGCATAGGTAATGTTGAATATTAATGTAGAGAGCAATTTTGGGAACCAATTTATTTCGGAAATTCAATTTCCAACACATAATGGTGTTATTCTTAAGGATTTAGATACATCATTTTTATTACAGGATAGCGGGAGGTGCCTAGGGCTTGAGCAACAATGACATCATTGTTAGTTTGGACATCGGTACATCCAAAGTTCGTGCTATTATCGGGGAAATCAACAATGGAACCTTTAATATTATTGGAGTTGGATCTGCCGACTCGGAAGGAATTCGTAAAGGTGCGATCGTAGATATTGATCAAACTGTACAATCCATCCGTAGTGCTGTTGATCATGCCGAGCGTATGGTCGGCATTCAGATATCTGAAGTTATCGTTGGTATTTCAGGCAATCATATCGGACTTCAAACGAGCCACGGAGTAGTTGCCGTATCCAATGAAGATCGTGAGATTGGTGAAGAAGATATCGAACGTGTATTAAAAGCGGCAGAAGTAATCGCTCTGCCACCAGAACGGGAAATTATTGACGTTGTCGCTAAACAGTACGTGGTTGATGGGTTAGAAGGAATTCAGGACCCGCGCGGAATGATTGGTGTTCGTCTAGAAGTAGAAGCTACGATCATTACAGGAGCCAAAACTTCTATTCATAATCTTCTTCGTTGTGTAGAAAAAGCAGATCTTCGTATTAAGGATCTTGTATTAATCTCTTTAGGTGCAGGTCAATTGGCTTTGTCTAAAGATGAAAAATCAATGGGTTCGATTCTAGTGGATATCGGTGCAGGTTCATCCACGATTGCGATTTTTGAAGAAGGTTCGCTTAAAGCGACATCGACTTTGCCAATCGGGGGAGAGTTTGTCACTAATGATATTGCTTATGGACTACGTACCCTAACAGAACATGCTGAGAAAGTGAAGCTGAAGTATGGCTGTGCTTTGATAGATGATGCTGCTTCTGATGTGGTATTCAAAGTGATGCGTATTGGCAGTAACGTAGACAAAGAATTCACACAACAAGATTTAGCAGCTATTATTGAGCCTCGTGTTGAAGAAATTTTTCAACTGATTCGTCAAGAAGTCACAAGACTCGGTTATCAAGAGCTTGCTGGTGGTTATATACTCACAGGAGGTACAGTTTCAATGCCGGGCGTTTTAGAAGTCGCTCGCGAAGAACTGGCAGCTTCTGTAAGAATAGCAGTTCCTGATTATATTGGTGTACGTGATCCTGCTTATACAAGCGGGGTAGGCATTTTGTATAATGTCATCCGCAATATCCGTGGTGGTGGAAGCACGGCTGGGACTAACAAAAAAGCACCAGCACGTAACAAAACAACCTCGACCCCGGAAAGCAGTGCCAAGCCGGGCTTGATTGAACGGTTAAAAAATATGTTCAGTGAGTTTATATAAGCTAACGTTCTATTTTAAATGGGAACAAGCTATTCATGGACAACGAGGGGGAGATGGGAAAGTATGTTAGAATTTGATTTCGAAATGGAAAGCCTAGCCCAGATCAAAGTCATCGGTGTAGGTGGCGGCGGAAGCAATGCTGTTAACCGTATGATTGAGAATGGTGTTCAAGGCGTGGAATTTATAACGGTTAATACAGATGCTCAAGCATTGCATTTAGCTAAATCTGAACACAAATTGCAAATCGGTGATAAATTGACGCGCGGTTTGGGTGCAGGAGCTAATCCAGATGTAGGTAAAAAAGCAGCTGAAGAATCTCGTGACCTGATCATGAGCACTCTTAAAGGTGCTGATATGGTATTCGTTACCGCAGGTATGGGTGGCGGAACAGGAACAGGTGCTGCACCTGTTATTGCTGAGATCGCTAGAGAATGTGGCGCATTGACAGTCGGTGTAGTCACTCGTCCATTTACTTTTGAAGGACGCAAGCGTTTTTCACAAGCAGAGCTAGGTATTGAAGGATTGAAAGAAAAAGTAGATACATTGATCGTTATCCCTAATGATCGCTTGCTTGAAATTGTTGACAAAAAGACACCTATGTTAGAAGCGTTCCGTGAAGCTGATAATGTATTGCGTCAAGCTGTACAAGGTATTTCTGATCTGATCGCAGTACCAGGACTCATCAACCTTGACTTTGCCGATGTAAAAACAATCATGACTGAGCGTGGTTCAGCATTGATGGGTATTGGTGAAGCAACAGGGGAGAACCGTGCAGCAGAAGCAGCACGTAAAGCGATTATGAGTCCGTTACTTGAAACTTCCATTGAAGGTGCACGTGGTGTGATTATGAACATTACAGGCGGTAATAACCTTTCATTGTATGAAGTTAACGAAGCAGCAGAAATCGTAATTTCAGCATCAGATCCAGAAGTGAATATGATCTTTGGTGCGATTATTGATGAAGATCTGAAAGAAGAGATCAAAGTCACTGTTATCGCAACAGGATTTGAACACAAACCGGCACAACCATTGCCACCAGTACGTCGTCCGTCTCAGCCTGTCGATGAATCTACACCAGCACCAACCAACAATGTAGAAGACAAAGACAAAGCGCCGACATCGCGTCCGTACAACAACACAAATACTACACAACCTAGTGGAGATCAGTTGGATATTCCAACATTCCTACGTAATCGTTCTCGTCACAAAAACGATTAGGTGCTAGCAATATAATGATTATGCGAGGGGCTTGTTTTCTACGGAAAACAGGTCTTTTTCATTTGATTATATATTGAGTTGAATAATGGTATGATCTAAGTAAGATAAAGGTATAGGTATAGTCAAATACCTTTAAAATATTTTGTTTAATATGAGGTGTATACATGGAGAAGTTTGTAAGCCGTACGATAAGTAGCGGACCTGAATTATTTGAGTTAGATACTTCTGCATATAGTCATGGAATTACAGCAGGATTTACAGGACGTAAAGGTGGAGTCAGTCAAGCGCCTTATGATTCATTTAATCTGGCTTATCATGTGAATGATCAACCAGAAGATGTGTTGCAAAATCGGAAGTTGTTATGCGATGAATTAAAGTTTGAGTATACTCACTGGGTATCGGGAGAACAGGTACATAGTAATCATATAGAGATCGTTACAGCAGAACATGCAGGTAAAGGCTGGCTTGATCGTGAGAGTGCTTTTCAAAATACAGATGGATTAATCACTAACGTACCAGGTATCTTGTTAACTTCCTTTTATGCAGATTGTGTACCGCTGTATTTTATAGATCCTGTTCGACAAGTTGTAGGGCTTGCTCATGCAGGTTGGAAAGGAACAGTAGCTAACATTGCAGGCGAAATGATTGAAACGATGAGAACGCAGTATGGAAGTGTTATATCCGATATCCATACCGCTATTGGTCCTTCAATCGGTGGAGAAAGTTATGAAGTCGATCATAAAGTCATGGATGCCGTAAACGTTTGGGAAAGCAAGTTAATGGGTAATGGTGAACAACCTCTTTATGCCCGTCCGGGCGATAATGGTAAAACTTGGCTAGACCTCAAACAATTAAATCGACAATTCATGATTTTTGCAGGAATACCTGCTGAACATATCGAAATGAGTAATTGGTGTACTTACCGTAACCACGATCTATTTTTCTCGTATCGTGCTGACGGAGGAATAACCGGCAGAATGGCGAGTTGGATAGGTATAGAAACGGAGTGAAATGCAGTTGGGATTACAAGATCGAATAGAGCATGTAGAACAGCGTATTGAAGAAGTATGTAAACGAAGTGGACGCAAGCGTGAAGAGATTCAACTTGTAGCAGTCACTAAATATGTCTCTGTTGCCAAAACGGCTCAAGTGTTAGATGCAGGGCTTTTGCATCTAGGCGAAAATCGCTGGCAAAATGCTGAAGATAAATGGAATCAATTACACGAACGTGGCGTATGGCATTTTATCGGTCATTTGCAAACGAATAAAGTCAAAGATGTGATTGGCAAATTTGAATATATTCATTCACTGGATCGCTTGTCGTTAGCAAAAGAAATACAAAAAAAAGCGAGTTCAATGGATATTCGTGTTAAAGTATTGGTACAAGTAAATATCTCTGGTGAAGAATCCAAATACGGATTGCCACCAGAACAAGTAGATTCCTTTTTTGAACAAATATCTGCCTTCTCTAATCTAGAAGTAGTAGGTTTGATGACGATGGCTCCAGAAGTAGATCATGCCGAAATGACACGTCCTGTATTCCGAGGACTTCGTGAATTAAGAGATGATATTAATAATCGTGGATTAACGAAAAATCCACTTACACATTTATCTATGGGCATGTCGGGTGATTTTGAAATTGCGATTGAAGAAGGCGCCACATTTGTGCGACTTGGCTCCATATTAGTAGGTAAAGAGGAGGATTAACGATGGGTGTAATGAATCGCTTTATGAACTTCTTAGGACTTCAAGAAGAAGAGGAAATTGTTGAGCGCGAACAGATTATGGATGATGATGAAGAACCTCGTGAAACCTCTGGCACAGAATTACGTAAGAACAATAGAGCCAGTAATGTCGTTAGTATTCATTCTCAGAAAAATGTGAAAGTGATTTTGAATGAGCCTCGTAGTTATGATGAAGCTCAAGATATTGCAGACCATTTACGTTCTCATCGTTCAGTTATTGTCAATTTACAACGTGTTCGTATCGATCAAGCGACACGTATTATTGATTTTATGAGCGGAACCGTTTATGCACTTGGAGGCAGTATTTCAAAAATCGGGGGCAACATTTTTCTGTGTACACCGGATACCGTCGAAATTGAAGGCACTATCGCTGAAATCTTAGGCGAAGATTACGAATATAACAAGACGAGGTGACGCAATTTTGGAAACAGCTTTTGCAGTGTTAAATGCTTTATATCGAATTTATACGTATATGATCATTATTTATATTTTACTTTCTTGGTTGCCTAGCGCGCGTGAAAGTTCTTTCGGGCAAATTCTAGCACGATTAGTAGAACCTTATCTTGCTCCTTTCCGTCGCTTTATACCACCAATTATGGGAGCCATTGATATATCTCCGATTGTAGCATTATTCGTACTACAATTAGCATTTAGTGGATTAATATTTTTATTAAGAAGTCTTATCTACTAATTTAATAATGATGTAACAAAAAAATTACACTTGCTCTAAATATGAAAGGTATGAACAACATCATGCAAAGCAATATTTATCATCATTTTCATCCAGATGAGCGAGAGTTTGTGGAACGGGCTGCGGAGTGGATCGATAACGCAGCCCGTTATCATGAGCTAAAGCTGACCGATTTTTTGGATCCACGTCAGGCTTATATTCTCCATATTCTTGCTGCTCGTAATCTAGATGTGCATATCCGATTGGATGGAGGATCAGAACATTCTGAACGGAAGCGTGCTCTTATTGGACCGGATTATATGGATTTAGACAACGAAGATATGAATTTATCAGTATTATCGATCACACCAGAAGGACGCAAGTTCGCTGATCTGGAGCATGGCGATTATATGGGTTCTATTTTAGGACTGGGTATGAAACGAGGTAAGATTGGAGATATCCACGCATTGGCGGATGGTTGTCATACAGTGGTGTCGTCTGAGATTGCTTCTTATTTGCATCTAAATTTAACCCAAGTGCATCGTCTTCATGTGATGACTGAGATTTTACCGATTACCGATTTGCAAGTGGCTACTCCAGAATTGCAGTCGATGGAGCTAACCGTAGCTTCTCTACGTTTGGATGGGATAGCAAGCGATGTCTATCGGATGAGTCGTAGTAAAATTCTAGTCCCGATCAAAGCAGGACGTTGTCGTGTCAATTGGAAAGTGGAAGAAAATCCTTCGTATGCTTTGCAACAAGGCGATATGATTTCTATTCAAGGATTAGGTCGTTTTAAAGTATTAGAGATGGATGGAATTACAAAAAAAGGAAGATACCGAGTCAAAGTAGGTAAATTTGTTTGATAAAGAATAGAACACACCGGGATTAAATGTATTCTTTATACAGCAAATTTATTTATTTTGTAGTGTCTTTGGCAGGGATATATCCTTATGCGTCGAAATGAAGTATCATAGCAATAACGAGGCAATTCAACGGCCTAAACATTACAGGAGGTGTCCAACATGCCATTAACCCCGCTTGATATACATAATAAGGAATTCTCGCGTCGTTTGCGTGGTTATGATGAAGACGAAGTAAATGAATTCCTAGATCAGGTGATCAAGGATTATGAGGGAGCGATCCGTGAAAACAAAGAACTGCAAAGTCAGTTAATGTCTATTCAGGAACGTCTTGATCATTTTGCGAATCTGGAAGATACATTGAGTAAAACGATTATCGTTGCTCAAGAAGCTGCCGATGAAGTTCGTAATAATGCGAAAAAAGAAGCTCAATTGATTATTAAAGAATCCGAGAAAAATGCGGATCGTATTATCAATGAGTCATTATCCAAATCACGCAAAGTGTCGATGGAAGTAGAAGAGCTCAAAAAACAAGCTTCTATTTACCGCACACGTTTCCGTACATTGGTAGAAGCTCAATTAGAGCTACTTAGTCAAGATGGATGGGATGCTTTGGAAAATCAAACGCGTGAACTGCAACGTACAAGCAATGAACGTGATCGTGAAAGAGATCGTCTAGAAGATCGCGACCGTGACCGCGATAGAGACAGAGATCGTGAACGAGATCGCGATAATGAAGAACAGCACAGTTCAGGCGATTTGTATTAAGATTAATGTTGTAAGTTGACATTTAAAGCCTAAAGCGCTATAAATATTTTATAACTTATTTCGATTTGTTCGTGTAGACGAATATAAATATGAACATCACCATTCGTTGATAGGGTCAGTACATCATACATGTGTTCACAGAGAGTTGGCGGTTGGTGCAAGCCAATGAACATCGTATGATAGAATATCCCCCTGGAGAAGCGAGGCTGAACCATAATGCAGTAAGCCGAGCCGGATTGCCAACCGTTACAGAGGCACCGCATCATTTGTGCGGATCTAAGGTGTCACTTCGCCTTGTACCTAAAGGAAAACAGTATCTATAACTGGTTTTCGTTTGAGTAGGTACGATGAAGGATTGAAGTGAAACAAGGGTGGTAACGCGAGCAACCTCGTCCCTTTCTGGGATGGGGTTTTTTGATGTTTTCACAATGAATAGTTATAACGTAATGAATATCTGTATATGGGGAAGGATGATAAAATCATGCAAAGAGTAGATGTCAAAGAAAAAGCACGTACACGTGATTTACGGATTTTAAATAAATGGAATGAGGAAAATACATTCCAACGTTCTATTCAGAATCGCGAAGGCAAACCTAACTTTGTTTTTTATGAAGGTCCACCAACAGCTAACGGTAAGCCTCATATCGGTCACGTTCTTGGACGTGTCATCAAAGATTTTGTAGGTCGTTACCAGACGATGAAAGGATACCGTGTTGTTCGTAAAGCAGGTTGGGATACACATGGTCTTCCTGTAGAACTTGGTGTACAGAAAAAATTAGGTATCTCTCACAAACCGGAGATCGAAGAGTATGGTGTAGAGAAATTTATCCAAGAGTGTAAAGCAAGTGTATTTGAATATGAGCAACAATGGCGTGATCTTACATCTGCTATTGGGTACTGGACAGATCTAGATCATCCATACGTAACGCTTGAAAATAACTATATCGAAAGTGTATGGAACAATCTAGCGACGATTCATGACAAAGGTCTATTGTATCGTGGGCACCGTGTAAGTCCATATTGTCCTGATTGTCAGACGACACTAAGTTCTCATGAAGTGGCTCAAGGATATAAAGATGTCAAAGATTTGAGCGCAACCGCAAAATTCAAATTAGATGATAGTGGTGAATATGTTCTAGCTTGGACAACTACACCTTGGACATTACCTTCTCACGTAGCATTAGCTGTTAATCCAGATATGGATTATGTACGTGTGAGTCAAGATGGAAGCGTCTATATCGTTGCCAAAAATCTGGTAGACGATGTGATGAAAGATGGTAAAGGCGAATATAAAGTGCTTAGTACATTAAAAGGTGCAGAATTAGTAGGCAAAACCTATGCGCCGCCTTTTAACTATTTTACAGCAGAAAAAGCTAATATCATTTTAGGTGCAGATTTTGTTACCGATGCAAGTGGTACAGGTATTGTTCATATGGCGCCTGCTCATGGTGAAGATGATTATCGTGTCTGCCGTGAAAATGGAATCAGCTTTGTGAATATGGTGGATTTAGAAGGTAAATTTGTAGCAGAAGTAACTGATTTTGCAGGTCGTTTTGTTAAAGATTGTGATATTGATATCGTGCGTTTGTTGTCTGAAAAAGATCGTTTGTTCAGCAAAGAAAAATATGAGCATACGTATCCATTCTGCTGGCGTTGTGATACACCACTTCTATACTATGCAATGGACAGCTGGTTTATCCAAACGACAGCAGTCAAAGAACAACTGATCGCTAACAATAAAGAAGTGGATTGGTATCCAGGGCATATACGTGATGGACGCTTTGGTAAATTTTTGGAAGACTTAGTAGACTGGAATATCAGTCGTGATCGTTACTGGGGTACACCGCTTAACGTATGGGTCTGTGCAGAGACAGGTGAACAATTTGCGCCACATAGTATCGCTGAACTTCGCGCGCGTGCGATTGGTGATGTGCCTGAAAATATTGAACTACACAAACCGTATGTAGATGATATCAAAGTACGCAGTTCATGTGGTCAATATGAAATGATTCGTACACCTGAAGTGATCGACGTATGGTTCGATAGTGGTTCCATGCCTTTTGCTCAACAACATTATCCTTTTGAAAATCAAGATACGTTCCAAGAACAGTTCCCGGCAGATATGATCTGTGAAGGTATCGATCAAACTCGTGGTTGGTTCTACAGTCTATTAGCAGTGTCTACGTTAATCACAGGCAAAGCACCTTACAAAGCTGTTATGGCGACAGGTCATGTCTTGGATGAACAAGGACAAAAAATGTCCAAGTCTAAAGGTAATGTTATTGATCCGTGGGAAGTTATTGATGAGTATGGAACAGATGCGTTCCGTTGGGCATTGTTATCCGATAGTGCACCATGGAATAGCAAACGTTTCTCTAAAGGTATTGTCGGCGAAGCCAAATCTAAAATGGTCGATACTCTTGTGAATACACATGCCTTTATGACATTGTATGCAACGATTGATGGATTCGATCCAGCAGAACATCCTTTCCAACCATCAGCACATAAATTGGATCGTTGGATTCTATCTCGTCTGAACAGTTTAATCAAACAAGTAGAAAAAGGATTAGCTGTTAACGACTTCTTAAATGCTTCCAAAGCGATCGAAGCTTTTGTTGATGAACTCAGTAATTGGTATATCCGTCGTTCGCGTGATCGTTTCTGGGGTAGTGGTCTAACTGAAGATAAATTAGATGCTTATCGCACATTAACAGAAGTATTATTAACAACAGCCAAATTGATTGCACCATTTACACCTATGCTAGCTGAAGATATCTATCTAAACCTAAGCAGTGGTGAAAGTGTGCATATGGATGATTATCCTGTTGCCAATGAAGATCTGATCGACCTTGAGCTAGAACGTGATATGGAAACAGCTCGTCGTATTGTTGAATTAGCACGTAATGTACGTAACGAAACAGGGCTTAAAACACGTCAACCGCTATCTGAGCTGATCGTTTCATTGGACAAAGATTTTGATTTGAATAGTTATGAAGAGATCATCAAAGATGAGATCAATGTCAAAGGTATTCATACGGAGACCGATGATTCTGGATTTGTTGACTTCACTCTTAAATTAAATCTTAAAGTTGCTGGTAAGAAATACGGTAAAAACGTAGGTTTCTTGCAAAACTTCTTCAAAGGCATGGCTGTAGAAGAAACGCGTAAAGTAGTTGAAGATGGCTTCTTGCATATTCTTTCTCCAGAAGGCGAAGAATTACAAGTGACGAACGAAGAACTATTAGTTGAGAAAAAAGCGAAGTCTGGTTTTGCTTCTGCATCTGGTTATGGTCTAACAGTGGCACTCAATACAGATGTAACACCTGAACTAGAGCAAGAAGGATGGGTACGTGAGATTGTACGTGCTGTCCAAGACTATCGTAAAAAATTAGATTTACCTATAGAGAAATATGTCAATTTAACATTGTCTGTGAATGATGATCTTCGTCAAGCGATCCAAACATTTGATCATGTCCTTCGTGAAAATGTATTGGTTAATGATGTATCGTTTGCTAGAGAAGAAGGCATGGAACAAGTTGAATTAATGGGTCAAAATGTAGGTATCCGTATTTCTTAAATAACGGCTATACGAATCACATGCTAGGTTATATATTCAATACGCATGAGCATCATTAATCTACTTTTAAAGTAGTGAAATGATACTCATGCTTTTTATTATCAGGCTTCTCAATAGACGACTGATTCTAGGCTGTGCTACAATAAACAAAGCTGTGTTTAGTGGTAGTATTGGACGAAGCACATGGATAAGATATCAATAGGGTGGAGGATTATTGTGATATATTATGTGATTGCAATTATAGCGATTATTGTAGATCAGTTAACCAAATACTGGATCGCTACTGGGATGGAACGAGGAGATCAGATTTCAGTGATCGGCAATTTCTTTTTGATTACTTCCCACCGTAATCAAGGTGCTGCTTTTGGTATTTTGCAAAATCAACGCTGGTTTTTTGTCGTTGTTACTTTAATAGTCGTTGTTGCGATTATATGGTATATCCAAAAAGTAAAATCACAACCGGATAAATTATTGCCTGTTGCTTTGTCACTTGTTTTAGGTGGAGCAATTGGTAACTTTATTGATCGTGCACGTATGGGAGAAGTCGTAGACTTTTTACAATTTAACTTCGGTAGTTATACGTTTCCGATTTTCAATGTAGCCGATTCTTGTATTGTGGTTGGGGTGGCATTGATTATTATAGACGCACTGCTGGATATGAGCCGTCAGAAGAAACAAGCTGCCGGTCATGAAGAGGAGAATGTTTAGTGAGTAAGCAAGACAAATCAGAGTTAAATGAGGTTCAAGATACACAGTCGGTAGAGCAGGATATGCCTGATCTGGAACATGTTGAAGAAATTGGTGATGATGAGGCAGAAGTAAACACTGGACAAATGATGGAATGGACAATCGATGCTGAAGATGCCAAAACTCGTATTGATAAATACATTACAGACTTATTGCCAGAAGGTTTCTCACGTTCTCAAGTACAACAGTGGATCACAGATGGCTTAGTGACTGTAGATGGCAAAGTTATTAAAGCGAATCATAAATTGATAGAAAATGAACAGGTTATCGTTCAACTTCCAAGTCTATCTACTGTAGAAATCGAAGCACAAGATATTCCGCTTGAGATCGTCTATGAAGATTCAGATGTAATCGTGATTAATAAGCCTCGTGGTATGGTTGTCCATCCTGCTGTCGGTCATTCTTCCGATACACTGGTTAATGCTTTGATGTATCATTGCAAAGACTTATCAGGGATCAATGGCGAAGTGCGTCCGGGTATCGTACATCGTATTGATAAAGATACAACAGGATTATTGATGGCTGCCAAAAATGATAAAGCTCATGCTTCATTATCAGAACAGCTCAAAAATCATACGGTTACCCGCAAATATATAGCGCTTGTTCATGGTAATGTAGATCATGATCAAGGAACAATAGATGCACCGATCGGTCGTTCTCCACAGAATCGTAAAATGTTTACGGTTACGGAGAAGAACAGCAAGCATGCAGTGACCCATTTTGTAGTGACAGAGCGTTTTGGTGATTTTACATTAGTCGAACTTCGCCTTGAGACAGGACGTACACATCAAATTCGCGTGCATATGAAATTTATCGATCATCCGCTAGTGGCAGATCCGATGTATGGACGTGTAAGAGCCAAGACATCCACACTGGATGGGCAAGCATTACATGCAGCAGTACTTGGGTTTGTTCATCCTACAACAGGTGAATATTTAGAATTCCAAGCACCGATCCCTGATGATCTTGAACAAGTGTTGTTTTCACTACGTAATCGTTAAGCCATGAATAAGTCAAAGAAGTCATTCTATCACTAGAATGGCTTCTTTTTTATGTCTATATCCTATCGACAACTAATTCAATAGAACATTGTAATGGATCATCATGAATAAATAATGAATAAAAATCGATTAAAATGATATTTTTACTTATAATTGTGGATATTTATTCGTATATATTGTATAATTATGATTATTAAAACGAAGTGTGAGAATCCTTTTACAACTATATAATGATTTCTTCATCATCCCACGGTAAGTTGTGCGGTTGACAGTGACTCAAGTTTCTGTCATAATTCATTTCAGATGAATAAGCACCTTTAATTCAGTCCCGTGAGACTGGCAAGGTAACGTGAACGATGTTCACTGTAGGACACCCTCTGTGTGGAGTGGTGCATACTACAGTGCGTCTGAGTATGACTGTCATGACGTGTGTCTATGACTAAAGACTCCTTGCCGTTTTAGGGCAGGGAGTCTTTTTTATACCCTGTCTTAGAACGTGCAATCTAGTCAGGAAATCAAGTATGACCAGACACGCGTTATGATGTTGACCACGGGGCCCAGGGTGTACAAAACCTGAGGAGGCTAACGATAATGAATACAGAGACTCGCATTATCATGGATGAGACAGCAATCCGCCGCGCACTTACACGTATTGCGCATGAGATTTTGGAGAAAAATAAAGGGATTGAAGATTGTATTCTGGTCGGTATTCGTACACGTGGTATTTATCTGGCACAACGGATTGCAGAGCGTATTCAAGAAATTGAAGGCAAACCTGTTCCTTGTGGAGAGCTAGATATTACAGGATATCGTGATGACCAAGACAATGGACGTCCTACAGATATCAATAGTAGCACGATGCTTACACCAGCGAATCTAAGCATTCGCAACAAAAAAATTATTTTGTTCGATGATGTACTTTACACAGGTAGAACAATTAGAGCGGCAATGGATGCACTAATGGATTGTGGACGACCTGAAATGATTCAACTGGCTGTACTGGCAGATCGTGGACATCGTGAACTTCCGATTCGCCCGGATTACATTGGCAAAAATGTACCGACTTCTAAATTAGAAGAGATTGAAGTACGACTTAGCGAAATCGATGGTAGTGATCAAGTGAATATTATGCAACACCGTGAGGTGACTGCATGATTATGACTAACACTACAGTGAAACAACGCAGTCTACTCGGTCTCAAAGGTATGAGTCAACCGGAGTTAGTGTCTATACTTGATCGTGCTGCGTATTGGGATGCACATACAGAGAAACAAGTATCTGTTTTGCAATCACGCTTTGTCGCAAATATGTTTTTTGAAAATAGTACACGTACACGATTCTCTTTCGAAATGGCTGAGAAAAGGCTTGGTGCAGAAGTACTTAACTTTACTTCGGCAGTCTCCAGTGTTGAAAAAGGTGAATCTATCTACGATACAGTTCGCACACTTGAGAGTATGGGTATCGATGCAGGAATTATTCGATTGAAACCTTCAGGAGTGTTGCAAGAATTAGCAGAGAAAGTAAATGTACCGCTTATTAATGCAGGCGATGGTAACAATGAGCATCCAACACAAGGATTGCTTGATCTGTATACTATGCGACAAGAGTTTGGCGAATTAAAGGGTCTGCATGTAGCAATTGTTGGAGATATTTTACACAGCCGTGTCGCTCGCTCGAATCTATGGGCATTGCAGACAATGGGTGCCAAAGTAAGCTTCTGCGCACCGAACAATATGCGTGCCGATGATATGGGAGATGTTTCTTATATCAGTATGGAAGAAGCATTGCAAGCAGATGTAGTGATGATGTTGAGAGTGCAACTTGAACGCCATGCAGTAGGCATGCTCAAGTCAGCAGAAGAATATCGCCTACAATATGGATTGACCGAAGAAAGAGCTGCCCGGATGAAAAAGCATGCGATTATTATGCACCCGGCTCCAGTCAATCGTAATGTTGAGATCGATGATGCACTGGTGGAAAGTCCTAAATCAAAAATTTTCCCACAAATGCAAAATGGTGTACCAATTCGGATGGCTGTGATTGAAAGAGCCTTACGTAACTAAGCACTACGATGATCAACAATACAACTTCGGAGGTTAACAATGACACTTTTTATCAAAAACGCAAATGTATTGAACGGAAATAACGAACTGGAAATCAAACATATATGGATCGAAAATAATAGTATTGAACACTTATTTACAGGCGATCAAAAAGCAGCAGAATTGCTTGTCCAATATGGAGCAGGCAAAGAAGTAACAGAAATTGATGCATCCGGTAAGCTAGTTACACCAGGATTAATTGATATGCATGTTCATTTACGTGAACCTGGTTTTGAACACAAAGAAACAATTGCAACAGGTACAGCATCAGCGGCAAAAGGTGGATTTACAACGATTGCTTGTATGCCTAATACACGCCCGGTGACAGACAATGCGGATACGGTGAAGCTTGTACTGGACAAAGCAGCAGAAGCAGGCAGTGTCAAAGTACTTCCTTATGCAGCGATTACTTTAAATGAGCTAGGCAAAGAATTAACAGACTTTGCCGCACTCAAAGCAGCAGGGGCTATCGGATTCACCGATGATGGTGTAGGTGTACAAAATGCACAAATGATGAAAAATGCGATGGCACTTGCCGCTTCGATGGATATGCCAGTCATTGCTCACTGTGAAGATGATTCACTGGTCGTTGGAGCATCAGTCAGTGAAGGAGAATTTGCTCGTAAACATGGTCTTAAAGGGATTCCAAATGAGTCTGAAGCTATCCATGTAGGACGCGACATTTTACTGGCTGAAGCTACAGGTGTTCATTATCATGTGTGTCATGTCAGTACAGAGCAATCAATTCGCTTGATCCGCTTAGCCAAATCGATCGGTATCAAAGTGACTGCTGAGGTATGTCCGCATCATTTGATCTTATCGGATGAAGATATTCCGGGTATGGATGCGAACTGGAAAATGAATCCGCCTCTACGTACACCACGCGATGTAGAAGCTTGTATTCAAGCGTTAGAAGATGGCACGATTGATATTATCGTGACAGACCATGCTCCTCATAGTGAAGAAGAAAAAGCAAAAGGAATGGAATTAGCACCTTTCGGTATCGTCGGATTCGAGACCGCATTTCCATTGTTATATACCAAATTTGTAAAAACAGGACGCTGGTCATTACAAATGCTTGTAGATCGCATGACATCTGATCCAGCTAAAGTATTCCGCTTACCAACAGGACGCTTAGAGCAAGGGGCTCCTGCTGATCTAACCGTGATTGATCTGGAAACAGAGCAAGTGGTTGATCCAACTACATTTGCTACAAAAGGAAAAAATACACCATTTACCAACTGGACATTACAAGGTTGGCCACAGACAACGATCGTAGACGGTCAAGTCGTGTGGTCGCAGGAAGCTACGGCTTTTAAAGCATAAATATACTAAAAAATGATATAAATATTCATTTGAACATAACAAACTTTTAAGATAGATAGAGGAGTGAAACGGGATGCAGGCAAAATTGTTATTAGAAGATGGAACATTATTTACAGGCCGTAGTTTCGGAGCAGAAGGCGAAACAACTGGAGAAGTTGTATTCAATACCGGAATTACCGGTTACCAAGAGGTGCTATCTGACCCTTCATATTGTGGACAGATCGTCACGATGACGTATCCACTGATCGGCAACTATGGTATTAACCGTGATGACTTTGAATCGGTTCGTCCGTACATTAATGGATTCGTTGTTCGTAGACATGAGCCTGTACCTAGTAACTGGCGTGCTCAATACACGATTGATGAGTTGCTACGCGAACATGGCATTATCGGAATAAGTGATATTGATACACGCATGTTAACACGTCGTATCCGCCATCAAGGAACAATGCGAGGCATTTTGACAAGCGGATCATTATCAACAGAAGAATTGATGGAGCGTCTGAACAGTAGTGTATCGGCTACGAACCAAGTAAGTCACACTTCAACTTCTCATATTTATACAAGTCCAGGACCGAAAGAACGTATTGTACTGATCGATTACGGCGCAAAAACAGGGATTGTACGTGAACTGTCTCAGCGTGGTTGTGATGTTGTGGTTGTACCGCAAGATACAACAGCAGAACAGATTCGCCGTCTGCATCCAGATGGTATTCAATTATCTAACGGTCCAGGAGATCCGAAAGATGTACCGGCTGCGGTTAAAGTGATTGAAGAATTACTTGGCGAATATCCAATCTTCGGTATTTGCTTAGGGCATCAATTGTTTGCTTTGGCTTGCGGAGCAGACACAGACAAATTGAAATTTGGACATCGTGGTGGTAACCATCCTGTCAAAGATTTGCAAACAGGTCGTTGCTACATTACATCGCAAAATCATGGTTATACGGTGAAAGAAACTTCTATTGAAGGAACAGAACTTGAAGTGACTCATATCAATAACAATGATAAAACGATTGAAGGATTAAAGCATAAGACGTATCCAGCATTTTCAGTACAGTATCATCCAGAAGCAGCACCAGGGCCTTTTGATAACGGCTATCTATTCGATCAATTTCTAACGATGATTCGTGAATATAAAGAACAACACCCTCAAAAAACGCGTCAAGCCGAAATGATGGCTGCTGTGAAAGGAGCTAACTGATATGCCCAAAAATAATGAACTCAAAAAAATACTTGTGATTGGTTCCGGACCTATTGTTATCGGTCAAGCTGCTGAATTTGACTATGCAGGTACACAAGCTTGTCAGGCACTGAAAGAAGAAGGGGTAGAGGTTGTACTCATCAACAGTAATCCTGCAACGATCATGACAGATACAAATATGGCAGATAAAGTATACATCGAGCCAATCACGCTTGAATTTGTCACTCAAATTATCCGTCAAGAACGTCCTGATGGCCTACTCCCTACACTGGGTGGACAAACAGGCTTGAATATGGCTGTAGAATTAGCACGTGCAGGTGTACTAGAAAGCGAAAATGTTAAATTACTAGGTACGCAATTAGAATCGATCGAAAAAGCGGAAGATCGTGATCTGTTCCGCGACTTGATGCGCGAATTAGATCAACCGGTTCCTGAAAGTGTTATTGTAACCACCCTTGAAGAGTCGCTAGTATTTGCAAATGAGATCGGATATCCAATCATTGTACGTCCTGCTTATACATTGGGCGGTACAGGTGGTGGTATCTGTGTTGATGAAGAAGAATTACGCGAAACGGTACAAGCTGGTATTCGTTATAGCCCGATCGGACAATGTCTGGTAGAGAAAAGTATTGCAGGTATGAAAGAAGTCGAGTATGAAGTTATGCGTGATGCTAATGATAACTGTATCGTTGTCTGCAACATGGAGAACTTTGATCCAGTAGGTGTGCATACAGGCGATAGTATCGTTGTTGCACCGAGCCAGACGCTTTCTGATCGTGAATATCAGATGCTACGCTCTGCTTCTCTCAAAATTATCCGTGCACTGAATATTGAAGGTGGATGTAACGTACAGTTCGCTCTTGATCCACAAAGTTATCAATACTATGTCATCGAAGTAAATCCACGGGTAAGTCGTTCATCTGCACTTGCTTCCAAAGCAACAGGCTATCCGATTGCGAAAATGGCAGCGAAGATCGCAATGGGATACACATTAGATGAAATCGTGAATCCTGTAACAGGACAAACGTATGCTTGCTTCGAACCAACATTAGATTATATTGTAGCTAAAATTCCACGCTGGCCTTTCGATAAATTTATCAGTGCTAACCGTAAGCTAGGTACACAGATGAAAGCAACAGGCGAAGTGATGGCAATTGGACGTACATTTGAAGAAGCGATTCACAAAGCAGTCCGTTCACTTGAAATCGGTGTTCATCGTATTCACTTAAAAGATGCAGAACATATCGAAGATAGCGTATTAGATGAACGTCTAGCCAAAGCAGATGATGAGCGTCTTTTCTTAGTCGCAGAAGCATTCCGTCGTGGTTATAGCTTAGAACAAATTCAACAACTCACCAATATTGACTGGTGGTTCTTAGATAAAATCGAACGTATTGTCGCTTATGAATCTGTAATTTCTTCAGAAGATACACTAAGCGATGATACATTATATATGGCGAAACGTCTTGGATTTACAGATCGCTCGATTGCTGAACTACGCAATATCAATCATCCAGAAGATCCTATGAATAACGAGCATAGTATTCGTGCATATCGTAAAGAAAATAACATGATGCCAGTGTTCAAAATGGTAGATACTTGTGCAGCAGAATTTGAAGCGACTACACCATACTACTACTCAACATTTGAGACTGAAAATGAAGTGATTCCAAGTGCGAAAGAAAAAATCGTTGTTCTAGGTTCCGGTCCGATCCGTATCGGTCAAGGGATAGAGTTCGATTATTCAACTGTACATGCTGTCTGGGCAATTCAAGAATCTGGTTATGAAGCGGTTATTATCAACAATAATCCAGAGACCGTTTCAACAGATTTCAACACTTCAGATCGACTGTACTTTGAGCCATTATTCTTTGAAGATGTCATGAATGTTATCGAACAGGAAAATCCAATCGGGGTTATCGTACAGTTCGGTGGACAAACAGCGATTAACCTTGCAGCACCATTAAGCAAAGCAGGCGTTAAAATTCTAGGAACAAGCTTAGAAAGTATTGATGAAGCAGAAGATCGTAAAAAGTTCGAAGCTTTACTTTCTCGCTTGAATATTGCTCAACCTGAAGGTAGCACCGTGTTATCGATAGATGAAGCAGTAGAAACAGCACAGAAATTAGGCTATCCAGTCTTGGTTCGTCCTTCTTATGTACTGGGTGGACGTGCAATGGAAATTGTCTACTCTGATGAAGAGCTATTACTGTATATGGCAGAAGCAGTCAAAGTGAATCCAGAACATCCGGTATTGATTGACCGTTACATGCTAGGTAAAGAAGTTGAAGTCGATGCGATCTGTGATGGAGAAACCGTTGTTGTACCGGGAATCATGGAACATATCGAGCGTGCAGGAGTTCACTCCGGTGACTCAATCGCTGTTTATCCTCCGCAACATCTGTCTGAAGAACTAAAGCAGAAAGTGGTCGATATCACTATTCGTACAGCCAAAGAGCTTAAAACAGTCGGCTTGGTGAATATCCAATTCGTTATTTTCAAAAATGAAGTCTACGTGATTGAAGTGAATCCACGTTCTTCACGCACAGTGCCATTCTTGAGTAAAGTAACTGATATTCCGATGGCGAAAATTGCGACACAAGCAATTCTAGGCATTAAGCTTAAAGACTTGGGATATAGCGAAGGATTGTGGAAAGAAAGCGAATATATCTCGGTAAAAGTACCGGTGTTCTCTTTTGCCAAATTACGTCGTGTAGAACCTACATTAGGCCCTGAAATGAAATCAACAGGTGAAGTTATGGGACGCGATCTACTTTATGCGAAAGCTCTGTATAAAGGATTGATCGGAGCAGGTATGAAAATACCAGCCACTGGTGCTTTGATTGCTACAGTAGCAGACAAAGACAAGCCAGAAGCGGTTCGTTTGCTTAAAGGATTCTATCGTCTAGGCTATAAAATTATTGCGACAAGTGGTACAGCAAAAGCACTAGAAGAAGCAGGGATCAAAGTTACTGTTATTCATAAGCTAACAGAAGGCGTGCCGAACATTCTGGATCTTATCCGCAGTGGACAAGCACACTTCGTTGTAAATACCTTTACTAAAGGGAAAACACCTGCTCGTGACGGATTCCGTATCCGCCGTGAAGCGGTTGAAAATGGTGTGGTATGTATGACCTCACTGGATACTGTTGAAGCACTACTCACGATGCTAGATACGATCAACTTCTCTTCGTACGCGATGCCGTCATTGACTAACACTGTACATGCAGGCAAAAAAGATGAAGTCATTAACAATGTTGTTGTTGGTCAATTAGAAGATCAAGAAACGATTTTAAGCTAATACCAGCGACCCCGATCACACAATTAAAGTACGGCGGAGCATTCTCGTGTCCGCCGTCATTTGTGTGCGTATAATTGAACTTTAGGTACGGATATGAAATAAAGAATTCGATCATCAAGGAGGTATAGCCAGTTGACACATTCCATATCTCAAGCAATTGCGAAGCGCTTGATTGTAGCGCTCGATTATCCTAATGTAGAAGAAGCACGAGTATTGATCGAACATCTTCAAGGCATTCCATGTACGATCAAAGTAGGGATGCAATTATTTTATAGTGCAGGTCCTGATTTTGTACGTGAACTCAAAACAAAAGGATATTCTGTATTTCTGGATTTGAAAATGCATGATATTCCGAATACTGTTAAAGGTGGAGCAAACAGCATCACCAGACTGGGTGTAGATATATTTAATGTGCATGCAGCAGGTGGTGTACAGATGATGAAAGCAGCAGTAGAAGGCATGGAATCTGCGTTAGCTACAGATTCTAACTTAGTACGCCCTTTACTGATCGCTGTGACCCAGTTAACCAGTACATCCCAGCAAGTGATGAATCAAGAAATAGGTATTCAAGGAACGGTAGAAGAAGCTGTAGTTCATTATGCACGCTTAGCACAGCAAAGTGGATTAGGCGGGGTAGTATGCTCTCCATTAGAAGTGTCTATGATTCAACAAGCATGTGGGACATCATTTGCTACAGTCACGCCAGGTGTGCGTCCAGCAGGCAGTGATCTAGGTGATCAGAAGCGTATATTGACGCCAGGAGAAGCGATAGCAGGCGGTAGTCATTACTTGGTAGTCGGTCGTCCGATTACAGGAGCAAATGATCCTAGAGAAGCTACACAACAGATTATAGAGGAGATGAGTGTACATGTTAACCATTGAAGAGATTCCAGCACACATTGCATCTGCATTATTACAGATTGAAGCGGTCGCTTTAAGTCCACAGGAGCCTTTTACATGGACATCAGGCATCCAATCACCTATCTATTGTGATAATCGTCTGACGATGTCATATCCATACATACGCGATCAGATTGCAGATGCGTTTGCTATGATCATTCGTGAACAATATCCAGATACTGAAGTGATTGCAGGAACAGCTACAGCAGGTATTCCTCATGCAGCATGGGTAGCACAGAAGTTAGATTTGCCGATGGCTTATATTCGGGACAAAGCCAAAGGACATGGCAAACACAATCAGATCGAAGGATTAATTCAATCAGGTCAGAAAGTGATTGTTATCGAAGATTTGATTTCAACAGGAGGTAGTTCAATTAAAGCTGCTGAAGCAGTACGCGAAGCAGGGGCAGATCCATTAGCAGTACTGGCTATCTTTAGTTACCAGTTGGATAAAGCTACACATGCTTTTGCAGAAGCGAATCTTCCATTACAAACGCTTTCCAACTATACAGCCTTGATCGACAAAGCAGTAGAATTAGGCAAAATTCCAGCAGAAGATTTGGAATTGCTACGTTCATGGCGTGAAGATCCATCTGCTTTTGGCAAATAAGTTAGTCTTAATCGATAGGTAACTTAATGCTAAATATAATTCATTAATGAATTGGTGAGTATCAGGGTATACATCATGATGTATGCCCTGATCTTTAATACACATGCTACATATTTTGTAAAATAAGAACGTGATAATGATAAGGTATATGACATGGATGTATACAGTATCCAGAAAATTCACTTGACGTGAAATGGTGAAATACGGTATATTAATTGAGTCGCTGTTTATATTACTTTCCAATAGAAATCGTTCTTTTGGAGATGCGGGCCTATAGCTCAGTTGGTTAGAGCTACCGGCTCATAACCGGTTGGTCGGGGGTTCGAGTCCCTCTGGGCCCATTAGAAAAAGACCCTTACAGATGTAAGGGTCTTTTTGTATAAGTAGCTATATTTACCGTTTTCTACGTCGCATAAACAGCATCACTAAAAGTACAACAATAACAACAATTAGAATAAATTTCATAGCGTATAACCTCCAAGCTGTATCCCTGACCAAGTAGTTCAAAAGAATCAGAATTATTTTTATTTATGATCAGAATGATCAGTAGAAGAATCTTTTTTGGAATCTTTACTGAAATCTTCTTTCACTTTATCTACAGATTCACTCACTGCTTCCTCAAGCAAATTTTCTGCAGAATGATTTTTATTAGAATCTGGATCTGGTATAGGATCTACACCTGCGCCGCGTTCCTCATGGTTTTTATACTCATCTGGTTTACTCATTAGAAGTCACCCTTTCGTCTATCTTGCTATTTTCGACATAACAGATATGCAATATATTTTCACATCAATATAAAGGCTATGTTATCGAAATAAACCATTGTAGAGCAAGATGAATCACATCTTTAGATTCTCTCTATCTTTATATGTTTATTAAAACATATGTCTTATGCTAAAAAAGTACAAAAATTCACAATACTTTATTTAAAATTTAATATATAATAAACTTAAGTATAAATTGGGTATATAGAACTATACTTGCAATTTTCTTAATGAAAGATGGTGAATTTCACAATGAATACCTCTTCAATCAATACCATTTTATATCAAAATGTGGGCGATGCAGCAGACCACATTATTAAAATAATCGGTGGACTTATCCATATCAATACTATTTTTATTGCCAGTAATGATGGCTTAAACAATGTCATTATGAGAGCTTATAATCGTGATGAACAATTAGTAGAACAGGGTAGTGTACTTCCTTTAGAATTAAGTTATTGCAGTCTTGTGATCAATAATGAGAATAAGACAATGCCTTTAATTATCGAAAATACCAATGAAGACGAATTGACACGCAATATGGAAGTAACAAGTTCTATTGGTGGAGGTTCTTTTATAGGATTACCGGTACGTTTGCGAGATGGTAGTATTTATGGAACGATCTGTGCGCTAGACCGTGATACGTATAAATTTAGTGAAGCAGATATCCAAACGTTAGAAACGATGACTATTTTCTTGGCATACGTCGTAGAGTTGGAACGAACAGTTACAGATCTAAAGCACAAAGAAATAGAACTTGAGCAAGCACGCCTCAAAGCGGAAAAGTCTGCACAAGTTAATCGTAATCTTCTAGCGATCATGGGGCATGAAATTCGTACACCAATGACAAATATTGTAGGCGTAGCGGATCTGATGATGGACTCGGAAATCGATCCACAACAACAGGTATATATGGATATTATTGAATCCAGTAATCAATCGATGCTGACATTAGTAGAAGACATTTTAAGCTTTAGTCATATGGAAGAAGGAGCAACAGAGATTGATCAAGAACCTTTTGATCTGATGCATACCATTCATGAAGTGGTTACGTCACTAGAGACCCCTTTAGAAAAGAATCCTATTATTGTAAAAGTCGATACGGCTGAGAATATATTGCCGTTAATCTATGGCGATGCTTTACGATTAAGACAAACTTTGATTAATACACTTAATGCTTTACGTTACAACTCTGTAGGACAATTAACATTATCTATCTCTACTGTGATTCATGATTTAGATAACAGTGTATTTTTGGATGTTTCTATTCATAATTCGCGCATGATTATGGATAACAAAACATTAGAGCAATTATTTGATTCGCTGAATGAAGTTAACGATATGTCATGGTATCAGCAGTACGGTAGTATAGGGCTTAACCTTGCAATAAGTAGAAAATTGATCCATTTACTCAAAGGTGAATTTGAAATCAATAGTGGAGAGCAAGGCACTTCGATCCGCTTTAACTTACGATTATCTCAATTTATTTCTTTGGAAAATATAGATATTGTCTCTTGAAAATCGACGATTTGATCAGCTGAAAATAAAATCCAATCTAAAGTGTTGACAGTTATATATTTAGCATGGTATGATCTTAAATGTTGGCGAAACAATCACTGCTAGTGATTGAGGCAATGAGTATGAAGGTGAATTTATTCATCTCATCATTTGCCGGGGTGGCGGAACTGGCAGACGCACAGGACTTAAAATCCTGCGGTAGGTGACTACCGTACCGGTTCGATTCCGGTCCTCGGCATACTTATATTTTTGATATAAGTAAAAGCCATACACGTAGTACATAAAGAAGAGCAGCACATGTATAACCCGTCAAGGGTTAATGTGCCGGGGTGGCGGAACTGGCAGACGCACAGGACTTAAAATCCTGCGGTAGGTGACTACCGTACCGGTTCGATTCCGGTTCTCGGCATTATGAGATGTACAGATAAAAGAGCGCTTCACCGTTATATAACGGTAGAAGTGCTCTTTTTGTTTTATAGACATAATCAGGTTCAATCCAGTCATACCGCAGTCTTCGTTAGAGCTTCTAGAATCGGTTTTTAGTTATGTTTGTACACGTTTTGTATAAGTAATCGTATTTATAATTGAATCGTCTATAAAAGCATTCCTAGCGCTTCTTGAGCTGTTTAAAAAAGATGGTGAAGATTAAAAATGAGAAGTATATAAAAATAGAAATACAGAAATACAGAAATACAGAAATACAGAAATACAGAAAGATTGAACCTTCTACCTCAAGTTACTTTTATCAAAGTGATCAATGCCTTGTTGTTGCTTATACAGCATTTAAAATAGCTGAATATATGTGCGAAGAAGACTATCCATGATCAAGGATAGTCTGTTTTGTTTATAATTCTTTTTTTTAATTTGTGAAAAGCTATATATTTTTATTTTCAAATTATGTAATATATGTATACTAAACAAAATTTAAAATTTAAATAAAAGTATAATTATATTATTTGAAATATTGAAGGAGGTGATAGACTACTCTATAAAATGCTTTTTAGCACCGTACACAATTGTAAATGTATGCTATACAAGATGAATTACAGGGTAGGAGTAGATAGAAAACACTGAACTTGATAGAGGAGGCAATATGATGGTGAAAAAGAGTCGTACTTTGTTAATCGTTCTAGTGATGTTCAGTTTGGTGTTTGGAAGTGTATCGTTTTCTTCGTCATCTAAGGTGGAAGCGGCAGGTGTGAATCTGGCACGAGGAAAACAAGTGACGGTTTCTTCGACTGAAGCCAGTGGCAATATAGCCTCTAATGCTGTAGATGGTAATACTTCTACACGCTGGGCATCTACCAACGCAGACCAACAATATTATATTGTTGATCTGGGATCGGCTCAATCGGTATCAAGTGTTATTTTACGGTGGGAAGCTGCGTATGCGAAGCAATTCCAAATTCAGACATCTACCGATAATATAAACTGGAATACGGTCTATTCGAATTATAGTAACACTGGTGGAACCAACACGATTACTTTTCCATCGACTACAGCTAGATATGTGAAAATGTATGCTTTTCAACGAGCTACAACGTATGGATACTCTTTATATGAATTTGAAATATACGGTAGTGGTACACAAGCTTCTACCGGAGTCCTTGATTATATTAAAAGTATCAGTGGCAAGCAGACAGTGATCGGCATGCACAATCGTGAACCGAATGCTACGCCTGCTGTACAAACTGAGAAAATAAAAAGCATTACAGGTAAATATCCAGGGCTGTGGAGTGGTGATTTATTATTTTCAGCAAATGATGTCAATAACCGTTGGAATATGATCTATGAAGCCAAAAAGCAATGGGATAACGGAGCAATCGTTCAGGTGATGATGCATGTTACACCTCCTACACAAGCAGATGCAGGCAATTGGGAAGGTGGCGTAGTCAGTCATCTTAGTGATACACAGTGGAAAGACTTAACGACTAATGGAGGTACGTTAAACAAAGCGTGGAAAGCTCGCTTAGATAACTATGCTCAATACCTTCAATATTTAGAAGATAATAACGTGACTGTCTTATTCCGTCCATTTCACGAAATGAATCAAGGAGTATTCTGGTGGGCAGGTCGTCCGGGAAGTACAGGTACAGCTGAATTGTATCGCTTAACACATGATTATCTAGTTAAAACTAAAGGATTGACTAATCTGGTCTGGGTATGGGATATGCAAGATTTGGATCTGAATTGGAATGTATATAACCCGGGTAGTGCTTATTGGGATATCTTTGCGTTAGATGTATACAATCCAGATGGATTTACAACGCAGAAATACAATACCGCTTTGAGTGTAGCCAATGGCAAACCTATTGCTATTGGTGAATGTGATGTATTACCGACTCCGAGCCAGTTAGCGGCTCAGCCTAAGTGGGCATTTGCGATGAGCTGGGCAGAACTCACCTTTGAAAAAAATACAAATGCACAAATTCAAACCGTCTATAATGCTTCTAATGTGATCACACGTGATGAATTACCGAAGTTAAAGTAACATAAGGTACTAGGCTTGCTAAGTAAGATTCAGGATTATGATCCGGTAAGGCGTAACTAACACACTCAAGAAGAAAAATCCAAACTGTAGACTAAGAGAGATTTCTTAGCTATTGTTTGGATTTTTTGTTCTTACATCGTATAGGAATAGAGTTGAAATTTGTTGAATAAAGCTTTATTGTTAAAGCAAGTGAATCCATAACACAGATAAACGATACATAAAGGGGGATTATAAGCTCCATGAAAAAAATTACACTGCAAGTGATTGCAGATGAATTAAAAGTATCTAAAGCGCTTGTCTCCAAAGCGTTATCTAATGATCCGGCTGTTAATGAAGGCACACGGGAAAAGATATGGCAGACCGCAGAAGAAATGGGTTATCGGATCAAGCCTGTTCGCAAAAAAGTTGGAGATGCTCAAACAGGTAATATTGTAGTGTTAATGCCTAGAGCGTATCTTGATGATATTGAATACTGGGGTAAAGTGATGCAAGGCGTCGAAGCTGAGTTGACCAATCATCAGTTTAGTATGATTTTATCGACGATAGATATTAGTTTGTTTCCCAAAGAAGGATTGCCGTCAAGCATCTATGATCGCAAAGCGGATGGTGCTATCGTAATGGGGCATTTACCGGATAATTATATTGAAATGTTACGTTCGATCCATTTTCCTTTTGTGATGTTAGATGCGAATTTGTTAGATCCTTCGATTGATCATATTCTGGCGAATAATTTTTTGGGTGCCTATCAAGCGACCAATCATTTATTTGCACAAGGTCATCGTAACATAGGGTTTGTTGGTGATCCTGATGCTTCATGGAGCTTTCGTGAACGTAGCCGGGGATTTCGTGAAGCCATTCGTGATTTTAACGAAAAGAATACTGACGATATACAAGCAACGTTTATTGCTGGGATCGGTGTAAGTGGTACAGGGATGTATATCACTGGTGAATTCTCAGAACATTTGAAAACGCACACAACATCTGATCAGGCATTAACAGCACTATTTTGTGGAAATGATGTGGTAGCGTTAGAGACACTTAGTTTGTTATCAAAATGGGATATTCGTTGCCCGGAAGATGTATCTATTATCGGGTTTGATGATTTGACATTAACCGAGCTGATGAATCCTAAGCTAACTACAATTCGTGTACCTAAAAATGATATTGGAATGCGAGCGGTACAAATGTTGATGCGACGTATTGAGAATCCTGATGTGACTCCTGAACATATACTAATGTCTACTCAATTGATTGAACGAGCATCAATTACAGCACCAAAGCAATCAAAAGAATAATTGGATATCATTATCACCCATTGAATAGCTACCTGTTAAAGACACCTATCCAGCACATGATGTGTAGAAGGTGTCTTTTTGCTATGTTTACAATTGAATTATTTCAACAATTTTTATAAATTTGAATTAAATATAATTATTTTGTTGAAATAAAAATTTAAATATGTTAATGTTTGGATGTAAGCGATATCAATATTAGGGGGATTCAAAGTGAAAAAAGTATACTTACCTGTTGTACTCCTTGTCATATTATCTGTATTCATCACCGCTTGTGGTAAAACAGAAAGTCAATCCGCCGACAAAAATGAGATTAGTGGCACGATCACTTTTTTAACGAATCGTACAGATATGATCGGTGAGAAATACGATGATTATGCTAAACGCTTTAATGAAAAGTATCCAGATGCTCATGTCGAATTTGAAGCGGTTACCGATTTGGATAAAACGACTAAGATTCGTGTAGGTTCAGGTGAATTTCCAGATGTAGTGTTAATTCCGACCATCCCTAATTCTGATCTTCCTAAATATTTCGCACCGTTAGATGATCTAGGATTGAATGATCGTATCTATTTTAAAGATTACAAGTCATTTGAAAACAAAGTCTATGGCATTTCAGTTGGTGCTACGACAACAGGTATTTTGTACAACAAAAATGCTTTTGCCGATGCAGGGATTACTACAGTGCCACAAACGTTAGATGAATTTTATGCAGCAGCAGATAAGCTGAAAGCAGCTGGTAAAGTAGCACTTGCTTCTAATTTTAAAGATCAATGGACATTATATCCGTGGTCTTCAGAGATTCCGACTGCTATCGCAGGAGATGCTAACCTCAATAACAATCGTCTTCAAAGTGATGCACCTTATCAATTGGATAATCCTTATGGTCAATCGATGGGCATTATTCGCAATATGTATGAGAAAGGCTATCTTGAACCGGATATTAATTCGACCAATTGGGAGCAATCCAAAAAAGATATTGCCAGTGGTAAATTTGCGATGTATGTAATCGGCAACTGGGCGATTCCGCAAGTCATTGAAAGTGGAACCGATTCAGCTAACATCGGATACTTCCCATTCCCTTATGATAATTCTGGTAAACACAATGTGACATTAGCACCAGACTGGGCTTATGGAGTAAACAAAAACAGTGAGCATCCGGCAACAGCTAAAGCTTTTGTAAAATGGATGTTGGAAGATTCAGGATTTGATGATTTTGCAGGATTTATTCCAGTTCTCAAAGATAAAAAGCCGGCGGTTACTCAATTAACAGAATTTAATAGCTTCAAACCGAAGTATCTTGAAGCTGTATCTGATGATCCTAAAGTGACAGCAATTGTGAATAAAGCGCAGATCACCAAAGAAGCTTTTGTACAAGAATTTGTGCTAGCTTCAGACCCACAAACGATTATTGATAAATACAACGCAGCCTGGGCAAATGCCAAAAAATCACTAGGTAACTAAATCCAAATTAAAAGTTGAACTAAATAGAAGCAAAGTAGCATCGATCTGTAAACGAGTCTACTTTGCTCTATGAAGCTGTTATAGAAAGGGAATGAAGTGGAACGATGAGTCATATTTCATATCCGTTACAACGCAAATTCATTTTAATATCGTTTTTGTTGATCCCTTTGGCATTGTTAGCGCTATTTACGTATTATCCAGCGATGCGATTAGTGTACTTGAGCTTTACCAGTTGGGATGGTATTAGTCCGGTTAAAGAGTGGCTTGGGCTAGGGAACTATATTGAGATTTTTACCAATCCAGATTTGTTTGGTGTTTTTCTACATCAGATTCCATATGTACTGATTGGTATTATTCAAAATATCGTAGCGATTGTATTTGCTGTTATTTTGAATTCCAAATTGCGGGGACGTAATTTTTTTAGAGTGATGTTGTTTCTTCCTTTTATTATGAATGCCGTTGCAGTTGCATTTATGTTCCAGTATGTCTTCGATACCACTAATGGATCGTTGAATGGATTGCTAGGGCTTGTTGGATTAAAGTCATGGCAACAAAGTTGGCTCGGTAATGCTTCGCTAGTTAACTATGCACTGGCTTCGATCGGCTTCTGGCGCTTTATGGGCTACAATATGGTCATTTATCTAGGAGCTTTACAATCGATTCCGGGTGATATGTATGAAGCCGCTAAAATTGATGGAGCCAGTCGTTTTCAGATGTTATGGTCACTAACTATTCCTAATCTAACCCCTATCATCTCGTTAAATATGTTCCTAACGCTTAGTGGTGCGTTGGCTGTGTTCGATTTACCGTTTGTTTTAACCAAAGGCGGCCCTGCTGGAGCGAGTGAAACGTTCTTATTCAAAACGATCGAGACTGCTTTCCAATTTAACAATTATGGGTTAGCTTCAGCGATGAGTGTGGTATTACTTCTATTTACAGCGATTATTTTGTTAGTTCAAAATCTAGTCATTAATCGGAAAGGGGACTGATCATTAATGAGTCGAAAATTTGATCTTGTGCATATGCTCAAATATGTCATTTTGATTGTGGGTACATGTACCGTACTGTTTCCACTGTATGTTGTATTTGTAAATGCATTTAAAAATGAAGATGAAGGCAGTAACCCTTTTTCGTTACCTGCTAGTTTTTTGAACTTTGACAATTTTGCAAATGTAATCGATCGTGCAGATATTATGCATGCTTTCTTCAATACATTTTTGATTATTATGGTCGCGTTAATCGGCAATATTATACTCGGTACGATGGTGGCTTATGCTGTAGGACGAATCGAATTTAGAGGGAAGAAACTCGTAATTGGGGCGTTTTTGATTGCTACGATTATCCCGACGATTACGACTCAGGTGGTTACCTTTTCTATTATTCAAGCGATGGGGATCTATAATACGCTGTATGCACCTATTTTGCTTTTTGTAGGAGCCGATGTGATCCAGATCTATATCTATTTGCAATTTATCAAAAATATTCCGTATGAATTAGATGAAAGTGCCATGATGGATGGAGCCAGTCTATTGCGGATTTATCGCAGTATTATTTTACCGTTACTAGGGCCTGCAACAGCTACGTTAATTATTTTAAAAACAATCAATATTTACAATGAATTGTATATTCCATTTCTGTATATGCCCAAGCAAGACTTAGTGGTGGTCTCTACAGCTATTATGCGGTTTGCAGGAAACAATCAAGCTCAATGGACCAATATCTGCGCGGCGATTCTGATTATTATGATTCCAACGGTTTTATTATATTTATTTCTGCAAAAATATATCTTTTCAGGTGTGACCAGTGGTGCAGTAAAAGGATAATCATACGGTAAGAGAGGACATGATTCTATTGGCAAGTATGTATACATCAGCTCAAGAATATTCATTACGTCAGTTGACATGGGAACTGAAAGGATTCTGGCCCTGGGTTCCGATCAAAGGAACAAGTATGGAGATTGGGAATGAATTAATGGGTGTGACTGAATGGATGCCAGCAACTGTACCTGGTGGTGTTCATTATGATCTTTATCGTGCAGGTTGGATAGAGAATCCATATCGTGATATGAACAGTCTTCAATGTGAATGGGTGGAGAATCGCTGGTGGGTGTATCGGACATGTTTTGACTGGACAGATGTATGGGGTGTAAACCCAGAATCTATTGGAACTGAACTGATCTGCAAAGGGCTTGATTACGAAGCCCTTATTTATTGGAATGGGCAATTTCTAGGAGAACATATCGGGATGTATGAACCGGCTGTATTGGATATCACCGCCTGTCTGAAGCAAAGTCAGACTGTTGAATTACTAATTGTACTCAAACATCCTCCTGATGAAATGGGGCAAATCGGCAAAACTTCTACAACCTTTACTCAGAAAAGTCGATTCAATTACAAATGGGACTTTTCAACCCGTCTGATCAATATTGGGATCTGGGATGATCTTGTGCTTAAGTCCTATCAAAATTGTTCATTACAGGATATTCAAGTACAGACAGATCTAAACGAGCAACATCAAGGGCTTATTCAGATTGCTGGAGAGATCAAGCAACATGGGGAGAGTAAAAAGTCTACGCTAGTGCAAGTGTCTATTTTGGATTCAGCAGGAAATTCGGTTGTTCAATTACAACAGTCACTTACAGAGCATGAGTCTGCATTTAACATTCAAAGTGTTATTGATTCTCCGCAGTTATGGTATCCCAATGGATATGGAGATCAGCCTTTGTATACTGTAGAGGTTATATTGCTTCAGCAGGATATGAAATGTGATCTGTATACATGTCGTACAGGGATTCGGCGCTTGGAATATGTAGCGAATGAAGAAAGCCCAGCCGATGCTTTACCTTACACTGTCAAAATTAACGGGCGTAAAATCTATATTCGCGGGGCAAATATCACTCCACTGGATCATCTGTACGGCAATATTACGGATGGTCGTTATGAATGGCTTATTCACTTTGCTAAAGAAGCGAATATGAATATGCTTCGCATCTGGGGTGGCGGTATTATAGAAAAAAGTATTTTATATGAGCTATGTGATATGCACGGTATTATGATCTGGCAAGAATTTATCCAGTCTAGTTCTGGAATAGATAATAGGCCTTCTCAACAGCCAGAGTTCTTGACTTTATTACAAACCAATGCGATCTCTGCACTAAAGCGTCGTCGCAATCATACCAGCCTTACGATCTGGAGTGGTGGTAATGAATTAATGAGTGCACCTAATATTCCTTCGACATATGATGATCTTAATCTAGCGATGCTCAAGCAACTTGTTCAGCAATATGATGCACAGCGGTTGTTTTTACCAACATCTGCTTCAGGACCTGTGCAATATATTACCCATGAAAAAGGTGTCAGCCATGATGTACACGGTCACTGGAAATATGAAGGTAATCCGCAACATTATGTATTGTATGGAGAAGCAGATCATTTATTTCATAGTGAGTTTGGCGTAGACGGGATGAGTCCTGTTCGCAGTCTACATAAATTTCTAAGTGAGTCTTATCGGCAACCGACTTCGATGGAAAAGAGTCTGGTCTGGCGGCATCATGGAGAATGGTGGGATACGTATAGTCGGGATCTTGACTTATTTGGCTCTTTAGAGACATTAGAAACGTTTGTTGATTGTAGCCAATGGATTCAAGCTGAAGGGTTACGCTTTATTTTGGATTCCAATCGAAGCCGGCAGTTTAACAATAGTGGTAGTCTGGTCTGGCAATTGAATGAACCGTGGCCTAATGTGAGCTGTACAAATCTAGTAGATTATTATTATGAAACGAAGATGGCTTATTATTGGGTGAAAGAAGCGTTTGCTCCTTTTCGAGCAAGTATCGATTATCGTAGTCTACATTATCAAGCAGGACAGATTGTCGCATTTCCTATGCGTATTGTTAGTCATGATCACGACCAACCGTTTAAAGTGAATATCCAATTGCTGAACAGCAAAGGTCAGATATTGCAAGAACGTCATATTGTCGGAACAACTAATTCCAATCATGCGGTAACGCCTGCTTTGTTCCGCTGTACGATTCCACAGACTGAAGATCAGTTATTCTATATTCGCTTGCAGTCTACATGTGGAGAGAAATCGATTGCAGATAATATGTATACTTTTTCAACGAAGCAGCAGTCTATCTATGCACCTGCGCTTCAAAAAGGCAATTCTTATTTACAGGTAGAAGCCGATCAAGAGTGGAGTACTTCTGTATCTGATAGTATCGCTTATACATTATGGACAAGAGATTATAAAGTAATCAATCAAGGGGAAAGTGTAGCTTTGCATATCTATCCTTATGAATCCAGTGACCGTTATTGGATCACAGCAAGTGAAGCTTATTTTACTCTTTTCCCGGGTGAATCCAAACGCATTACCGTGACTTGCTGTCGTCAAGAAGCTGAATTATTTTCAACAGAGCCATTATCGGTAGAGAATACGGATCACTCTCTAATAGATGGAGAGAGATTCCCTGAGATCGTATTTAGCGCATTTCAACAACATGCTGGTATTAACGAACGACAAACTGAATTAAATAGCTAGCTAGATAACCGTTATATTTGTAGTAGAAGAGGGCTGACTCGAGAAGGAAGAGTAAGTCCTTTTTGTTCGATTTTTATTTAAAATGAAACGTTTCCAAAAAAGTATTGAAACGTTTCCAATTTGGTGCTATTATAAATTCCATAAGAAAGGTCGGAGGTGTTAAATGACCAGCATTAAAGATGTAGCTATGCTAGCTGGCGTTGCTGTAGGAACCGTTTCTAGAGTTATTAACAACTCTGGAGCTGTCAAACCAATCACACGTCGAAAAGTAGAAGAAGCTATCCAAGAGCTTAATTATTTCCCGAATGAAGTCGCTCGTAATTTCAAAATGCAAAAATCTAAAATGGTAGCCTTATTGCTTCCGAGTATTTGGAATCCTTTCTTTTCTGAATTAGCTTATTATATTGAAGATGAATTGGATCAAGAAGGATTTAAGTTAATGTTATGCAATAGTGGAGGGAAACCTGAAAAAGAACTGTACTATCTGGATATGCTACGACAAAACAAAGTCGCTGGTATTGTAGGCATAACGTATAACGATATCGAAAGTAGTGTCAGTAATGATATTCCGATTGTAAGTATTGATCGACACTTTAATAAGAAGATCACCTGTGTCACTTCAGACAATTATGAAGGAGGGCGCTTAGCTCTAAGAGAACTGGTTAAAGCCGGATCTCAAAAGCCAGCTTTTATGGGGAGTATCACTTCTGTATTTAGCGAAACGATGAATCGAAGAAAAGGATTTATTGATGAAGCAGAAGCACTAGGAATCGATTATGTTATTTACGAAAAGGCAGATCCGATCGTAGATGATCAAGCGTATTTTGATGAGTTTTTTGGTACATATCCTGATATTGATGGTGTATTTGCAATTACAGATATGTTGGCAGCGAATTATATCGACAGAGCAACTAAACAGGGGATCTCAGTTCCAGAAGATGTAAAAGTGATTGGATACGATGGGATTCAAGATAGTCCTTATTTTCATCCTATATTATCCACAATCAGACAACCAGTAGAAGAAATGGCGCGCACGAGTATTAGACTCCTGTATAGCAAAATGGAAGGTGTCTCTTTGGAGCAGCAAGTATACCGTATTCCAGTAATGTTCAAACAAGGTGAAACGACATGATCTTTGTTTAGATCAAAAAAACTTCAGTACATACTGCGTAATAAGGAGTACTTGCTGTTTTTTATTTAAAATTGGAAACGTTTCAAAAATAATCAATCCCATAAAATGAAACGTGAATATTTTATTTAGACCAAGTTGGAAACGTTTCAAAAAGGATAGAAATGAAAGGGAGAATGAGAGTGGATTCGATAACCAGTCAGGTCAAACAACCGACCAAAACCAAACAAAAAAGATGGAGTCGCTTCAAACGAGACTATGAATTGTATTTATTTTTACTACCGATCATTATTATTTATCTTCTATTTAAGTACTATCCTATGTATGGCGTACAGATTGCTTTTAAAGATTTCTCACCAAGTCGAGGAATATGGGGAAGTGAATGGGTAGGATTTCAACACTTTATCGATTTTTTTAATTCCTATAATTTCTGGACAGTTATTATGAATACGCTCTCACTTAGCTTTTTGTCTTTATTATTTGGATTCCCTGCTCCGATTATTATTGCCATTATGCTCAATCAAATGCTAGGGAAAACATACAAAAAATTTGTACAGACTGTGATTTATGCACCACATTTTATATCTACAGTAGTACTGATCGGTATGCTGAACGTTTTTCTATCTCCGAATAGTGGAATGATCAATCATATCATTACGATGTTTGGCGGAGAACCGATTCTCTTTATGGCGGATGAAGGATGGTTCCGACCACTGTATATCTTATCAGGGATCTGGCAAGAAACAGGGTTTGCCACGATCATTTATCTGGCTGCACTGGCGGGAGTTAACCCTGAACTTCATGAAGCGGCAACAATGGATGGTGCAAGCAAATGGAAACGTGTATTGTACGTCGATATTCCAAGTATTTTGCCAACGATTGTGATCTTACTGATTCTCGCTCTCGGTAATATCATGAGCATAGGTTTTGAAAAAGCATTCTTAATGCAAAGTGATCTGAATTATGCGACCTCTAATATTATTCCAACTTATGTGTATGAGATGGGAATTCAGAAAGCACAATATAGCTTTTCGACAGCAGTAGGTTTGTTCAACTCACTGATCAATATTGTTCTGATTGTTACAGTCAACCGAATTGCCAAAAAAATGACAGAAACCAGTCTCTGGTAGGGAGGAGTTTACTTTGAATTCATTGCTGAAGCGTAAAAGTCGAGGAGATATGTGGTTTGACATTATTAATTATGCTCTATTGACCTTTATTATGTTGCTTGTATTATATCCATTGTATTTTGTATTGGTTGCCTCATTCAGTGATCCTAATTATATCTATTCGGGTGAGATTTGGTTATTTCCTAAAGGGTTTACTTTAGACGGGTATGAACGGATTTTTAATGATTCTTCGATATGGATTGGATATGCGAATTCGATTTTGTATGCCACACTCGGAACACTGATCGGAGTTGCAGTTACGGTATTTGCAGCTTATCCTTTAGCTCGTAAAAATCTAGCTGGAAAGTCTTTTATTATGTGGTTTTTGCTAATCACTATGTTTTTTAGTGGAGGGTTGATTCCTACCTATTTGCTAATAAAGGATCTGCATTTATTAAATACCATTTGGGCGCTTATTCTTCCTGGAGCAGGTGGCGTATTTAACGTTATTATCGTCAGAACGTTTTTTCAATCATCGATTCCAGATGAAATGTGGGAAGCCGCTTCTATCGATGGTTGTTCCAATACTCGATTTTTCTGGAGTATCGTTCTACCTTTATCCAAATCTATTTTAGCGGTTATGGTGCTTTATCATGTAGTCGGCTTTTGGAATGGATTCTTCGATGCTTTGATTTATTTGAGTGACGATAAGAAGTATCCACTACAATTAGTCCTTCGCAATATTCTAATTCAGAATCAGGTTAACTCGGGCATGATGATTGATGTCGAATCGTATGCAGCGAAAATGCGTGTGACTGAATTGATTAAATACGGCGTGATTATGGTATCCAGTCTACCTTTACTGATGTTGTATCCATTTTTGCAGAAGTACTTTGTTAAAGGAGTCATGATCGGATCGATCAAAGGATAAGTGAAATAAAGTTACACAGAAATGATGATCGCAAAGAGATCTATTTTCATAACATGTGATACCAGATTGTAGCTTGTGGAAAGTATAAGGAGGTTAGAAATTGTGAAATCTGTATTCAAAAGTACCGTCATTTTGATGGTGAGTGGAGCGTTAATACTGGGCGGATGTTCAAACAATAATGGTTCAAACAATCAAAGTAGTGATCCCAGTAAAAAAGTAGCTTTTCATCAAACAGGTCTTCCTATTGTAGATGAATCAATAACGTTAAGAATGGTATCTCCAAAGTCTGCTTTAGCTCCAGAATTTTCAGAAATGGAAATCTTCAAACGTCTGGAAAAGAAGACACATGTCAAAATCAATTGGGAGAATATCCCCGATACTGATTATACAGAAAAGAAAAATTTGCTGATTGCTAGTGGAGATTTACCAGATGCTTTTTATGCAGCAGGATTTACCGATTACGAGTTAATCAATTATGGAAAAGATGGCACGATTATTCCGTTGGAAGATTTGATTGATCAATATGCGCCTAACTTGAAAGCACTGCTTAAACGTCGTCCTGATATCAAGTTAGCCATTACAGCAACAGATGGGCATATCTATGGATTACCTTCTTGGGAAGAAAACAATCTTGAAATCAACCCGTTCTTTCATGTGATTAATAAATCATGGCTGGATCAATTAGGGCTTCCTGTTCCGCAAACGTTAGATGAATATACAGCAGCTTTACTTGCTTTCAAAACACAAGATCCTAATGGAAACGGCAAGCCTGATGAAATCCCATTAAGCTTTATGCATATGCAATGGTGTATGGATATTGCAGGACTTTTTGGAGCTTTTGGGCTTCCTGACAATTTGGAGCACAGAGTGGTTCGCAATGGACAAGTGATCTTTACCGCTACCCAGCCTCAATACAAGGAAGCATTAACGTATTTCCATGAGAAATGGTACAAGCAAGGTCTGATTGATCCAGAATCATTTACTCAAGATGCCGCGCAGTATTTATCTAAAGGTAAAACGATTGATGAGACGCTTGGATCGTATATCTGGTGGGAAGCTGAAGAAGTGGTTGGAACAGAGCGTGCTAAAGATTATGTTCTTCTATCTCCACTAAAAGGACCGCAAGGAGATCAATTGATTGGACGTGCTAACGGTGGAGGCCCAGGGCGCGGAGCTTTTGCTATTACTAGCGTCAACAGTAATCCCGAATTGACGATGCGTTGGATTGATCAACAATATGAACCGTATATGGCTGCCCAAATTCACTGGGGTCCGTTAGATATCATATTTAAAAAAGACAAAAATGGTAAATTAGTCAATCTGCCACTTCCAGAAGGAGCATCCGCAGGAGAGTATCGCCAAAAAGTAACACCAGGATCAGGTGGACCGGGCGTCATTACGGCTGCTGATTTTGGGAAAGTTGTAGATATGGAGCCTCGTGCTCAGAATCGTGCTAAAGATTTAGCCAAATACTATGTTCCTTATATGGAAAAAGAGAAGTACCCAAATATCTTTTTTGCAGCAGAAGAATTGGATAAGATCAACAGAATTGAGCCTGAATTAATGAGATATGTCAACACCAAAAGAGGACAATTTATTGTGGACGGTGTGACCGATGAAGAGTGGAAGGATTATTTAAAAACATTGGAGAAAATGGGTCTGAATGAATTGATGGGCATCTATCAGACCGGACTTGATCGTTACAACGCTAATCTTACAAATAAATAGAGAATAGGTGGAGAACAACTGTGCTTGATGTTATTGCTATTGGAGAATTGCTAGTGGATTTTACCCCGGCTGGACATACAGCTGAACATCATCAATTGTTTGAGTGCAATCCTGGAGGGGCACCTGCTAATGTAGTGACTGCATTGTCTCGTCTAGGAGCGAGTACGGCATTAATCAGTAAGGTAGGAGGTGATCCATTTGGTTCGTTACTACATCAACGATTGTTAAATGCTGGAGTGGATGTATCTGAAGTGTCTTTTACAGACGAAGCGAGTACAACCTTGGCTTTTGTTCATTTAGATGATCAAGGCGATCGATCGTTTAGTTTTTTTCGCAAGCCAGGGGCTGACACTTTTCTGAAATCAGAAGACATTTCACTCGAGCGGATTCAACATTGTAAAGTGCTGCATTTTGGTTCGGTATCGTTGAGTCATGAACCTGCACGTAGTGCGACTCAGACTGCGGTGATGCAAGCCAAAGAAGCAGGCGTACTTCTTTCCTTTGATCCGAATCTGCGTATGTCTTTATGGGAAAGTGAAGAAGAAGCTAAGCAACAGATATGGTGGGGAATGAACCATGCCAGTGTTTTGAAAATATCGGAAGAAGAGCTTTGTTTTATTTGCAACACCACTGATATTGAAAAAGGTTCGTTAGAGTTACAACGTCAATTCAACATTCCCTTGATCGTAGTAACTTTAGCTGAAAAAGGTTGTTATTACCGTTTATCTCATCTGGAGGGATATGTAAAGGGTTTCCAAGTTGACACTATTGATACTACAGGCGCTGGTGATGCTTTTCTAGGTTGCTTGTTATATCACATTCTGAAGAGTGATAGTGCTTTGGAACATGTAACAACGCAACAAATGATAAGTATGCTTACTTTTGCGAACGCTGGAGGAGCATTAGTGACTACACGAAAAGGGGCTCTTGAAGCGATGCCAACAATAGATGAGATTGAGCAATTTATGAAGTTAAATCAACAGCATACTACAGATGTATTCAGACCCGGTTTTCATTTTGCACCTGCCGCTAACTGGGCGAACGATCCGAATGGATTAGTGTATTACGAAGGCATGTATCACCTTTTTTATCAATATCATCCGTACAGTACGAAATGGGGACCGATGCACTGGGGGCATGCTGTCAGTGAAGATCTTATTCAGTGGCAACATATGCCGGTTGCTTTATTTCCGGATGAACATGGAGCGATTTTTTCGGGTTGCTGTGTTGTAGATTGGAATAATAGTAGCGGATTATTTGAAGATACTCATGGATTAATCGCTATATTTACCCATGCAGATACCCATCCAGACACCGATCAACCCCGTCAACGTCAGAGTCTAGCTTATAGTAGTGATCAAGGGCATACCTGGCACAAATACGCTGGAAATCCTGTGATTACGGAAAAAGACTTGATCGATTTCAGAGATCCTAAAGTGTTCTGGCATTCGCAAAGTGCTCACTGGATTATGGTGATTGTTGCAGGCGATCATGCACGATTCTATACATCCAAAAACTTATTGGAATGGTCGTTAACCAGCACATTTGGCGAAGGTCAAGGCTCACATGATGGGGTATGGGAATGTCCTGATCTATTTGAATTACCTATAGATGATACAGGGTATTCCAAATGGGTGCTGATAATAAGTATAGGAGATCATCCTGAATACCCTGAAGGGTCTCGAACACAATATTTTGTTGGAGATTTTGACGGTCATACCTTCAGCAATGATAACCCTAAAGATCATGTCATGTGGTTGGATTATGGTAGAGATAATTATGCAGGTGTGACTTGGTCAGATATACCTGAACAAGATGGACGCCGGGTGATTATCGGTTGGATGAGTAATTGGAAATATGCTAATGACACCCCTACTGATTTGTGGCGTGGTGCTATGACGCTACCACGTGTCTTATCTCTAACTTCTAACAACGGACATACAATACTCAAGCAAATGCCTGTACAAGAAGTACAACAGTTACGTGAAGAATCTCGACATTGGGAAAATATTTTGATTACACCTGCAACTCCTTTTGTAGAGCATACCCGTAACGATCTCATCGAAATAGAAGTAGAGCTAGATGTCCGCTCACAAGATGAAGTTCATATCCGTCTTCAATCTTTGCAACAAAGTGAAGTGATTGTCGGTTACGATCCTGTGCAACAGTGGTTATTTATTGATCGTTCTCGTTCAGGAATAACGGATTTTCATCCTTCATTTGCTGTCAAACATGGCGCTCCTCTAGCGATAAAAGAAGGGCGATTACATCTGCATATTTGGGTAGATCGCAATTCGATAGAAGTGTATGCCAATCAGGGTATTGTCGCTATCACCGATCAGATTTTCCCTGATCCACTTGAATCTATCGAGATCAGTACAAAATCAGGTCAAACGACGCTAACTTCTCTTCAATTGCATACCCTGAAATCGGTGGCAATGCAAGATGCTATTGCATGGGGGGCAGATGCATGAGTCACCTGGCAGAAGATCGTGGATTGATAATGTATTGGGACTTTGATGAAGGTAAAGGATCAAGCACGGTAGAGAATATCTCTCAAGTCCAAGATTCGATCCATTATGTTTTTCATTCATCAGAGTTGCATCAGCATGATCCACAGTGGAGAAAAGGCGTTGTCGGAAGTGGGCTGTGCTTCGATGGATATTCAACGTATATTGCTCATTCATTGGATAAGACAGGTATAGAGCATGAAGCTGTCTCTTTCTCTGCACTTACGATAGGAGTCTGGATAGCACCACGTTCTTATGATTGGGGCAACGAAGGCAAGCTAACAGCTATTGTGAATCGTCATGATATAGAGCAAAAACAAGGCTATCTACTAGGAATGTCACGACATGGATCATGGTCTTTTCAAGTAGGGCTGGATACCGGGCAATGGAAAGAAGTATGGGCACCTGCTGGATATGAACTTCCCAAAAATACATGGTCTTGTATCCATGCTGTATTTGACAGTGATCGTGGAGAACTTAAATTGTATTTGAATGGTAGCGAAATAGCTTGTACTGATGTACCTATGGGCGCTCGACTTGTTCAAGCTGACGATACCGATCTGCTTATTGGTAGAAACAATCATAGCAGTGTACTGGCTGATGTATTCCATCTTCAAATGTTCAGTGGCATCCTCGATGAACTCAAAATATACAATCAAGCACTGAATACAGAGCAGATTGCTTCTGCGTATCAACATGTTTTAGACAGTACGTCTGAAGGTACGCATCCACAGCTAGAATATGACGAGATCAAGCTAGATCGAACACCATTATTACAAGATCGGCATCGACCACAGTATCATGCGAGTCCGCCTGCTCATTGGATGAATGAACCCCATGCACCGATTTATTTTGACGGGCAATATCATTTATTTTATCAACACAACCCTTTGGGCCCGTTCTTTTATCATATTCATTGGGGGCACTGGGTGAGTAAAGATCTTGTACACTGGCGTGATCTCCCGGTAGCGCTAGCTCCTGAACATGATGACCTTTCACCTGATGGCATTTGGTCTGGAAGCGCTACTTATGATGCCAACGGGCTACCTGTTTTGTTCTTTACAGCAGCCAATGATAATCTTTCTCCCAATCAAAGTGTAGCCCTTGCACAAAGCACTTATTTGCAAGATCACAATCCAGATCTTGTGCAATGGACTAAATATTCAGATTCTCTGATGGTGCAACCCCATGGAATAGGTGCGTTTGGAGATTTTAGAGACCCTTTTGTATGGAAAGAAGGTGATCGCTGGTTAGCTTTAGTAGGATCAGGTATTGAAGATGTAGGCGGAGTAGCACTTGCCTTCTCTTCAGAAGATATGCTGAATTGGACGTACAAAGGTATCTTTTATCAAGCGGATCTACAGAAATATCCTTATCTTGGGCCGATTTGGGAGTTGCCTGTCTTTCTTCCATTAGGAATCGATCAGCAGGGTCAGCATAAGCATATTTTGTTAGTTAGCCCTGTAGGAGAGGGCGCAGATGTTGAAGTGTTCTATTGGATCGGGCAATGGGATGAACAACAAATGTCATTTATACCAGATCAAGAAGAACCTCAATTAATTGATGTAGGAGATTTTCATTTTACAGGCCCGAGCGGAATGATAGATCCCAAAACCAATCGAAAAATTATTTTCACCATTGCACAGGGTAATCGTACTTCGGAACTTGAATATCAGGCAGGTTGGGCTCACAATGCTGGGTTGCCGCTAAGCATCTATTTGAGGGAAGATGGACGATTAGGCATAGAACCTATTCAAGAGCTTCAATCCCTGCGTGGGAAGAAGCATGTATCGTTTCAAGAAAAGTCGTTACAAGAAGCTAATGACCTTCTGAAGCATGTTCGAGGTGACCGATTAGAGATTCAGGTCGAACTGCAATCCAGTACAGCTCAAAACATAGGGATTAAAGTTCGGTGTACACCGGATCGAGCAGAAGAAACGTTGCTATATTACGATAGAAAGGCTGCTCAATTGTTGGTTGATCGTACCAAATCAACACTGAATCCTCAAGAGGTCTCTACAGGCATTCAGGGGGGTACGTTAGACATTCATGATGATTCGTTGAAGCTTCATATCTATCTGGATGGTTCTATGATCGAAGTCTATGCAAATGGATTGAAAAGCTTAACGACTCGAGTCTATCCTAGTCGAGCGGATGCTTTGGAAATGGAACTTTGGAGTGATGGAGAGTTAGAAGTGATCTCGATGGAAGTATGGGATATGCAATCGATTTGGTAGAAGCGCTTTATACGATGAAGGAGGCTATTTAATGAAAAATATCAAGAGTAGACAATCTTGGATTTCCAAATTGATTATTCCGATTATGATTCTTCAATGTATCGCTCCTGAAATATCAGCGGCAGCAGCACCTGAATCTACGATAAGCGATATTTCGATTTCACAGAAAGACATCCAATCATCAGTGACAGATGCAGTTTATCAAAATCCTGCATTATCAGCTACACAAGCAGTCTATGGGATTACCAATCCAGGTTTTGAGACAGGAGATCTTACGGGCTGGACGGTGGTTGAAGGTAATGCATTCGGCCCGAACAGTGTATCCAATGAAACGACATGGTGGGCTGAAAAAATTCCATACAATCAAGAAGGATCTTATCATCTAAACGGTTGGAAATATGATGAATCGGCTACAGGTACACTTCGTTCGAGTACGTTCAAGCTTGGTGGGACAGGTTGGATTACGTTTAGATTGGGCGGAGGTAAGCATAATAATGAAGCCTATGTGAACATTATTGATGCAGATACAGGAAATTCTGTAGCCAAATACGGAAATTCTGCTTTTAATGAATCTGGATTCCCCAATCCCAATCAAGGATTAAGACTTGCAAATATGGAAAAGTATAAAGCAGATTTGTCTAAGTATGTAGGTAAAAAACTGTATATTGAGATTGTGGATCATGCAACCTCCGATTGGGGACTGATCTTCGCAGATGATTTCCAAACATTGTATAAAACGGCTCCTCAAGAAGGCGTATTAGCAGAAAATAGGGTTCCAGTGGCTACTATTCCCGGTGAAATAAAAAATCCTAGCTTTGAGACAGGGAATGTTGAAGGTTGGACAGTAGAAGGGACTCCTTTTCAAGTAACCGATGAATCTAAAGCGGGCAAAGAAGGACAGTATTATGCCAAGTCTTCTCTGGAAGGAATCGGTTCATTAACTTCCAGTACTTTCAAACTTCAAGGAACAGGCATGATAAACTTTACTATTTTGGATATTGTTCATCCAGAGGATGCTTATGTTGCCCTATATGATGCACAGACAGACGTGCTACTGAAAAAGACAGAGACTGTCAGTGCCAATCAGAAGATCTCATGGCAACTCCAGAAATATTACAATAAGCAACTGTATCTGAAGATTGTCGATTCATCTGATCAAGCTAGTATTGCTGTTGATGCTTTTCGAGCTAACAATGTAGGTACTATTTTTGATATGAATTTTGACGAAGGTACAGGAAAGAAAGCATTAGAAAAAGTTACCAATATCGAACACGATGTGAATTATGTATTTAACAACGCTAGATATATGGATTCCAAAGATCCTAGATGGACTTCACGTGGAGTGAAAGGTGGAGCCTTACTATTTGATGGCTATTCGAATGATATTCAGATTCAAGCCAAAGATACTGTTGCTGTCAATGATGCATTAACAATCGAAGCTTGGGTAGCTCCACGTAGCTATGAATGGGGAGATGGCAATAAGTTATCTACGATTGTCAATCAGTCTAACCCCGATAAAGCAGAAGGTTTTGCACTTGGAATGTATCGACACGGCACATGGTCGATGCAGTTAGGAATCGGCGGTCAGTGGGTTCAAGTATGGGTTAAAGATCACCCGCTTGAGAAATACAAATGGAATTATGTCACTGCCACTTTTGACAAAACAGAAGGTATTATCAAGTTATACTTGAACGGTAAGCAAGTAGCCTCTCAGGCAACACCTGCGAACGTTCCGATTACTCCTTCTTCAGCAGATTTAGTGATTGGGAAAAATAACAATCCAGTCGAGCTAGCAGGTTTATTTTCATTTAATATGTTTAGCGGACTGATTGATGAATTAAAACTATACAACAAAGCACTAACTTCTCAAGAGATTTTAGCTGAATATGAGAGTGTGAAGACTCTGCATGGTGGCAACATTCCAACTATTCCAAATGGTGATATTGATGAAGATCCTGCTGTTTTTGATGGGGATCAACATCGTCCACAATATCATGCAATGCCTCCACAAAATTGGATGAATGAAGCACATGCACCGATTTATTTTAACGGAAAATATCATTTGTTTTATCAACATAATCCGCAAGGACCTTTCTGGCATCAGATTCATTGGGGTCATTGGGTGAGTGATGATATGGTACATTGGGAAAATGTACGACCTGCACTTGCTCCAGAAGCAGGCAGTCTGGATCCTGATGGTGCATGGTCAGGCAGTGCAGCCTATGATCGCGAAGGCAATCCTGTGTTATTTTATACAGCTGGAAATGATGCATTATCTCCTAATCAACGTACAGCTCTAGCCAAACCTGCGAATTTGGCTGATCCTAATTTGGAGAAATGGGTGAAACATCCTACACCAGTGACTGAACAGAACGGTAAAGGAATTCCGAATGAATTCCGCGATCCTTTTGTATGGTATGACAAAGAAACTGACAAGTGGTATCAGTTAGTCACGTCCGGTATCAAAGATTTTAGCAGTGGTACAGCTCTGGTCTATGTATCGGATGATATGGATAACTGGGAGTACAAAGGTCCACTATATGAAAGTGATCGAACTCGCTATCCTGAACTCGGTACAGTATGGGAATTGCCTGTATTGTTACCATTAGGTAAAAATAGTGCAGGCAAAGAAAAACATATTTTTATTATCAATCCGCATGAAAAACCAGAGCATGTTGCTCCAGCTAACGATGTGCAAAGAGATGTTGAAGTCTTTTACTGGATAGGCACATGGGATCGAGAACATTTCAAATTTATTCCGGATCAAGAAGCGCCTTCTAAGTTAGATGTAGGCGACGGCTATTTAACCGCTGAAAGTGGAATGGTCACACCTGACGGTAGAACAGTCATTTATTCGATGGTGCAAAATGTAAGAACACCGCAAGCTGAATATCAGGCAGGCTGGGCTCATAATTTGGCATTGCCGATTTCGCTGAGTCTGGATAGTAAGGATCAATTACAGATTAAACCGATAGAAGAATTACAGAGTCTACGGGGTGCGAAAGTAGTCAATTTCAAAGATAAAAATCTACAAGCTGCTAATCAAGCTATTCAATCGGTCAAAGGCGATACGTTAGAAATTGTAATGGAAATCGATCCTAAACAATCCCAGAAGTTTGGACTGAAAGTCAGACGCTCTGACAAGGGTGAAGAGGAAACATTAATCTATTATGATAAAACCAATAAAACCTTTAACGTCGATCGTAATAAAAGCAGTGTAGATCCTGATGTACGTGTCGATGGCATCCAAGGCGGATATGTAGACCTTGATGGAGAAAATCTGAAATTGCATATTTTCTTGGATCGTTCGGTTGTTGAAGCTTTTGCCAACGATAAGAAAAAATTGACCACTCGCGTCTATGTGGGTAGATACGATTCGCTTGGTTTACAAGTCTGGGCAGATCAGGATATCCAAGTGAAGTCGATGGAAGTATGGAATATGAATGCTTTGACAGGTGAACCTGCTCCACCTGTAGATGTACCAGAGGATTGGGATAATACCAAATACACCAATATTAAAGACTTGCCTAATCATGATTTTGCTACAGGGGATCTTACAGGATGGATTAGCGAAGGGAATGCTTTCCAAAATGTACATGTCACCAATCAAAAGTTTTTCTGGGATACGATTTATTTCAATCCTTCTCAAAAAATCCCGGGTGGGTACCATTTATGGGGATTCAATGAACAAGCTGGAGGAGATAGCTTAACCGGTACACTACAATCACAACGTTTTATTCTGGGAGGAAATGGACGTATCAATTTCTTACTCAGTGGTGGTCGTGATATCGATAAATTATATGTAGCACTGGTTCGAGCATCAGACGGCAAAGAGTTATTTAAAGAAACAGCGACTAACTATGAAGAGTATCAAAGAAAAATTTGGGATGCATCTGCGTATTTAGGCGAAGAACTCTACATTAAAGTAGTGGATCAATCAACTGGAGGGTTCGGACATATTAATGTCGATGACTTTAATGTACCTGCTCGCAAATAGAAAAAATATAAAGAATAGCATCCATTCATTCACGATAATAGATCCTCTAGATTCTTGCCTTTAGAACCTAGAATACGCTATAATACAGACGCATAGCATAGTTTACTTTCTATTATAAATGTTGCTCATAGGTGAACGGTGAGATCCTTAGCATTCAAGTAGGTATACGTGGTTATCATAAGTACACCTATTGTACAAAGGACTGACTCATGAATAATGGGTCGGTCCTTTTTTTGTCAGATCACAGATCAATAATGAAGAAAGGGTGTTGAATATGTTCGGTAATGATTGGGATGAAGTATTAAAAGAAGAAATCGAAAAGCCTTACTTTCAACAGTTGATGACATGGCTAGATCAAGAGTATGCAGAAGAGGTCGTCTATCCTCCACGTGACTTGCTTTTTCAAGCTTTTCGTCTGACCCCCTATGCAGAAGTCAAAGCTGTAATTTTGGGACAAGATCCTTATCATGGTGCAGGACAAGCGGAAGGATTAAGCTTTTCAGTGATGCCAGGGGTAAGAGTACCACCTTCTTTACGTAATATCTACATAGAGTTAAAAGAAGATATCGATGTACCGACACCCAATCACGGTTCCCTTGTACAATGGGGCAAAGAAGGTGTTCTTTTGCTCAACACTGCATTAACAGTCAAAGAATCGAAGCCTGCTTCTCATCGAGGCAAAGGATGGGAACAATTCACAGATGCTGTTATTCATGCGCTTAATAACAGAAAAGAGCCAATGGTATTTTTACTGTGGGGCAATCATGCTGGTGAAAAAGAAGCTTTTATCGATCAAGAGCGTCATCTAGTGATTCGTTCAGCACATCCAAGTCCTTTTGCTGCTCGCAAAGGATTTTTTGGAAGCAAACCTTTTTCACGTACCAATCAATTTCTTGAGGAGCACGGTGAACGTCCAATCGACTGGCGTATTCCTAATATCACATAAAGACTAATCATTCAGGGAGGTGAAAAGATGAAGCATTGGGAAGGTAAAAAAGTAGTAGTCACCCGAGATGATGAATATTCTTCTCGCTTGTACGGTACGATCCAGTACTGGGATGAAAGTAAAAATAGATTGATTCTGCAACCGGGTGCGATCAATGTTCTGCTCAATGATATTTTGTACATTAAAGAACTAGAACAGTTACCACAAGAGCTAGAGTCTTCCGCAGCAGAACTGAATCATATCGGGTATATTATGAAATTACCTGTGCAATTCGATAATGCTATTCTTTTCGGCTCCCAAGTTATGATCTGGCAAGGGGATCGACTGGTTGAACTTCAAGCGCAGATCGTCAGACACGATCATCAACAAGTTGTTTTGGGAAATGGACGTATTTTGCGTAAATCCGATTATCGATTTATTGTACGTTCTCTACGTGGATGCTGAACTACATAGTGATGAAAATACCCCTTGATTTTCCAGAAAAAGAAGAGAATTTACAGGACTATAGCCTTATTTTGGATCATTTATCTTCAAAAATATAGTATTCCAACCGATATTAATACAGGAATGGACAGAGCTGAACACAAATATTGTACACAAGGGGAGAAATTAATGACACATACTGCAAAAATGGCAAAATGGATGCTTGCAATTGTAATCGTGGCAAGCACACTATTTCCAGCCGGAGTTTTCGCAGCAAATACGACTGCCGTATCACTCAAATTCGCCGACGATAATGCATTAACTTTATCTTTAGATGATGATGCTACTGACTTGACAGTATCCACAGTAGACGGAGCAGGCAATACGGAAGATGTATCTGACGAAGCGAAATGGACTTCTTCAGCATCTACAGTAGCAACAGTTAAAGCAGGAAGTATTACGCCGGTTGGCACAGGAACAACGACAATCACTGCTAAGTATGGCGATCTATCTGCTACTAAAAAAGTAACAGTGAACTCACCCTATACAGCATTAAAAATTTCACCAGATGCAGCAGCAAATGTAACGATCGGACAGCCTTACACATTTACAGCAACAGCTACCAAAACAGATGGTAGTTCAGAAAATGTCACTTCTTCAGTAACATGGTCTACATACAGTGCAGCAGTAGCCACTGTATCTCTGGGTACGGTAAAAGGAATCAAACAAGGAACAACAACAGTAACTGCTAGATATGCAGGATTGGCAGATACACAAACGATCTATGTACGTTCTTCTTTCCAAGGATTGTTGCTAACACCTGAAGAAGATCAAGTGATGTTTATCGGTGATACGCCTAAACAAATCAAAGCAGAAGTAGCTGACGCCACTCGCGTAAATACAGATGTAACGAGTGATGTGAAATGGACTTCATCTAATGCAATCAACGTAACAGCAGATAAAGGTTTGCTTATTCCATGGGTAGAAGGTACTTCTACGATCAAAGCAGAGTATGAAGATTATACAAAGAGCTTCAAAGTTACAGTCTACAAAACTATGAAAAAAGTAGAAGCTAGTGTAGATTCAATCGACTTGGTTACAGGAGATAGTGCTACACTTCCTAAAGTAACAGGTACAGCAGTAGATGGAACAACAGTAGACTTATCTAAGCTTGTAGAATGGAGTGCAGGTGACGGAAGTATTGCTTCAGTTACAAGTACTAAAGTAGAAGCTGAAAGCGAAGGTAAGGTCAATCTAGTGGGTACGATTGGTGACCTTAAAGTAACTGTACCGGTATCCGTTCAGACGAAATTGCTTGTATTAACACCAGATGTAACGACTTTAAGTATTGTTGTTGGTGAATCTTCAAGCTTGCCTAAAGTAGAAGCAATGACAGTAGAAGGTTCTACGATTGATGTAAGTAAAGATATCGACTGGACTTCTTCTTCTGAAAGCTTATTGTTAACAGGTTCTACAGCAAAAGCATTGCTAAATGGTAAAGCTACGCTTAAAGGAACTTACCTTAACAAAATCGTTAAAGTTTCAGTAACGATGGAACCAAAAATTAAATCAATCACAGTTACGCCAGAAGTGGTTGAATTGAATATCAAAAAGAGCAAATCTATTAAAGCGGTAGGAACATATGCGGCAACAGGTAAATCTGTAAACCTATCTACCAAAATGAATTGGGTGTCTTCTAATCCTTCTGTAGCGACAGTTAAAGGATCAAGCATCAAAGCAGTAAATCTAGGAACAGCAACGTTAACAGGATCATACCAGGGCTTAACATCGACAGTTAAAGTCAATGTAACAGCGAAGTTGAAAAAATTAACGTTTTCTGAGAAAGCTTTGAAATTGACTGTTGGCGATGCTAAATCGGTTCAGGTCGTAGCTGAATATGATACAGGTCTGAAAGTGGATGTAACGAAAGAAGCATCATGGACAAGTACCAAAGCCAATATCGCTACAGTTACTGAAGGTAAAATTACAGCACTTGCTAAAGGGACAACAACAATTAAAGTAGAATACGGCGATAAAAAATTGTCGACTACTGTGAACGTAAAAGAAGTTGTTGCTGCTAAACAATAATAATCAATGTATTCACTTGATGTGATCTAGCTAATAGGAAGACTCTACCTCATGAGGTAGAGTCTTTTTGTTAACTAAACTTGCCAAAAGGCAGTACTTCATTTAAAATAAGAACAAAAGTTCGTATATAATTACATGCCTATTGGATTTGTGATCAGAAGGAGAGATACATCATGTTAGAAGATAATGAACGTAAGTTGTTGCGTATTTTGTATAACTTTTTTTCGTTGTACCGTCGTATGCCAGAATGGAGAGAATTATCTTTCAAAACAGGCAAGACGACTCAAGAGTTGAGTCAGATTTTATTATCACTCGAACATAAACAATACATATACTGGGATAACAAACTTGAAGTGAATAGTGTCGTCATGATTCAGGGTTGGGAGCGCAAAGAAAAGACCGTACTTCCTCTTCCAGAATCGTATTGGACACAGTATTAGAAGATTACATATCGAGCGCATACACGAACCCAAGCAAGTGATTGACAACGTTATAAATTCTTGATATTATATGGAAGTTGTCATACTTATTTTGACCTGTTAGCTCAGCGGGAGAGCACTATCTTGACAGGGTAGGGGTCAGTGGTTCGATCCCACTACAGGTCATAACCGAAAGTCCTTGTCTATCAAGGGCTTTTTTTGTTTTTTATTCAGCAGACCAATCTGGAATTTGGCTTTCTACGTTACGACCACCAGATGCTATACCTTTAGGTGAAATTTCATTAATACTTTCAAGTTCATTTTTGCTTAATTCGATATGAACAGAACCAACATTTTCTTCTAAATATTTTACTCTTTTTGTACCAGGTATAGGCGTAACACCTTGTGCGATCATCCAAGCTAATGCTAGTTGTGAAGTAGATACATTTTTTTGTTGAGCGAGTGCTTCAATATGTTTTACTAGATCAACATTTCGTTGAAAATTATCTCCAATGAAACGGGGAAGGTTGCGACGAGCATCATCCTCTGCTAGATCTTCATAACGTTTAATCTGACCAGTAAGAAAACCACGTCCTAAAGGGCTGTAAGCAACAAACTCGATTCCTAATTCTTTACATAGTGGAAATAAATCATCTTCGGCTTCACGACTCCATAGTGAATACTCAGTCTGTAAAGCAGTAATAGGATGAACGTTATGAGCACGTTTAATTTGATTGGCAGAAGCTTCAGATAGACCCAAACAACGTACTTTACCTTCTTCTACTAACTTTGCCATAGCTCCAACAGTTTCTTCTATTGGAATGTTAGGGTCAACACGATGTTGGTAATAAAGGTCAATATGATCTGTTCCTAGACGTCTAAGGCTCGATTCACAAGAAGATTTTACATAGTCTGGATGTCCGTTAACCCCTAAAAATGAGCCATGTTCTCCGCGCATTGAGCCGAACTTAGTGGCTAATACAATTTCAGAACGTCTTCCCTTGAATGCTTGTCCAATCAGTTCTTCATTAGCTCCGACTCCATAGGTATCTGCTGTATCTAAAAAATTAATACCTAATTCAATAGCTCGATGTAAAGTACGAATCGATTCTGCATCATCTCGTCCACTATAATATTCTGACATTCCCATACAACCTAGTCCTAATAAAGATATTTCAATATTACTCTGTCCTAATATTTTGGTGTTCATTCAATTTCACTCCTCGAGTAGTTTCAATTAATGTTTTGAAATTACCTATTTTATAACTTAATAAATCATAGGTAGATTGTATGCTTTTTAATTCATTTTCTACTTCTTTTTGTTGATATTGAAGAATGTTATAACATTCTTCATATTGTCCGGCATCAGAATAACTGAGATATTGTTTGATGTCTTGAAGAGTCATACTTGTTTTTTTTAATTTCACAATAAATAGAAGACGATCTAAATCTCTTTGTTTGTATATGCGATGTCCATTCATTTTTTTATTAGGTACAGGCATCAATTCTAACTTCTCGTAAAATCGAATAGTCTCGGTTTTAAGCCCTGTTTTCTCGCCTAATTCACCTATACAATAAACTATTTCTGTACTCATATTTTGATTCCCTACTTTCTAGAAAGGGTGAAAGTTAATGAATCCCGCGCTTAGGATGTCCTCATTCTACTACTTGAAGTGCACATCAAGTCAACAAAGAATATTTAAGCTATTTACGTGATAACATTTTACTTATTTTCTAGAACAATATCATTTCTATATATTACAATAGACATATTTTAAAATAATTGTTAGCAAAAATCTTGATATTTAAGGCTTTTTTTGTTATTTTAAAACCTTATTAATTAATTACTAAATAAATAACTAAAAATCGTAATGATTGAAAATAGTGATCATGCATTAAAAGTAGTTTTTAATAAAAGGAGCGACATCATATGATTCAGCGTTACCGTATTACAAGAGAGATGCAACAACCCGAAGGTGAAATAGATCCGATTACTTTGGAAGAGTGCAAGACTTATTTTGCACTACAACCGGATTTTACGTATACTCCTGTGTTCACAGTCAAAGGAGAAGCGACGATGTCGATAGACGGAGACTTCTTTTTGTGGGATATTGGTACAGCTTTGATTCCTTTCCGTCATTATGAAGGCGATCTGTACGTCTCAGGCACGAATGAAGCTGTGATCCCGAAAATGATCGAAGTGGCTAGTGCATTACGAGCAGATATAGCAGAAGGTTAATGTATTCAACAGAAAGTCCCAATATTATTTTGGGACTTTTTTTGTTACCAAAATATTCGTTAAACAAGCGATTGAACAAAATTGATAACGATTACAATCAATTTATGTATCGAAAGAGTTGCTAAGTATTTCCAATAATTTAATCAAAATGTGTTTTAAACGTCTGTAATCGGGGTCATATTAAATAAGCGTATCATTCGAGAACGTATTAATTGATGTGGAGGAATAATGATGAACTTAGAATCTATGGCAACAACACCTTTAATGGAAACAAAAGATACAGAAAATAGTTTTGTCGATCAAGTACATGCTATTTTGAAAAACCGTCAGAATTCCGACTTAGCCGTTAGAGGTAAAATTAGTGAATTGGTAAGCAGATATACATCCACTACTAACTAAACTTCATATTATACGACTTAATTATAACTATAAAATCGTACCCTATATAAAGACAGGCTGAACTTCACTGTTCGCCTGTTTTTTCATGTGTACAGATATATTACACAATGATTCACTTGTGTATAGTAGTAAATTACATACCTTATTTCTTCATCTCATACCAGATGGATTTGATCACAAGCAGACAATAGATCATGACACTCTTTTACATTAGGTGTTTACATGATAAGAATGATCTTTTCAAATACGACAATGTCTTATCTAGAAAAAGATGAAAAAAACCTTGATATCCCTAGATACTCCAACAAAATAACAGATAATATCCACATAATCGAAGAAAAAAAGGTTTTAAATTTTGGCTTGTTGTAAATATATTTGTTAATAACTGTGCTTCATTTGATTTGAATTGTAATTTAAAGGTTAAATCTTTGTATAGATTACATTTATTTGGATACGATGGTAGCTTAGTACATTTATTTTAAAGGTATCCACCTTGTCGAATAAACGATTTACTAGCCCAATCAATTCAACAAGAAAAGGGGTAGAATCTTATGCGTCAACAGCACCGATATGTCAATATGGATGTGCAGTACAATGACCAGATTCTTGATGTTAGTATTGTTTTTTATATGTATGGTAAGTTATCCAAATCGTATATCCGTTTTCGTTATAAAAAAGTAGATATCTTTGAGTTATTTGATAGTAAAGAAGAAAATCACCAACAAGCGGTAAAAACAATCTGTGAATTGATTGATACCATCGGAGTCGAAAAATATAGAAAATTCGATCGTGTCATGGGCGAATTGAAACGTATCTATAGTAGACGTATTATTGTAGACAATAAAGTATATGCTAACTTTTATGAAAGCGAGTTAAGTGTAGGCGAACGTTATATGTATAGTCGCGAAATTATGATGAATGATGGTAATCAATTAGAAGATCATTTGTTAATCGAAGATCGCGAAGATGTAGAATCCAAACAGCAAGTTCTGCGTAATTTGCGTCGCAAAGTTAAAAATTATTTTGAGGAAGTTGAAGTGTTACCACATCCTCAATATTTAAATACAAAATATAGCTTGGTGTATCAAGATATTACAGACTGGATGGAACAAAATATTCCTACTTATTATATCCAACGTTTTATGAACGCATTGGAAGCTGTATAATATTGATGTGATGAGCACCCTGAAATGGGTGCTTTTTATATGCCATTTTAATCTTTAGACCTTCTACTAACTTTTGAATACATACTATAAATCGTAAAATCACCAAATATCTTTTTGTTCTCTACTCTAGCGCTCGACTTCAATTCCATGCTATGTTATTATAGTGGTTCTGATAACGTGGTAACGAACTAAAGCGTTCGGTAAATTGTAAGGGGAGCGATCATATGAAACAGAGAAAAATAGCAGGATTATTATTGATATTTAGTGTGGTTTTATTGGTATTAGCAGGATGTTCTAGTGGAGCTAACAAAGATGATAACAAGCTAGTCATCGGAATTGATGATAAATTTGCACCGATGGGATTCCGTGATGAACAAAATAATATTGTTGGATTTGATATTGATTATGCCAAAGCTGCCGCAGCTAAAATGGGTAAGCAAGTCGAATTTCAACCGATTGATTGGTCTGCCAAAGAATCTGAATTAAATAGTGGTCGAATTGATCTGATCTGGAACGGATATACAATCACAGATGAACGCAAGCAAAAAGTACTATTCACCAAACCTTATCTAGCGAATAGTCAAGTAGTTGCTGTGCTTGCTAACTCGCCAATCACTACATTCAATGATCTAGCTGGTAAAACGGTCGGTCTACAGTCGCTATCTTCTGCTTCAGATGCTTTAGCAGCTAATCCGATCAAAGCACAGCTGAAAGAAGTAAGTGAGTTCCCGGATAACGTACTGGCGTTAAGTGATTTGAAAAATGGTCGCTTGGATGCTGTCGTTATTGATGAAGTGGTTGCTCGTTACTATATGTCCAAAGAACCGAATACGTTTAAATTATTGGATGAATCATTATCGCCTGAAGAATATGGTATTGGTGTGAAGCAAGGTAATGAAGAATTGCTTAATAGTCTGCAAAAAGCATTAGATGAATTAAATAGCGATGGTACAGCTAGCAAAATTTCAACTACATGGTTTGGTGAAGACAAAGTTCTTAAATAATCATCAAGATGATGTATACATGTTTTGCAAAGCATACAAGAGTACACCCATATAAAAGTCATTAGAAAACCGGTTGAGTGATACAACCCGGTTTTCTTTTGTAAATAATTAGATGTAAATTAAAAATGTTGAGATGTAGGAGTCGAATACGATGAGTGTAGATTACTTATTACAAATTATAGGACCCATGCTAGAGGGAGCTAAAAACACAATTCTTCTGTTTTTGATTGCAATTGTGTTATCTATTCCTTTAGGATTTGGAATTACATTGTTAGCCAATAGCAGTATCAAATTGTTATCATGGTTAGCGCATACGTTTATTTATATTACTCGTGGAACCCCATTACTGTTACAATTACTCTTTTTCTGCTTTGGATTACCAATGTTGCCGATTATAGGTGATTATCTGGTGTTTGATCGTTTTGTAGCGGCAGGGCTTGCATTTGTACTGAATTATGCAGCTTATTTCGCAGAGATCTTCAGAGGCGGATTATTGTCGATTGATAAAGGGCAACATGAAGCAGCGCAAGTACTGGGACTCAGCAAATGGCAAACGATGACCAAAGTGATTGTTCCACAGATGATTCGGGTGGCGTTACCTTCACTTGCTAATGAGTCGATTACACTGGTCAAAGATACTGCCTTACTCTATGCTGTAGCGGTACCAGAACTGCTTCACTTTGCACAAACAGCAGTCAATCGTGATTTTACGATCACTCCATTTGTACTAGCAGGTATTATTTATCTATTAATGACTTTAGTATTGACGTTGCTATTCAAAGGATTAGAACGTCGATTTAAATTTGAATAAAAGGAATGTCTATCTATGACAATGATTGAAGTACAACAACTCAAAAAAAGTTTTGGCGATCTCGAAGTATTAAAAGGTGTGAATTTTACAGTGGAACCGGGTGAAGTCGTTGCGATTATCGGACCTTCTGGTTCAGGTAAAAGTACGATGTTACGGAGTCTGATCCATCTGGAAGAAGTGAACAGCGGTAGTATTTTATTTCAAGGTCAAGCTTTAGTCGAGAACGGCAAATATGCCAATGCAAACACGATCAAAAAAATAACATCACGTATGGGGATGGTATTCCAGCACTTTAATCTATTCCCTCATCTAACGGTACAACAGAACTTGGAATTAGCGCCCAAAGCGGTGAAAAAAGAAAGTGTCGCAGATATCCGTAAGCGCAGTGAAGTGATTTTGAATAAAGTAGGATTGTTGGATAAAGCGAATGTACTACCAGCTAATCTATCTGGCGGGCAAAAACAACGGGTAGCGATCGCAAGAGCATTGATGCTAAATCCAGATATTTTGCTTTTTGATGAACCGACTTCAGCACTTGATCCAGAATTGACAGGTGAAGTGTTACGAGTGATGCAGCAATTGGCGCAAGAAAAGATTACTATGGTTGTGGTCACACATGAGATGAATTTTGCTAGAGATGTAGCTGATCGAGTTATATTTATGGACAAAGGTGAAATTGCAGAATCAGGTACACCTGCTCAAATCTTTGGCAACCCACAGTTAGATCGTACCAAAGCTTTTTTAAGTCGAGTAGAAAAGTAAGTCTAATGAGCCAGTAATAGATAGCAGGCTAATTGAGGATTGCGGAACAGAGTAGGTTCATCTAAGATCATATCGTAATCATAAAGACTGATCTGATGGAGGCGTACGATGAATACACAATCAAAAGTAGCTATTATTACAGGTGCAGGAAGTGGACTGGGTCAAGCTACCGCTCTCAAATTAAGCGGTAACGGCATTACGGTCGTCGTGGTAGATATCTCGGAAACAGCTGGGCAAGAAACGGTATCGATGATCGAAGCCAAAGGAGGCACAGCGCTTTTTATTGCTGCTGATGTTAGCCAAGCACCACAAGTAGAGCATTTTGTTCAGCAAACAGTAGCTACATTTGGACGAATCGATATGTTTTTTAATAATGCAGGGATTTCCGGTCCTGGACTCAAATTAGCTGATCATAGTATTGAGCAATTTGATCAGATTATTAATATTAATTTACGTGGAGCATTTTACGGGATGAAATATGTTATTCCTGAAATGCTTAAAATAGGTGGCGGGTCTATCGTCAATACAGCTTCTACCGCAGGTGTAGTCGGTGTACAGACAGTAGCTCCTTACGCCGCTACCAAGCATGGAATTATCGGTTTGACACGTACCGCTGCGATTGAATACGGTCAAAACAATATTCGTGTGAATGCAATTGCACCCGGTACAATCGAGACACCGATGGTAGCTGAATTCGGAAGACAGAATCCAGAGACAATGAAAGCAACCGTTGATAGTATTCCTTCGGGACGATTAGGCAAACCCGAAGAAATTGCGAATCTAGTATCTTTCTTATTAGGAGATGAAGCACCTTATATCAATGGTGCTGTCTATGCCATTGATGGAGCTGTAACCGCGCAATAAGATAGAATAGGTTATCGTATCAGAATTTGGTACAATACGTATGCAAGAACCCTTGAATCATCATTTCAAGGGTTTTTCTTATTTTGACATTATAGGAGCTGAAGACATGACTACACTAACATACACACGTCTTATTAACCGAACACTTGAAATTTTGGCAGAGCAGAGCAGTCAAGAAGCTTATACTTATATAACTGAACATGCGAATGAAGTAAAAGGTAACGATGCACAAGTGTATAATTTCCGTTATTCTTTAGCGGCTGCTTCAGGTATGAATACAGAAGCATTACAACTACTACAAGAAGCTATTTTGGAAAAAGGATACTGGTATTCTTCTACATACTTACTGGAAGAAGAGGATTTGAAGTCTTTACGTGATCAAGATGAATTTCAAAAATTAGTCGAATTATGTGTAGAACGAGAAACATTAGCACGCGAAGAGTCTACACCTGAATTGAAAATTCTGTACCCGAATGATCAAGAAGATCATACAATACAACAGACGATTATTGCTCTACATGGTGATCAGGAAAATATCGAAATTGCAGAACCTTATTGGATCAGTCTGTTAGATCATCATTATCGTCTAGCTTTACCTCAATCTTCACAAATTCTGTTCACCGATGCGTATGAGTGGGAAGATGTAGAGCAAGGTATAGAAGAATTGAAATGGCATCTTAGTGATATTATGACCGAAGATGCTCTAAGCCCTTCAACTACATCCTTGAAGCCGATTGTAGGTGGATTCTCAGCAGGAGCAAGAGTGTCTCTATATACTGCGATTCAAGACCCTACAGCGTTCAGTGGCTTGATTCTGGTCGCACCGTGGTTACCAGAAGCTTCAGAATGGGAGAAAGGGCTAGCGGGATTACAGGAAGCTGGTGTTAAACTTTCGATTATGTGTGGAGAATGGGACGATGATTGTCTGCCGGGTACGATGGAATTGATCGAAGCTCTACAAGAAGCGCATGTAGATTACCAATATATTGAGCTTCCTGAACTGGATCATGATTATCCTGAATCTTTCGCTCAGTTATTACACGAATCGGTAACTTATATTCAATCGACAGAACAAGACCAAGACCAAAACCAAGAAGAATGAATATTAAGGAATAAAGTCGAACAGTGAGCATTATCTATTAAATAAGGTTTGATTTTAAAAAACAAACAAGAAAAGTTATAATGAAAGAACGACTTTATTACAAAGACAACAAGTTGCCGTCTTGAAAGAAGAGTGAATAAATTGAAAATTGGTGTGTTGGACTCGGGGATTGGTGGATTAACTGTTTTACATGAGATGTTAAAGGTATTGCCAGAGGAAGACTATATTTTTTATGCAGATACTCAGCATGTGCCTTATGGTGAAAAGCCTAAAGACGAAGTGCGTCAGTATATTTTTGAAGCGGTAGATTATTTAGCTGCGCAAGATATTAAAGCGCTGGTGATTGCTTGTAATACAGCTACCAGTATAGCAGTCAATGATCTACGTCAAGCTTATGACTTTCCTATTCTAGGTATAGAACCAGCGGTGAAGCCTGCGGTTCAGAACAGTATGATTAAGCGCAAAAAGGTATTGGTCTTCGCAACCACATTAACATTACAAGAAGAAAAATTTCAAAATTTAGTCCGTTCTATTGATACTGCTGATATTGTAGAAAGTTTGGCTTTGCCAGGGTTGGTACAATTAGCTGAAAAGCGTCAATTCGCAGAGGAAGAAGTGCAGTCTTATTTGGAACAAGCGCTATCTGGACTTGATCCCAATCAATACGGAACTATCGTCTTAGGATGCACTCATTTTCCTTATTTTAGAGAACACTTGCATCATTTCTTTCCAGAAGAAGTAGATATTATTGATGGTGGAGAAGGCACAGCACGAAATTTATATCGTATATTACAACAACATTCTTCAATTGGTGAAGGAACAGGTAAGATAATGTATGTAGAATCTGGCAAAGTTATTCATGAGGCAGAGCAGTTAGAAGCTTATCATCAATTGTTAGTCAGATTATCGTCCCCATCCCCATTTCGCTCATCCTAAAAAATGATTCTATCCTCATATATACCAAGTAAAGCGCAGCCTATCATGATAAGCTGCGCTTTTTGCTATACAAATCAGCAAAAGATGTAGTGTACATCAGCAAATATTTTTTGGATAAGCAGTATTCTAAAAATGGAGTACACTTTCCACAGCTTTGGTTAAGAAACCTGAGTAGGAGAAGTAGAAGCAAGAGCAGACGGTGTAGAATGACGAAGGGAACGGGTAGCTTTGATCGACATAGATTTACGTTTGGTTGCAGGAGGTCTAACCACAGATGTATTGACAGCATGAGAGGATGAGTTAGTGAACGTCTGAGGAATAACTTCTGCTCTCGTCGGAGAAGCAGTGTATCCTGTTAGACGAGGATGAAGCGGTTGAACAGGCTTAATCGTAGGCTTCAGCTTGGACTTCGCAGGTTGCCATGCCAAAATCTGATCTTCACGAAATGTACGTGGACTTCCTGTACGTAGACAGTCTGCATATACCAGACCTTTACGAATATGCTTAATCTCTATACGTCGTTGAGTCAATTGATTCGAACGATCCATATACACAATTTCTACAATTTCGCCTCTATATTTAGATAACATATCGTATTCTCCTATCCGAACATTTGTTCTTATTTATATTCTTATTATATACGAACATACGTTTCTTTTTCAAGTGTTATTTAAACCTTATTTATAATCATTCAGATAAGTACCAATTACATATGGATCGTACCATACGAACTATTGATTTCAGTCTATGCTTATATTGGGTAAGTGAAGTGATAACGATTTATGGATAAGTACAGTTATTCAAGGAGGACATAATGAAAACTAATATTCCACAATTATTATCTCAAATGACGCTTGAAGAAAAGGCGAGTCTTTGCTCAGGTCTTGATTTCTGGAAAACACAACCGATCGAACGTTTAAATATTCCGTCTGTCATGATGACCGATGGGCCGCATGGATTACGTAAGCAAGGGAAAGAAGCTGATCATCTAGGGTTAAACGATAGTGTACCTGCGACTTGTTTCCCTTCAGCGGCAGGCATGGCTTCTTCATGGAACCGTGATCTTATCCGTCAAGTAGGGGAAGCACTAGGTCAAGAATCACAAGCAGAAGATGTAGCTGTATTGCTTGGACCTGGAACCAACATCAAACGTTCGCCGTTATGTGGACGCAACTTTGAATACTTTTCTGAAGATCCCTATCTTTCTGCGGAATTAGCTGCTCATCATATTCAAGGGGTACAAAGTCAGGGTGTCGGTACATCACTCAAGCATTTTGCTGCTAACAATCAAGAAGAACGTCGTATGAGTGTAGATGCGATTGTCGATGAGCGTACATTGCGTGAGATTTATCTAGCTAGCTTTGAAGGAGCGGTTAAGAAATCTCAACCTTGGAGCGTTATGTGTTCTTACAATAAATTAAATGGAACATATACAGGAGAAAATAAATTTCTGTTAACCAAAGTATTACGTGAAGAATGGGGATTTGAAGGGTTTGTAGTCTCCGATTGGGGCGCTGTGAACGAACGTGTAGACGGACTTCGTGCAGGATTAGAACTTGAAATGCCTGCTAATAATGGTATTGGTGATGCCAAAATTGTCAAAGCTGTTCGAGAAGGACAATTGGATGCAGAGGTATTAGATCAAGCCGTTACCAAGATTTTGGAATTTATTTTCAAAGCGGTCGAGCAACGTCAAGCAGATGCTACGTATAATGCAGATGAACATCATGCACTAGCGCGTAAAATAGGACAAGAAAGTATGGTTTTACTCAAAAATGAAGATCACCTTTTACCTCTTGCTAAAAAAGGAAAAATTGCGGTGATCGGTGAATTTGCACAAAATCCTCGTTATCAAGGCGGCGGCAGTTCCCATGTGAATCCAACTCAACTGGATAAAGCATTTGACGAAATTACTCAATTAGTAGGTGATCAAGGTCAGGTATCGTATACAGCTGGATATGATCTCGATAGCGATGATGTCCAAACCACATTAGTCCAAGAAGCGGTACAACAAGCAGCAGAAGCAGATGTGGCTATTTTGTTTACTGGCTTACCTGATCGGTATGAATCTGAAGGATATGATCGAACTCATCTCAATATTCCGCAAAATCATCAACAATTAATCGAAGAAATTGCTAAAGTACAGCCTAATCTTATTATTGTTCTTAGTAACGGCTCACCTGTAGAAATGCCGTGGATCAACCACGCCAAAGCTGTATTAGAAGGATATCTGGGTGGACAAGCATTTGGAGGTGCAGTTGCGGATCTACTCTTTGGTGAAGTAAGTCCAAGCGGTAAATTAGCAGAAACGTTCCCTATGCATTTAAGTGATAATCCATCATTTTTATATTTCCCGGGGGAAAAAGATCGGGTCGAATATCGTGAAGGTATTTTTGTAGGTTATCGTTATTATGATACCAAGCAGGTAGAGCCTTTGTTCCCATTTGGTTACGGACTCAGTTATACGTCATTTGAATATAGTGATCTACAGTTAGATCGTCAGCAATACAGCGACCAAGATAAAGTAAAAGTGAGTGTGACGATTACCAATACAGGCAAAACAGCAGGTAAAGAAATTGTACAATTGTATGTAAGCGATCATGAGAGTACAGTGATACGTCCGCAAAAAGAATTGAAAGGATTCGCTAAAGTTCATCTACAAGCAGGGGAAAGTCAGACAGTACAGTTTACCCTCGATAAACGTGCTTTCGCTTATTACAATGTAGATATTGCGGACTGGCATGTAGAATCAGGAACATTTGAGATTCTAATCGGTTCTTCTTCTCGTGATATTCGTGTGCAACAATCAGTAGAGATACAATCGACAGTAGAACTTCCTATTACGATTGACCGTAATACAACGATGGGTGATATTACAACACACCCAACGACTCAACAACTGGCTAAAGAATTGTTAGAACGTTCAGGAATGGGCGAATTATTTGATCCTAGTGATGATATGATGTCTGCTATGGTCAAAGGAATGCCTTTACGTGCTATGGTGAACTTTGGACAGGGTAAATATACAGAAGAAATGTTAGCTAAAGATATCGAAATATTGAATCAAGCATTTGTAAATAATCAACGTTAATTTGTAGATAAAACAGCCTTTTTCGCTATGGAAAAGGGCTGTTTTTTGCTGTCATCAAGCTGTTTTGGATCAGCATAGAAATAGAATTTATCCACCATATCCCAACAATAGCCGTCTATATCTTCCATTTATATGATACAATTATAAAGAGTCCACAATGGAAAGATCGAAGGAGCAAAACAAAATGGCGATAGAAGTGATACGCGTTCAAACTCAACAACAACTGGAAGAATGTTTAAAAATCCGGAAACAAGTATTTGTTGTAGAGCAGAAAGTTCCTGAGAGTCGAGAAATAGATCAGTACGATCATTTGCCTAATGATGGTGTAGCTTACCACTTTTTATTGCAAAAAGATGGTGAAAGTATTGCCGCAGGCCGTATGATTCGTTATGAAAATGGAGCAGCTAAAATGCAACGTATTGCTGTGTTGCCTGGTTATCGTAGAGGTGGATATGGCAAATCTATTCTTTTGGGTATGGAAAATTATGCGCGTCAAAATGGATTTGAAAAAGCTTTACTTGATTCTCAATGTCAAGCTGAAGGATTTTACAATAAAATGGGATATATCACGATTTCTGAAGAGCCTTTTGATGATGCAGGTATTGCTCATGTCAGTATGAAAAAGCAACTTGTTGTCACGATCTAATCTTTTCACCTATGTATAGATATGAATGAACGTAGTAAAACCGCGCCAGTTGCATAGGGCACGGTTTTTTGTTTTGTTGATCTGTCGATAGGAGGGTTATGATCCTAACGTGTAAATTTTGTGTTGTTCTAAAAATGTCATTTCTTTTGTTTTGCCTACAAAATCATCTTTATCGTCGTTATAATGCATCAACAGAATAGTCGAACGTACTTGTTCTGGTAAAGACAGCAATTCATCTAACGTGGCATGAACAATACCCGGAGGATGTAATTGGCAATCATGCAGAATGGTCTGCACCCCTCGCTCATATACCAAATGTTCCAGCAGATGAGGTTGGAATTTCATATCTCCGCTATAAAAAATAGTCTCATTCAGTAAAAAGGAATAGCTATTCTTACCATCGATATGCGGAGTCTGAATCAATTCAATATCCAGTCCTTCGGTTAAAGTAATTGGTTGTTCAGCCACAATCGGTCTCACATCAAACACATCTTCGATTCGTTCTATTCCTTCTTGTGTCATTCCACCAGATAACGTGTGCTCCCATAGTGGACGAACCAATGTACTTGCAATATATAGAACCGGTTTACGATTATAGATAAATTTCATTTGAAAGCCTAGCTCTTCCAGTCCTCCAACATGATCTCCATGAATATGAGTCACTAGAATCGCATCTATTTCATTGACCGTTTTACCCAATTGATGTAAAGCCAGTGGAGCTGTAATACCGCAATCCACCATCAACGTATAGTCGCCTACATGAAGAAGGGCGTTGTTATTATGATAATTTTTGGCAAAAGCATTACCTGTTCCTAGCATTTGTAGTTCAATAGACACAGTATTCCTCCTGTCTGTATTGTACGTATGATCTAGATATGTCTTGTATGATCATTAGACATTCTTCCTTCTCAATGTACCATGAATAGAACCAAGAAGGGAAATGATGAATATAATCCTGTTATAGCCAACCCACGGAGATACAACTTTAATTCATTGGTTTAATAAGAGTTAAAAGTGAAAATGCAGAAGAGTGACCATATGTCAAAAGGTTACAATTTTTTCACCGCAACTGAACGGGACTAATGGAGTATATATGTATAAGAAGATCAGCATAGAGATACAATGCTTTTATAATACAGAAAGAATTGGAGTCGATAAGCTTTTTCTAAATATAAAAGGAGGGGTTCTTACGTGATATGGAAAAGAGTTGCAGTCTGTGCATTAGCCTTTTTCTTAATGAGCAGTTCAGTGCTATTTGCAGATGCTGTAAGTCAAAAGATTAAAGTCTGGATCAATGGAAGTGAGGTTAGTGATGGAGCGTACATGATCGATGGCAAAACTTATGTGCCTTTGCGTGAAATTCAAGGCATTGTCGATTATGATAATGATGCCAAAACGGTCAAACTTACCAAACCTAACGTACATATCTTTTTATTCAAAAATGATACGGCGTTTGGCAACGTCAGTAAAGGAAAGCTCAAATTCAACGTATTTAGTCAAGTCGACAATTTACAAACGGATATTGTAGCTGTGAAAGTAGCGATTATCGATCCTTCAGGGAATCAAAAAGATATCCAAAGTCAGGATATTACACAACAAAAAGATAACTTCTGGTTCCGCACATATGATTTCACATACGACTTTAATAGCGCAGGCAAGTATACAGTCGGATTTTATATGAAAAAGTCCAAAGCTAGCGATTATGTACTGGTATCCCAAAAGGTAATTACGGCGCTCAATCAATAATCATGATATCTGATTAGTCTCTCATCGATTAGGATCTGTTCAAGGTATGACTCTCAATTGACCTGTCTAGGGGAAAGTGGTAAGATACACAAGTATTATTTCATGAATCCAAGGTATTGTACCTATTTATGAACCTAAATGACATTCAATTTTATACTGAAAGTAGGTTATCCTAATGAGCGATAAACATGTACATGATGAAAATTGCAATCATGATCACGACCATGACCACGAAGCGGAAGAATATGTATTAACATTGACTGACGATGAAGGTAATGATGTAGAAATGGTTCTTGTTGAAACATTTGATGTGGGCGAGAAATTGTATGCACTTCTACTAGAGCGTGGCAACCCTGAAGCGGATGGTTATATCATGCGTCTTGAGGAAGAAGAAGACGGATTCGAATTGCAAAATATCGAAGACGAAAAAGAATGGGCAGCTGTAGAGAAAGCATACGGCGAGCTTATTGAAGAATCAGAATAAGATTCATCACCTTATAAAAAAAGCCGGAATGGATATTGTATATTTCTATACAGTATTCGCTCCGGCTTTTTTTGTATGTTATAGAAAGGTAATTGAATGTTTAGAAAATAGCGTCTGTCTCGACAATCACTTTGACATGATGAACCGTACGATCTTCAGGGCCTTTAACAGGCAGACCGACTTCTACATGATCGGTAATATAATCGATATTTTCTTGTGAAATGACTTCACCTGGTAGCAAAATCGGAATACCCGGCGGATATACATAAATAAATTCAGCAATAATGCGTCCTGCCGATTCTTTGAAAGGAACCACTTCTGTATCCCCGTAAAAAGCATCACGCGGAATCAGTGACAATTGCGGAATCTCTGGAATTTTGACCACCAGTTCATGAATTTCTTTGGAACCGTCTGTGCTGTAATATTGAGAAGCCATATCCGTTAACGAACGTACCAGAATATCTACACTATCCTGTGTATCCCCTGGAGTCACCAGACACAAAATGTTATACATATCACTAAGTTCAATCTCTAGATTGTAATGCTCACGCAACCAGTTCTCTGCATCATAGCCTGTTATTCCTAAATGACGGATATGAATCGTCAGCTTCGTCGGATCGTAATTGAAGGTAGCTTCACCACCAAGCAATTCTTTACCAAAGCAGTATAATCCAGGAATATCATTGATCTTCTGACGTGTTTCTTGTGCCAGATTGATCGTGCGCTCTGCCATATCATGTCCGTGTAGCGCTAGATTACGACGTGACGTGTCTAAAGAAGCGAGTAGGATGTATGAAGTAGATGTTGTAGTCAGCATGCTAATAATGGTCTGTACGCGGTGAGGATTCACATGACCATTTTTTACATTTAGATTCAAGACAGAACTTTGAGTCATCGAGCCACCTAGCTTATGTACACTGGTAGCAGCCATATCTGCACCGGCTTCCATCGCAGAGACCGGTAAGTCCTTGTGGAAATGAATCAATACACCATGCGCTTCATCAACCAATACGGGAACACCGCGGCTATGCGAAAGATCCACGATTTCTTTCAAATCTGCACACACACCAAAGTAAGTCGGGTTAATCACAAGAACAGCTTTGGCATCAGGGTGACGATCTAGAGCACGACGTACCGATGAAGTCGTAATGCCATGATCAATCCCCAAGTTCTCATCACGTGCTGGAGACACGAATACAGGTTTCGCTCCTGCAAAAATAATCGCAGACATGATTGATTTGTGTACATTACGAGGAACAATAATTTTGTCACCGGGTGAGCAGACCGACAAAATCATAGTCATAATAGCACCACTTGTTCCTTGAACTGAGAAATACGTATAATCAGCGCCAAAAGCATCAGCAGCTAATTTTTGTGCTTGCTCGATCACACCCATAGGTTGGTGTAAATCATCCAGTGGTGCGATATTGATCAGATCTATAGAAAGGGTATTGTCACCCACGAACTCTCGAAATTCCTGATCACTTCCGATTCCTTTTTTGTGCCCTGGAATATGGAATTGGACGGGATTGCTTGCCGCATGTTCTCGAAGAGCGGTAAAAAGCGGCGTTTGCTGATGATCCATTAAAGCTGTCACAACCTTTCTGATGTCAAATAATGATTCATAGGCTAAAATGCTTATACAACATTTTGCCAAACAAAATGAGTATAGCAAAACGTGGAGGGAATGCAATAGTTATTATGATAAGATAAAATGCATGATCTATAAAGAGGTATACATTCAGGGTTAGACTTGAAGGGAGTCATCTTCATTAATGGTATCGATTTCGAATTCTATCACAGACCAGCAGAATCAAGCAAAAAAGCGTCAACGTCATATTTTTGTATTTGTATGCCTATGGCTCCTTATTTTTTTAGTGGAATTTGTTAAAGGTGGATTATTAGTCACTTTACTGCCTGTATATATGGGCCATGTACTTGGATTACCTGCGTTTGCAATCGGTATTGCTTTTGCATTGCAATATGTAGGGGACAATGCACTTCGAGGTCCTGCTGGCTGGTTAGCAGAACGATTGGGCTTCCGAATGATTATGTCGATCGGTATGATTCTTGTACTGGGTGCTGTTTTTATTATGGCAACCGAAAAAAGTACAGGCTGGCTAATCTTTGCTTGTGCAGTGATGGGGATAGGAAGTGCTCCTCTATGGCCTTGTGTGATGTCGCAGATTACCAGTCTTTCACAGGCTGATGGCAAATATGGAACATCGATGAGCATTATAGAAATAGCTTCTCTTGGAGGCGCCGGGCTTGGACCCGTAACTGTCAATTGGATTAGTGGCACATCGTATCAATCAACACTTTGGATGATGTTAGTCTGTATGACTGTAGTGCTAGGAATTGCTTTATGCTTACCGGGTCGTAAAAAAGAAGTCTATGCTCTAGAAGCTGATCCTGAATCGGATGAACAGCTACAGCACCGATCAACTTCTCGAATTACAGGTAAGCAACGGATAAAGCAATATGTATCGTTGATTCGTTCGCTACATATCCATCCTTTATTATATCCGGCATTATTTCTACAATCTTTTGCATTAGGTATTCTTACACCTATTATCACGTTGTATGTGGTCAGCCAACTCGAATTAACGCCTGCGTATTTTAACGGCTTATTAATTGTAGGTGGCGGTGTGACAGCACTGGGTCTGATTCCAGCAGGTCGCCTGATCGATCGTTTTGGCAGTCGCTTTTTTCTGCATATTGGGTTTTTACTTGCAGGTACGGCATTAGTCGGAATGGCTTCTACTAGAATTTTATTTTGGATATGGATATTTGTAGTGGGTATAGGTTTGAGTTATGCGATGATTTTACCCGCTTGGAATTCGTTACTCGCCAAGCTTGTGCCTACGAAAGAACGAGGTATGATCTGGGGGTTGTTTTTGACGTTACAAGGATCAGGGCTTGTGATTGGACCTCTAGTCTCTGGAAAGTTATGGGATAGTATTAGTCCACAAGCTCCTTTTTTTGTCAGTGCTAGTTCAATGTTTATTTTGTTTTGTATTCATTGGATCATGATACGTCATCGACCTAATCTTAGATAAACATACCAAAACACCTTATGTGCTTACATCGCAGATAAGGTGTTTTTTTATAGATTCATATGAAGGTCGATATTAAAATGCCATTCGGTACAACGGAAGTAATTGTTCGAAAGTTTGTTCTACTTTTTCGATAAAAGCTTTGCCATCTTGAAGCAATGGATCATCTTTTTCGATACGTAATCCACATACGATCTCGGATTTTTTGACATGCTGTAATCGTTCTGCGGTATCCAACCAGTACTGGTCATCTAATTCACCCTGAATATTGGCTTGTGGTGACATATGATCTGTAGACCAGTAGAATTCATCAGGGATCATTTGTTTTACTTTTCTCCAATTGGTTTGTAATGCTTTACCAAAATCTACTTTACGTGGACTTTCATAGATAATTGCAAATACAATAAAGACATGACTGCCAAACATACCTACTTCAAAGTGAGGTAATGCTTTGTATCCACGTTTATTCGATGCCCATGCTACCCATGTATCTTTAGGTGGATTCACCGTACGACGAGCGTGTTTGGCAACATGTACATACATTTCTTCACCACATAGTGTAGCCAGATAAGGCTGTATCTGTTCACCGATTGTTGTGAGTTTAGGTCGAATCGTCTGAATCAACGCATCCATACGTGGCTCCAAACCATCGATAGTAAATACATCAAAGTCTTTCGAATCAAATCCTTTAAATTCAACATTATTCATATTTAAAATGCCCCTCTTTCCAAATCCATCCATATAAGTGTACCGATAAGCCGCGTTTATTATAGCATAAGAGCATACGATTATTTCATGAAGATTACATGTATCTGTATGCTTTAGTGCTTAGACAACCTTGTAAAGGGGTAAAATTATAATAAGTATACATTGTACTAAAGTTTGCATATACAACAATACTCTTTATAGTGCTTATTTCCAAAATAGCATTCGTTATTTATACTTTTTTTTGTATATTTTATCAATTAATCACAGAACAGCTAGAAAGATATATAGAATGACATACAGATCAACCAATTGTTTGAAAAGGAGGGATTATGATGAATAAAAGTTATGAAGTGGAATATTGTAACTTGGAATTGCGTTTTGAGCGGCGTGATATTCAAAATTTGATTCGTGATTTGATCAAAGAAGGATATTCACTGTATTGGAGAGAAACCGAGGATTCATTTATCGTATCGATCCGTACAGATGATCATATGACCAAATTACGTTTTCAACAAACACAAGAAGGATACAAATTGATCGGAGATTATCGTATCCATGATTCGCGTTTGTCTGAATGGATGGAGAAGTTAATCGGCGATACACGTGGACATGCAATCGTCAAACGATTTAAAGATCAACAGATTCTTGTTGAAAACATATTGTTTGGTGAAGTGATTCGTATGGTCGAAATATCGGGTTTCGAACAGCGTGTATTGTATCAAAAAGAATCGACGTTAACGCATGAAGCATTACACACACTTTTTTTATCGACGGAAGGTGAACAGAGATTGGAAAATATAGAGACGCAAATTGATGAGTCGCTAGATCTATTGAATGAAGCAATCAAAACAGGCGATACTGAAAAAATTGATGAATGTAAAAAAGTGTTGGAAAATCTTCGTTTTGAACTTATTCGTTTGGAAAAGTAAACCTTAAAACGTGATCTCCAAAATAATTTGTTGAGATAGCCAAAATATTCACAATTCTTTCAACAATTCTATGAATTTTGGTCAGATCACGTTTTGAGACTTTCCTTATGACATTAAAACCTGTAAAATGATGAATTGAACCTACTTATTTTATGCAAAATCATGAATACAAAATATTGAAGCAAAGGATGGAGAACCAGAAATGTCTAAACAACAAATTGGTGTAATCGGTCTTGCCGTTATGGGTAAGAACTTAGCTTTAAATATTGAAAGCAGAGGCTTTACAGTATCTGTATTCAATCGTTCTCCGCAAAAAACGAACGATTTGCTTGAAGAAGCAAAAGGCAAAAACCTAACAGGAACATTTTCTATCGAAGAGTTTGTTAATTCTTTGGAAGTTCCACGCAAAATTCTAATTATGGTTCAAGCAGGATCTGCAACAGATTCTACGATTGAACAATTGATTCCTTTCTTAGCTGAAGGTGACATCATTATTGATGGTGGTAATGCTTACTTCCCAGATACGCAACGTCGTAGCAAAGACTTGGAAGCTCAAGGATTCCGCTTTATCGGTACAGGTGTATCCGGTGGTGAAGAAGGCGCACTTAAAGGACCTGCTATTATGCCAGGTGGACAAGAAAGTGCTTATAAATTGGTAGAACCTATTCTTACAGCAATTTCTGCTAAAGTTGATGGCGATCCTTGCTGTACATATATCGGACCAGACGGTGCTGGACACTATGTAAAAATGGTGCATAACGGTATCGAGTATGGCGATATGCAGTTGATTGGTGAAGCATATAACTTGTTAACTTCTGTTCTAGGAACTTCTGCTGAAGAATTACAATCTATTTTCAGCGAGTGGAACAAAGGCGAACTAGATAGCTACTTGATCGAAATTACAGCTGATATCTTCTCTAAATATGATAAAGAAACTGGCAAACCTATGGTTGACGTTATTCTTGACTCTGCTGGACAAAAAGGTACAGGTAAATGGACAAGTCAAAGTTCATTGGATCTAGGCGTTCCATTGTCTATGATCACTGAATCTGTATTTGCACGCTTCTTGTCTGCAATGAAAGAAGAACGTGTAGCAGCAAGTAAAATTCTAAACGGACCTAAAACAGATGCTTTCACAGGCGACAAAGCTGAATTTATTGAAGCAGTTCGCAGAGCATTGTTTGCTTCCAAAATCGTATCTTACGCTCAAGGTTTCGCACAAATGCGTGCAGCTTCTGACGAATACGGTTGGGATTTGAAATACGGTAATATCGCTATGATTTTCCGTGGCGGTTGTATTATCCGTTCTCGTTTCTTGCAAAACATCAAAGATGCTTATGACAAAGACTCCGGTCTAAAAAACCTATTGCTTGATGATTACTTCAAAGGTGTAGTTGAAGAATATCAAGATGCATGGCGTGAAGTTGTATCTATCGCTGTGAAATACGGTATTCCGGTTCCTGGATTCTCTAGTGCATTGGCTTACTTCGATAGCTACCGTACAGAAAGATTGCCAGCAAACTTGTTACAAGCTCAACGTGACTACTTCGGTGCACATACGTTCAAACGTTTGGATAAAGAAGGTACATTCCATCACGAATGGATGCAAGAATAGTCTACAATATCTGATAATCATTATTTTAAAGCGCACTGGAACTCCTATACAGATAGGAAAAGCCAGTGCGCTTTTTTGATGTCTACTTTGTCTGCTTCTAAAGGGATTACATCGAAGAAACGAATGATTGTCTTATGTTTTACCTCTATGATATGATGGGTGGAATAGCATAGTTGTTGAAAGAGGTGTAGACATAGTGCATCAACCAAAAGATTTGTTGCATTCCAATATTATTCTGGTTGGAATGATGGGTACAGGCAAAACAACCGTAGGTACATTATTAGCTGACTTACTGCAATATCCATTAGTTGATATTGATGCAGTGATTGCAGAATCAGAAGGTATGAGTGTACAGGATATTTTCGCTTCCAAAGGAGAATTGTACTTCCGTGAACTTGAAAGCCAAATGCTTGCCAAAGTGTTGGAGCAAAAAGGGCAAATCGTGTCGACAGGCGGAGGTTCAGTGTTGCGGGATACCAATTGCCAGCTCATGACCAATAAAGGGCTTGTGGTATGTTTGACCGCTGATATTGATCATATTGTACAACGTGTAGGTGGAGACGATAACCGTCCATTACTAGCAGGAGACACATATGAGCGAGTCAGTAGTATTATGGAGCAGCGTAAACACGCTTATGAATTTGCCCATGTCACTGTAGATACATCGCTTTTGAATCCAGATGAAGTGGCTACACATGTTTTAACACGTTACCGCGTTCAAGCTTTTTAATGTTTAGGTGCGAAAGCAAAAGACCTGTTACATGAAGTCAACAAGTCTTTGATACAGATAAAGAATATTCAATTAAGATTGATTTTCAACCCAATCAATCATACCACCAGACATATTTAAGCAATGATCGTAACCTAATTGTTGTAGATATTCACGCGCACGTTCGCTACGGTATCCGCTACGACAAATTAAAACAGTCGGTATTGTTTTATCGATTTCATTCAGACGATCAGGAATTTGACCCAAAGGAATATGTTTGGCACCATCGATCATACCCTGGTTCACTTCTTCATCTTCACGTACATCAATTAATTGCAATTTCTCTCCTGCCGCCAAGCGTTCGCGCAGTTCATCCGTGTCGATCTGAGTAGGATTAGACATATAGGTTATACCCTCATTTCTGAATGTGTTTTTAACATCTTTATCATACCGAAGCGTGATCTTTACTGTCAATTGAAGTGACAGCATAGCACAGAAAATGAGTTAAACAAAAGAAGTATAACTATAATGACCAATATTATTTTATTTAAAGGAGCAGAAAACTATGGATGTTATTGTTACCGCTACCCCTGAACTCAAAGGAGAAATTGGAGCGTTATCTTCTAAAAATTATACTACACGTTATTTGCTAGTGGCTGCTTTAGCAGAAGGAACAAGTACGATTCATTTCCCTGCACATAGTGAAGATAGTGATGCAATGCGTCGTTGTATTCGTGATTTGGGAGCTATTTTAGAAGAAGATGATGAGAAAATAGTGATTACTGGATTCGGGAGCAAGCCTGTAGATGTGAAAGAGTTAAATGTAGGCAATGCTGGAGCGGTATTACGCTTTTTGATGGCGATTGCTGCATTATGCCCTGAAGTGACGTTTGTGAATACATATCCAGATTCACTAGGGAAACGTCCACATGATGATCTGATTACATCTTTGGGTCAATTAGGTGTCGAAGTAGAACACCAGAACGGAAGACTACCGATTACGATACGTGGAGGTCAGCCGCGTGGGGGCAAGATTACTGTATCGGGTAGTGTCAGCTCACAGTATTTGAGTGCATTGTTATTTTTGACTCCTTTATTAGAAGAAGATAGTGAAATTACAGTACTACATGATCTCAAGTCCAAAGTCGTTGTAGGGCAGACACTTGAAGTATTAGCGCAAGCTGGTATTACGATTGAAGCAAGTGAAGACTTGATGACTTACAAAGTACCAGGTCGTCAAAAATATGTAGCTCAATCCTACACCGTGCAAGGCGATTATCCGGGATCAGCAGCTGTACTTGCAGCAGCGGCAGTCACCAAGTCTGATGTGATTATTCATCGCTTACCTGTAGAAAGTAAGCAAGGGGAAAAAGCAGTCGTAGATGTATTACAAATGATGCAAGTTCCATTAACCCATGAAAATGATGTTGTACATGTCAAAGGAACAGGCATACTTAAAGCAGTTGAATTTGATGGTGATGCGGCTACAGATGCTGTACTTGCGATGGTAGCAGCGGCTGTATTTGCAGAAGGCACTTCACGCTTCTATAATGTAGAAAATTTGCGTTATAAAGAGTGCGACCGGATCACAGACTATTTAACAGAACTTCGCAAAGCAGGTGCTAATGTAGAAGAGCGTCAAGCAGAGATCATCGTGCATGGTCGTCCTGAAGGAGTAGAAGGTGGCGTTACGATTGATGCTCATTATGATCATCGTGTTATTATGGCACTGTCTATTGTAGGCTTACGTGCCAAACAACCGATCGTTATTCGTGATGCTCATCATGTAGCGAAGTCGTATCCGCAGTACTTTGATCACATCCAAGCGCTTGGCGCTAATATAGAATGGGTACAAGGTTAATATAAGCAATAGGTATAGCTTGAATTAATCAGCGTACTGTTCTCTATTAAATACAGATCAAGGAGGAAGATGAAGATGGCTTTTACTAATCCTTCACGAGAAGAAATTAAAACGATTTTGGAAAACGTAGGCAATATCGCAGTGGTTGGATTATCTGACAAAATGGATCGTACATCGTATATGGTATCCGCAGCGATGCAAAATCGAGGCTATCGTATTATTCCTGTTAATCCACAAGCAGCAGGGCAGAAGATTCTAGGCGAAACCTGCTATGCGAGCCTTAAAGATGTGCCTGAACCGATTGATATGGTCAATGTATTCCGCCGTAGTGAGTATTGCGCAGACATCGCTAGAGAAGCGGTAGAGGTCAATGCTCAGACGATCTGGTTACAATTAGGTGTAGTGAATAACGAAGCCGCACAAATAGCAGAAGAACAGGGTATCCAGATGATTATGGATCGCTGTATCAAAGTAGAAGAAGCGATTGTACGTCCTATACGAGCTTAATCAATTATAGATAAGTGTCTTGAAATATACGATAAAAATGAAGCACTCCATCAAAATATAGAAAAGCCGGTTGATCCAATCTCAGGCTTTTCTATATTTTTTTGTCTTTTCGATATCTTTTGCATAATAGATATAGAATAGATGAACAATTAGGTGTATGTTATATATAAAAATGAGGAAATCATGGCATTCCTATCATATGGAGACGCTTTGACAAAACATGGCCTACAGCGTACCATCAGGTATAGGAAGGGGGAGGGCGCGTTGAATTGGCTAGGTTCCCTGCAACAGTTCGGAAGAGCAATTATGCTTCCTACCATGGTACTTCCGGCAGCGGCTATTTTGCTCAGTGTAGGAGGCCTTCCATGGGGAGCATGGGGCTTACCTGTCGTTTCTGAGGTAGCTACGATAGCAGGTCAAAGTATTTTTCATTATTTACCGTTTATTTTTGCGATAGGTGTTGCCTTAGGACTGGCTAATCAAGCCGGAACCGCAGGACTTGCCGCTTTTGCCGGAATGGCATTATATGATCAGGTGACCAAGCATTTTAGCAGTGATTTGATACAGCCTTCCACATTGATTGGAATCATGATGGGTATCATAGCCGGGGCAGTGTACAGGCGATTCAAAAATGTACGTCTTCCCGAAGCGATCCAGTTTTTTGGCGGATCGCGTTTTGTTTTGCTGTTTATGGGGTTATTTTCTTCTGTATTTGCTTATGGCATGTTATGGTTCGCCCCGATATTACAACATCTTTTAAATGGACTTACCTGGGGATTGTCTACGATGGGCGGGTTCGGGTTATTTTTATATGGAGCGTTATACCGTATTCTTTCCGCTTTTGGATTACATCACTTATTAAATAATATTGTCTGGTTCCAAATTGGGTCTTATGAGACGCATGGAGATATTGTTCAGGGTGATTTGCCACGGTTTTTCAGTGGGGATCCGACAGCAGGTATCTATATGGCAGGCTTATATCCTGTGATGATGTTTGCATTACCAGCGACAGCTCTTGCTATTATTCAAGAAGCACGTGAAGATTTGAAGCCCAAAGTGCGTAAAACATTTATGCGGGCGGCGCTCGTTTGTTTTTTGACAGGGGTATCCGAGCAGATTGAGTTTGCTTTTTTATTTGCTTCGCCATGGTTATTCGGTATTCACATTGTGTTATCTGGACTAGCGATGTGGATCACCTATGCATTAGACATTCATCATGGTTTCTCCTATTCAGCAGGAGCGATCGACTATGTGCTGAATTATCATTTGTCTAGCAATGCATGGATGTTGATTCCGATTGGAATAGCCTATGGACTGGCATATTACTTTATTTTCCGCTTTGCGATTCGGCGATTCAGGATTCCAACACCTGGTCGTGAAGAAGCTTCTACATTAGGCGATTGGGTGGGTAATATACCTTATCAGACCCCGCTTATCTTGCAAGCATTAGGTGGCAAAGAAAATATTGTCAGAGTGGAAGCTTGTATTACAAGATTGCGATTAACGGTAGTCAATGACCGTGCGATAGATAGTCGTGCGCTGAAGTCGTTAGGTTCAGCCGGACTGATCAAATTAGGTGGCGGTAATGTACAAATCGTATTCGGCACGTATTCTGAATTGATTCGTGAAGAGATTCGGAAGTTGATGGATCGCGATCTGACACATGTTCAATTTTGCGCACCTGTACAAGGTAAAATGATTGCTTTATCTGAAGTGCCTGATCAGATTTTCGCAGGGAAATTAGTCGGTGAAGGTGTAGCCTTTTTACCTGAAAGTGGTGAATTGGTATCACCAGTAGCCGGAACGATTATGCATTTGTATCCTACAATGCATGCGATAGGTATTGGCACAACCGAAGGTGTTGAAATATTGCTTCATATCGGTATTGATACCTCTCAGCAAAAAGGCTGTTTTGAAGCGGTTGTTGCTGCTGGAGATGTTGTCGAAGCCGGACAGTTATTGATCAAATTTGATTTGGAAACATTGCAAAAAAACGCACCGTCACTTGCGACTCCGATGGTTATTACTAACCCTGATCGTGTCAGATCATGGAGTTATGCTCCATTTAAAAATGTGAAAAAAGGACAAGGGGCTGTAATGTCGGTAGTATTGCATGATAAGAGCGGTGGGGGGGACTAAACATGATCAAAGGAATTGCAGCTGCTGGTGGAGTAGCGATAGGAAAAGCATTTGTATTACCAACTTGGGAATGGGATGTGCCGGATCAGTGTCTAGATCCAACAGACCTTGCGCAAGAATTTGAGCGTTTATATGAAGGGATTCGTACATCCAAAACGGAAATAGAGCTGATGAAAAATGAATTCGAGGAAATCGCAGGCCCCGAAGAATCAAGCATTTTCGATGCTCATTTAGCTATTTTGGAAGATCCTGAATTTATGAATGAGATTCGCGGTATTATTGAACGTCAATACAAAGCGGCAGAAGTGGCTGTACAAGAAGCGATTAACCATTTTGTAACGATGTTTGATTTACTGGATGATGAATATATGAAAGAACGTGCTGCTGATATCAAAGATGTAGGTAACCGCCTACTCAAACATCTACTAGGTGCGCCTGAAGTGACGTTACCTACAGATACACAACCTTATATTCTGGTAGCTAAAGAATTGTCACCTTCGCAATTGGTGCATTTGAATCCACATAATGTACTCGGTATTGCTACCATTCTAGGTGGAAAAACATCTCATTCGGCTATTATGGCAAGAGCGATCGGGATTCCGCTTGTCTCTGGATTGGAAAGTCAATTAGATCCACCAATTCAGACCGGTGAAATGATTATTGTCGATGGAGATAATGGTAAAATCATTGTTCATCCTGATCCAAAAACAATCGAACACTATAAGCTAATTAGAACCGCTCAGGATCGTCGTAAACGGCAGTTAGAGATGTTGTCTACGGTAGATTCAGTTACTAGAGATGGCGTTCCTATGCGTCTCTCAGCGAATATCAGCTCGATTAAAGAACTGGATATTGCTTTGAAAAACGGAGCCAAAGGTGTGGGATTATTCCGCACTGAATTTATGTATATGGATCGCACTTCTTTTCCAAGTGAACGTGAGCAATTCGAAGTGTATCGGTTAGTTGCTGAAAAAGCCAAAGGGCAAGCAGTCGTTATTCGCACACTCGATATTGGTGGAGATAAAGAACTGGATTATTTCCCATTACCTGAAGAAGAAAATCCTTTCCTCGGTTATCGAGCGATTCGAATCTGTCTGGAACATACGGACTTGTTCAAAACGCAATTACTGGCGATATTACGTGCAAGTGCTTATGGTGCAGTCAAAATTATGTATCCGATGATTTCTTCGGTAGAAGAAGTACAACAAGCGAATGTAATTCTTCGTGAAGCAATGGATGAATTGGATCAACGTGGAATGCCATATAACCGTGATATTCAAGTCGGTATTATGATCGAAATTCCTGCGGCTGTTGCTATTGCTGATCTGCTGGCTGAAGAATGTGACTTTTTCAGTATCGGTACCAATGATCTAGTTCAGTATGTACTGGCTGTTGACCGTATGAATGAACATATTGCCCATATGTATAATCCGTATCATCCTGCTGTGCTACGAATGCTTCGGAGTACGATTCAAGCTGCTCATGCAGAAGGTATACCTGTAAGTGTATGCGGAGAAATGGCTGGAGATGAACGTTCGATTCCATTTTGGTTACAGATGGGTGTCGATCATCTAAGCATGTCACCTCAATCGTTATTGCGGGTCAAACAGAGCATATTGAATACCGATTCCAAGCAAGCTTCTCATCAAGCATTGTCATGGATGAAATTAAAAACATCGCAAGCGATCGAAGAAGGCATTCAACACTATATGAATACATTAACAGATTCGGATGCTTCATTTGCTTCTTCAACTTCCTAAATAAGTACCATATCAAATGATACAAAAAGAAGCAGACCATGTAGTTTAAGGTCTGCTTCTTTTTTGTATATCACTTTAGAGTGTATGGTTTATTCCAATTTAATATGCTTGTTCCAAAAGAGAATTTGTAGTTACACTTTTGCTGCTAGAGCATCACAAAATGCTTTACCGTACGGAGGAAGATCTGGCGGACGACGAGCTGAGATAATATGACCATCGACAACAACAGCTTCATCTTTCCAAGTAGCACCGGCATTTTCCATATCATCACGAATACCTGGTGTAGAAGTAACTGTCACTCCTTGCAGAATACCTGCGGAGATTAGTACCCAACCTGCATGACAGATTTGACCGATTGGCTTGCGAGCTTCATGCATTTCTCGTACCAATTCTAATACTTTAGGATAACGGCGTAATTTATCTGGCGCCCATCCTCCGGGAACAAGAATGCCATCATAATCTGCACTGTCTAATTCGTCAAAGCTATATTCTGCTTCAGCAGGAACTCCATATTTACCCATATACTTTTTACCACGATCTGCACCTGCTAGATGAACTTCAGCACCTTCTTCACGTACACGGTATACAGGAACCCATAGTTCCAAATCTTCAAATTCCTCATCGACCAAAGCAATCACTTTTTTACCTGCTAATCTCATATTCTCATTCCTTTCAGAATTATATTGATTAATGATCATCATACCGATAGCTCAACTGCGTTTATTCGGGTTCATTGTATCAAAATAATGAACATGGATCAAAAGAGGTCAAATGAAAAGCAATGGTATAACTATGAAAAGAAAGTGATTATGAAAATTACATTTCATTAAATTCAGCTAAAAAAACGTTAACAATGACAAAAAAATGGATTTTTACACTGTTATTTGTTAAGATACTTATGATAGTTATTCATGAAAACGTTCTTACATTAATTAATAGCAAAAGGGGATGTGTGCATAATGGCAAGTGTAACTCAGATGACTACAACCGATCAGTTACAAGAAGCATTGAATCATACAACACAAAAACCACTGCTTGTTTTTAAACATAGTACTCGTTGTCCGATTAGCGCTGGCGCTTATAATGAATTTAAATCGTATTTGGAAAGTAATCCAAGCGAAGATGTTGATTATGGTTTGGTCTATGTAGTGGAGAATCGCGATGTATCTAACGCTGTAGCAGAAAGTCTGCAATTGAAGCACGAATCACCTCAAGTGATTTTGGTTAAAAATGGCGAGCCGATCTGGAACACCTCTCATTCTAAGATTACAGTCAGTTCGCTACGTGAAGCGCTATCTTAAGCGATAACCAATGATTGCAAGTCATAGTATTTTAGCGTATCATGAATCTAAATGAAAAATGAAGCAAATTCTTGAAAACATGAAGAAAATTTATTGGTAATGGAGAGAAGGACCGTGACAGTAACCATTTACGATGTGGCACGTGAAGCTGGAGTATCTATGGCTACAGTATCTCGTGTAGTGAATAATAATCCCAACGTGAAGCCGCAAACGCGCAAAAAAGTTTATGAAGCGATCGAGCGTCTGGGTTATCGCCCTAACGCAGTAGCACGTGGACTTGCTAGTAAGAAAACAACAACAGTAGGCGTTGTTATCCCGGATATCTCAAATTCTATATTTGCAGAAATTGCACGCGGGATAGAAGATATCGCAAATATGTATCATTACAATATTATTCTTTGTAATGCAGATAAGAAAAAAGAAAAAGAAATTCGTGTAGTGAACACATTGCTAGAGAAGCAAGTAGATGGTCTGTTATTTATGGGCGGAACCGTTACAGAAGATCATTTGCAAGCATTCCAATCTTCAGCTGTACCTATCGTTTTGTGTGCCACTCGTGATGAGAATGGATTGATTCCATCTGTAGATATCGATCATGAAGCAGCTGCTTTTGATGCTGTGAATACATTGATTCGTCATGGACATCGTGAAATTGCAATGATCAGTGGTACATTGCAAGATCCTGCAAATGGATATTCTCGTTTCCAAGGATACAAAAAAGCATTAGAAGCAGCAAATATTGAATACAAAGAAGACTGGGTACGTATCGGTAATTATCGTTACGAATCTGGCGTAGAAGCTATGAAATATTTTATCGGTCTGAAAAAGCGCCCAACGGCTATTTTTGCAGCAACAGATGAAATGGCGATTGGTGCGATTCACAGCATTCAAGATGAAGGCTTGAAAGTACCAGACGATTTCTCTATTATTTCTGTAGATAATATTCGTCTAGCTTCGATGGTACGTCCACAGTTAACGACTGTAGCTCAACCGATGTATGATCTAGGTGCTGTAGCTATGCGTTTGTTAACGAAGTTGATGAAAAAAGAAAACGTAGAGAACACTCGTGTTATTTTGCCACACGAAACCATCCTACGCTTGTCTGTCAATCAATTAAACTAATATTGAATATCCGCAATAATCAAAAGCATCTTTTCCTTTAAGGAGAAGATGCTTTTTTTGTTATATCTTTAGACTATACCTACCCAACGGAACTAACTTGATAGATATTAATGGTTGATTACAATTTTTAATAAAAGAAAAACAGCGAGTACCGATAAATATTAAATCGGTACTCGCTGTTCAATCAATCTATTTTTAGTTTATTTCCCTTTATACTGAACAGGTGATGATGGAGAAGAAGAACCACTTTCATTAACAGCTACTACATAAAACCAACCATCAATTTTGCGACTGGAATTATATTGGAACTTGGTATCCGGTGTTGATCCAGCTAGATTATACGGACCCCCACTTGTTTTGCTAAAGTATACTTTGTAATTAGTGGCAGTCTGCGATGGAGCGCCCCAAGAGATCACGACTGCACTTTTACCTGCGCCTTTAGCGCTAAGTGAAGACGGAGCCGAAGGCGCTGCTTTTGCTTTAGCAGGAGCCGCTTCTTCGGTAGTTGTAGCAGGCTCAGTCGATTCGCCTTCTGCTGGTGGCGTTGTGCCATCCGTTGCAGGTTCTTCAGTCGTTCCATCTGGTAATAAGGTGCCTTCATCTGGCTCTTCTACCGGTACTGGTGCTGCACTGTAATCTGCCGTATTACTTGGACTCGATTCATGTCCGCCGACATCAACGGCTGTTACATAGAAAGAGAAGTTACCATTTGCAGATACAAATGAATTAAATTGACTACTACCTAGCTGTGCAGACTTCTGATATTGATAAGAACCATCACCGGATGAACGGTACAGACGGTAACCTACCACATCTCCTGAACCACCTGAGTTAAAGGTAATTCGTGCATCGCTACCACTGGTCGATAAGCGCACATTAGTTGGTGGATTTGGTGACCCACCATCATCTTGCCTTGGATCGATCCGTGTTGGAGCATCTGCACCTGCATCTTCAGGAAGATAACGCCATAGCGCATATTTAGGACCTGACATATTAGCTAGAGCATGTTGCAGATCTTTGATTAATTCTGAAATAGGCATTTCCCGTTTAACAACTGTACGTTGATTGACCATATCATCTGGTGTGCTATCTTGAGGAATATAATTTACGCCATTGTACGTAATATATTTCGCATAAGCTACACCATCATCAAAGTCTTTAGGTACATATTTAGCATTGAAAATATCGGTCACTAGATTACCGGATTGTCGTGTAGCCGATGTTGGTAATTTACCACTAAATCCAGACACTGTCTGTGTGACAATACCATCTGGCTTTTTAAAAGCATCGGTTTTGAACAACTCGGGATCACTATCAGTAACTTTGTTCATAATCGTTGCCCATAAGGTACGAGCACGCTTTTTACCATCCTCGGACAAGGTATTTACAGGCTCACGATAACCTGCCCATACACCAAGTGTAATATCCGGTGTGAAGCCCATAAACCAGACATCAGCATAGTTCTGAGTAGAACCGGTTTTACCGACAATCGGTATTTTTCCGTATTTATTAAATAAGGTCTGCATCGTTCTCCCTGTACCACGAGAATCTGTGATAACACTGCGAAGCATATCGGTCATAAGATAAGCGGTTTGCTTCGAAAAGACTCGTTGTGGATCAGCTTTGTGTTTGTAAACGATTTTGTTATACGGATCAACAATTTTATCGATCATATAAGCATCATTAAATATCCCTTGATTCGGAATGGAGCCATAGGCATTGGTTAATTCTTCTACAGTCACTCCATATTTAAGACCGCCCAGTACTCCGGTTTGAGCAGAGTAATCGGTATCTTGAATCGTAGTGATACCTAACTTTTTGGAAAATGCCCAAGCTTTATCAATACCTACTTTTTGATTAAATAATTTAAGGGCAGGTATATTGAGCGATTCATCTAATGCAGTCCGAGCAGTGACTAGACCTTGATAGCGTCCGTTCGCATTTGCAGGGATATGATAGCCTTTACCGCCGTCTTTCAAAATAATTGGTGCATCATCCAGAATACTTGCCGGTTGCACCAGACCTGCGTCTAGAGCAGGCAGATAAGCAGCGATCGGTTTCATTGTAGAACCCGGTTGCCGTGTCATCTGAGTAGCATAGTTCATCTGTTCTTCCTGGAAGCTACGACCTTCAATCATACCAAGAATAGCACCTGTCTTATGATTAATCATCATAGCCGCAGTTTGCTCTTTGCCTTTGGTATTACTATCTGGTGAGAAATTACTACTATCTTCAGCGACTTCATGCATCGTGTTATAGACTGTTTTGTTAATCGTTGTATAGACACGATAACCACCAGTTAACAATTTCTGACGTGCATCTTCAAACAGTTGATTTCGTTCTTCAGAAGATAGAGTGGACATATCCAAATCTGGATTTTCCATTTTTACAATCGTTTGCGCGCCTTGTCGTTCAATTTCCATCATTAAGTAAGGATATTGAGAATACGCTTTGGCTGTTGGTTTGGCAAGTGAACTTTTGAGATCGAAGTTAATCGCTTCATTATATTCACTGGCTGTAATTTTACCTAGTTCTTTCATCCGTTCAAGAACCAGTTGTTGTCTGCCGACTGCACGTTTAAATCCTTTTTCATTGAATTTACCGCTACTATCAAAAGCAGAGTAAGCGGTTGGCAATTGAGGTAGACCTGCAATATAAGCGGCTTCCGCGATATTGATTTTACTGAGATCGTTTACAGCAAAAATACCTTTAGCTGCTGCTTTGATCCCAAAAATATTGTATCCGCTTGAACCTTTACCAAAAGGCATTTTGTTCAAATAAGCAGTCAAAATTTCATTTTTGGTCATAAAGCGCTCGATCCGAAGAGAAAGCAACATTTCTTTAATTTTGCGATCATCTGTTTTGTCCAAGTTCAAAAAGACCCGTCTCGACAATTGCTGTGTAAGTGTACTACCTCCGGTTTGGACGGATTCATTCAGTACACGCTGTTTGACAGCACGCAGCGTACCATTCATGTCAACACCTTTATGTTCATAAAAATGATTATCTTCTATGGAAATAATGGCGTCGATGACAGGTTGAGGAATCTGTTCATAAGTCACCAATCGACGATCTTCTTCTGTACGAAGTTGTCCGATCGGGGAACCGTCATTAAAATAAGCAAAACCGGTCACTGCATTTTCGTTGATTTTTTTGACTATTTCTTCACGCGAACGCACCGGTTCGTCTTTTACAATCGAAGAAACGTAGCCCATCAAAATACCTCCACCAAACAGGCAAATGGCAAACCCAGCAATAACTACCCATTTCAAAATAGTGAGTAATTTGCGGAATCTAGCATGCTTGCTAGTGGACTTATTTGTTGGACGCTTGTCCTTCTTTTCAGCCATGTAACTTCCCCCTTTTACCAGCCACTATTATATCATAAAAATTACGCTATAATCAGTTTCTTATGACCGATAAAAGCAGGATGGGCACAAAGTCGGATGTGAACAAGCATTGACTTGTTTGTAAAAGGTATGTTATAAAAGTGATACGTTGAAGAAATCTACAATTACATAACACAAAGACGAAGAAAGACACCCAGTAGAAGTGGAGATTACCGTTCTCAGAGAACCGATGGTTGGTGCAAATCGGCAAGCGGACTTCCTTTGAATTACAGGTCTGGAGTCGTTTGATATTAGTAGTTCTATTGATAATATCAAGCCGGAATGAAGATTCCGTTATATACAATGAAGTGAGAAGCTGAATATATCTTATGATTTTATCAATATAGGTATAGGATCAGTCTTCTAATTAGGGTGGTAACGCGAGGCCTGCTCGTCCCTTTATGGGGATGGGTAGGTCTTTTTTGATGCGCATTTTCAAGCAGGCACTCTAGCGGAAGTGATCCGTATACTATCGAATAAGGGAGCAAATGAATAATGAAATGGGAAGAATTAACGTCAGCGCAACAAGCAGAAGTCGAAAAGCAATTAAGTGTGATTCAGCGAGGAACAGCAGAGATTATTCCTGAAGATGCATTACGTCAGAAAGTGATCAAGTCTGTAGCAACAGGCAAGCCATTAACAGTCAAATTAGGTCTAGATCCATCTGCACCGGATATTCATATCGGTCATACTGTTGTTTTGCAGAAATTACGTCAATTTCAAGAATTGGGACATCATGTTCAATTAATTATCGGTGACTTTACAGGACGTATTGGTGATCCTACAGGGAAGTCAGAGACACGTAAGCAATTAACAGAAGAACAGGTTAAACACAATGCAGAGACATACAAAGAACAGATCACCAAAATCCTTGATCCAAGTAAAATGAAAGTATACTTTAACTCGGAATGGCTAAGTCCGATGAATTTTGCCGATGTGGTAAATTTGGCAGCCAAAGTTACAGTAGCCCGTATGCTAGAGCGTGATGATTTTACGAAGCGTTACCAGGGCGGTCAGCCGATCAGTATTCACGAATTTTTCTACCCACTAATGCAAGGGATGGATTCGGTAGCTCTTGAAAGTGATATTGAAATTGGGGGTACCGATCAGAAGTTTAACTTATTGATGGGACGTACACTGCAAAAAGAATATGGTAAAGCTACTCAAGTTGCGATTACTTTACCTATTATCGAAGGTCTAGATGGTGTTCAAAAAATGAGTAAAAGTCTGGGGAACTACATTGGCATTGATGAAGAGCCGAACGAAATCTTTGGTAAATCAATGAGTGTACCGGATGAATTGATGCTTAAGTACTATGAGTTAACAACAGATATTTCGAATGAAGATTTGGCTACACTCAAAGCAGGGCTTGCAGATGGTTCTGTACATCCACGTGATGCCAAAATGAATCTGGCACAAAATTATGTACGTATGTTCCATAATGAAGAAGCAGGAGTAGCTGCAAAAAATCACTTTGTAACTGTATTCCAGCAACGTGCATTACCTGATGATATTCAAGAAGTAGTATTGGACGAGAGTGTACTAGAAAATGGACAAATCGGGCTGATCAAACTGGTAATGACGCTTGGATTTGCAACATCTACGAGTGAGGCTAGACGCAGTATTCAACAAGGTGCACTCAAAATCAACGAACAAAAGCATGATGATGTAAATGCAAGTATTGAACTAGCTGATGGTGATATTGTTCAAGTAGGTAAACGTAAATTTGCTAAAATCAAAAAAGCTTAATCCAGCTTAATTCAAAAACAAAAACCTTTATGATCGCTTCGGTGATGATAAAGGTTTTTTTGTTGTACTTGTTTATAGATTTTTGAGCATATACTCCTTATTTTATCTATTGTTCGTTCAATATCTCAAAATGAAACTGTTAACTTTATGTATCAATTTGTCGATATAAGTAGAATGTGGATTTTATTATAGATATAGAGAGGATAGGTAATTACATTGCGTAGATTTAAGTTTAAAAGCATCCAAGCTCGCACACTGTTAACGCTACTCCCGATTGTTATTATTGCTCTTGTGCTCATTAGTGCGCTATCGTATCAATTTGCCAAACAAAAACTCAATACCGAAATCAACACTAATGCTGCAACAACATTAACAGGCTTGAACGAAAATTTAAACAGTCAGTTAAAACAGAATTCGATGATTGTATCATCACTCGCCGCCGCTACTGGAGAGTTAGGGAATACAATTAGCGTTCCCGATTATTTCAAGCTAGCAGAACGCTGGCAAATGTTAAGTTCATTTACGTATGGAACTGGTATTTTCTTTGCTGAGAATGCGTATGAACAAGGCGTAAAGTATCGTTCGATATATGCGGTACGAGATGGAGACAAAATTAATACCACTACAGAATATGATGATCCAGCTTATGATTATTTAACACAGCCTTACTATACAGGTACACTGAACAATTTTGATAAGATTTATTATACAGAACCTTTTACCGATTCTGTGAGCAAAATGAAGATGATCACAGCAGGGAAAACGATTCGTAATAATGATGGGCAAGTATTAGGAATAGTAGCCGCCGATGTGAGTATGAATAATATTAAAGATTATATTAACAATCTCAAAATAGGCACAGCAGGTCGTGCGTTCTTAATCAGTAGTAAAGGTGAAGTACTTGCAAGTGGAAGAAAAGAGATTGTAGAAGATACCCCGTTACAAGATGAAAAAATAGATGGTATTCAAACCGTAGCTAATTTGATGAACAAAAATCAAACAGGCAATACCGTATTAAATATTCAAGGAGAGTTGAATACGATTTTCTATGCAACTGTTGCAGAGACAGGTTGGAAAATCGCTGTTATTTTACCGGATTCTGAAATTAAACAGCCAACTCAAGAATTGTTACATATTCTACTGATTGTAGGAGCCATAGGTATTATTGTAATTAGTGCTGCTATTTTGTGGAATAATATAGGACTGATTCGTGAAACACGTAAAGTAGTAGACGTAAGTCGTAAAATGGCTGTAGGCGATTATTCTGAACGCTTGTCTAATCAACGAGCCGATGAATTTGGACAAATGGCTACCGAATTTAATAAAGTATTGGAATCGACAAGTGGGATCATGGCGCATCTTAATCAACAATCCACTATGGTTCAAAATGCCGCAGCTCAGATTGCTCAAGATTCAGCTATGGCGGCAACCGATGCAGGGCATAATGTAAAAGAATTGCATGAGATGGAAAATGGAGCCGACTTGCAGTTGAAAGCAGCAGATGAAAGTACAGTCGCAATGGAAGAAATGGCTATTGGCGTACAACGGATCGCTGAATCGGTACAAGAAGTATCGGAAGCTACAGTTGTGATTGAACAGAAAGCTGAACAAGGGAATAATCGTCTGAACAAAGCAGTAGAGCAGATTGATAGAGCCAAAGAAGTAATGGATGAAGCAGGACGTATGGCAGCTTCGCTTAATGAACGCTCTCAACAAATCAGCAGTATTATTGATATGATTCAATCGATTAACAAGCAGACTACATTGCTGGCGTTAAATGCTTCTATTGAAGCGGCGCGAGCAGGAGAAGCAGGTCGAGGGTTCGCTGTAGTAGCCTCAGAGATCAGTAATTTAGCTAATAATGTTGGAGACTCTGCCAAGTTGATTACAGAGCAGATCGTTTCTATGCAAGCAGAGACGTCTGCGGTAGTCAGTGGGATGAAAGACGGATCTTTACAAGTCACAGAAGGAATTACGATGCTCGAAGATACGAAGCAGATGTTTGCTTCGATCAGTGAGGATATCGAAAGTGTAGCGGGTGAGATTCAAGAAGTATCTTCTGCATCCGAGCAGATGTCAGCTGGAGCAGAAGAAGTTACTGCTTCTCTCAATAATCTAGCTGATATTGCTAAATCTTCAGCAGTACGAGCAGCCAGTGCAACAGAACGTTCTACACAACAATCGCAATCGTTACAGAAACTTGAAGCTTCTGCGCAATCATTAGATGCAGTCTCGGATTCTTTAAACGAACTGATTTCTAAGTTCCGCACTTAATAACATTTAATAGGTTGAGATCATATAATAAAAGAAATACAAACCCCCATCGGTGATTACTGATGGGGGTTTTGCTATGTTCACGTATATAGACAAATAAAAAAGCTATCAGAGCGAACTCTGATAGCTTTGGATTTAAATCTTAACGGTTGTAGAACTCAACGATTTGTTTTTCGTCGATTTCTTGAGACAATTCAGAACGCTCTGGCAAACGGATATATTTACCTTCAACAGCGTTTTCGTTGTACTCAACATAAGCAGGCAAGTGTGAACGGTTTTCGATAGCTTCTTTAACAGAAGACAAGCTACGACTTCTTTCACGAAGACCAATAACATCACCTGGTTTTACGGAGTAAGAAGCGATATCTACTTTTTTACCGTTAACAGTGATATGACCATGGGATACCAATTGACGTGCTCCAGCGCGGCTGTTAGCAAAACCAATACGGTAAGCCAAGTTATCCAAGCGGCTTTCTAGCAAGAACATGAAGTTTTCACCAGCAATACCTTGAATTTTTTGAGCTTTAGAGAACAAAGTACGGAATTGTTTTTCGCCCAAACCATACATGTGACGCAATTTTTGTTTTTCTTGTAATTGCATACCATAGTTACTCATTTTACGACGTTGGTTCGCTCCGTGTTGACCTGGAGGGAAAGGACGTTTCAAATCTTTACCATTGCCGCTTAGGGAAATACCAAGACGACGACTTAATTTAAATTTAGGACCAGTGTAACGTGACATTTATAATAAGCTCCTTCGTAATTAAAGTTTTATTTTGAAAATAAACATTCCGGGGCTTTGGGTCTGTGATTCATGTTGCCGCGTTTTGTTTGTCGTAGGCTTGGATAGGAAGCGTACTACTAGCAAAAATGTTCAGCCGCAGTCTTGCTAGCAACAAAAAGCGTGAGGGTGAAACAACGTTACCCCAAATTAAAGTCTATCCAGTCTTCATCAATAATAAATTATATAGGAAACAATCATCTGTCGTCAATAGGTTTGTTGATATTGTTTATGTAAAATTTTATGGAGGTAGTATTGAATTTAAATATTGAGTGCAAACTATAGTATAAAATTGTAGAATGGGTGTATTAATGTTAAGACATTTAGTGACTTAGATTCGTTGTGAGAGGAGGCATTTTATATGTCAGACAATCAATGGAATTATCCGGTGCAAGCCTGGCGTACCGAACAAGGACATGCCTCCTATCCGGTCGTATCAACTACTGATAACACATTCTGGCTTCAAAATCTGGATATTAGTCCTGAAGATTTTCCGTATATCGAACCGTTGTTGCAAGAAAGCCTTAGTGATTGGCAACAACAGAATAGTTCTCAAACACGGATAGGTAATGCACATTGGTTTTTATTTAACCATATGCATAAATATATAGGCGGAGATCAGACAAGTGATCACTTGATACCACAGATAGATATAGCAGTCTTAGATCGTTCAATCTCTAATGAGCATCTTATTGAATATCAACAGGAACAGTATCAGTTTACGATTGTTCCTATTTATACACGTCATCATCAAAAACCATTTGCAATGATGGGTTGTATTCAATTATGTAATCAATCCCAGTTGTTATCTAAAGAAGAAATTAACATGCTTGTTTTACATTATAAAAGTTTATTTTATCGGCGGTTTGAATATACATTTATAGCCGATATGCTTCATTCCAAAACGCTGGCAGAACGTGAAGCTCAGCGCCGTTCCGTATTATTCCAAGTCATCCAACGTATGCACGACAAATTTGAAGTGGATGCGTTGATTACAGAACTGTTTGCTATTGTGGGTCAGATGTATCCGCAAGTCGAATTTGAATTGCTGGTATCTCAGGACAATAAGAGTAACAATCCCAAGGTCAAACCTTTACTATTGCAAAATCCTAAAGAGGATATGTGTGTACGTGCTTTTACAGCAGGTCAGCCCTTGATTGAAGTGCATTCAGAATCTTCAGGGCTGTCTGATCGAATGGAAGTAGCGATTCCTTTAAGTGGCAAGCAAGCGATCTATGGCGTTTTTCATTTGTTGTCTGATTATCCTTTAGAAGAAGAAGATATTGAACTGATGCGCATTATGGCAGAAGCGGCTGGACGTACATTTGAAAATGCTAAATTATACGAACAATCGCAATTGCTCAATGAAGATCTACGTTTGATCAATGAAATCACTAGAAGGTTAAATCAAAGTCTGCAATTGAATGAAATTTTTGATATCGCAGGCAAAGAGTTATTAGACGTATTCAAAGCAGAAACGGTGGCTGTACTCCATCTGAATCCAGAAACCGAACAGTTCGAAGTCGTAACAGGCAACGTTCCAAGTATGGAAGGTAAGTCAGTAGGCAAAGATCATGGATATACCGGTTTACTTTACCGTACCAAAGAACCGGTGATTTTATCAGATTATTGTAACAATCCCAGTCTGGAATCTTTATTTATGAATGCATCGGGTTCTTGCTCAATGATTGCTTCTCCTTTAATCGGTGGTGGCGAAGTCAAAGGATCGATCTTTTTGGGCCACCGGAAAAGTCATTATTTTTCATATGGCAATTTTAAGCTGCTACAAGTCATTACAACGCATATTGGGCTCGCGGTTGATAATGCAACCCTACATGATGAAGTAAGACGTATGGCAAGCCGTGACGCGCTTACAGGGTTGTATCTACGTCGCTATCTGGATGAAAAGATTCAAAGCTATCAAAGTAAAGAGGATAGCGGTGCTTTGCTAATGGTAGATATTGATAAATTTAAACAGGTAAATGATACGTACGGTCACCAGATCGGTGATGAGATTCTCAAACAGGTGAGCTTAATCATTCAGTCTTCTATTCGTGAAGGTGATATTGCGGCAAGATGGGGCGGAGAAGAGTTAGCCGTGTATTTCCCACAGATTGATGCAGAGAAGACAGAAGTGATCGCTGAACGTATTCGTGAAAAAATCGAAAATGAAACTCATCCAACCGTAACCGTTTCTTGCGGAATTGCTGCGTGGGATCGAGAAGATCAAAAAGTCAGTGTAGAATCTTTGTTCTATCGTGCAGATATGGCACTGTATCAAGCGAAAAAAAGCGGGCGTAATCGTATATGTATTGATGAGAGTCCAAGAGAATAACCAAAGGGTAGTTCTAACGGTATATGGCGAATAGCTATAGATCATAGAGCTACTTTTTTATTTTATAAGGGCAGATGAAGACAAGAAACTTAACATCATGATACAATATTTTTTGAATAATTAACCGTTGTTCAAAAAAATGTTTTGAAAAAAACATCAAGAGGGGAAGATATACTATGCAAGATCCTAGAGTAAAAGTATTAGCCAAAAATTTGGTTGAATATTCAATTGATGTACAACCAGGCGAAAATGTATTGGTCGAAATGATCGGTACAGAGCGTGATCTACTGAACGCAGTGATTCATGCGATTGGCGAAAGAGGCGGTAATGTTTTTGTTCAATTAACAGATCGCAAAGTACAACGTGCTATGTTGATGAATGCAACAGAAGCAAGTATGAATACATGGGCTGCACTTGATCTGGAACGTATGAAGCAGATGCAAGGGTATATCGGTATTCGTGCAGGTGAGAATATTAATGATCTATCCGATGTTCCTGATGACAAACAAAAGCTATATAACAGCATTTACCAACATGCGGTTCATAGTGAGCAACGTGTTAAACATACTAAATGGGTCGTTCTTCGTTATCCAAATGCAAGTATGGCGCAACTCGCAGGTATGAGCACAGAAGCATTTGAAGATTTCTATTTTGATGTATGTAATCTAGATTACGCTAAAATGGATAAAGCTCAAGATGCTTTGGAACAATTGATGACTCGTACAGATAAAGTACGCCTAGTCGGTAAAAATACAGATTTGAGCTTCTCTATCAAAAATATCGGCGCTAAAAAATGTTCTGGTCAACGTAATATTCCTGATGGTGAAGTATTCAGCGCGCCGGTTCGTGATTCAGTTAACGGCGTTATTAGCTACAACACCCCAACTGTATATAACGGAACGACGTTTGAAGGCATCACATTCCGTTTTGAAAATGGTAAAATTGTTGAAGCAACAAGTAATGATACAGAGAAATTAAATAGCATTTTGGATTCAGATGATGGTGCTCGTCATATCGGAGAATTTGCGATTGGATTCCATCCACACATTTTGCATCCAATGAACGATATTTTGTTTGACGAGAAAATCGCAGGTAGCTTCCACTTCACACCAGGACAAGCGTATGAAGAAACAGATAACGGTAATCGTTCTTCGATTCACTGGGATCTTGTATTTATTCAACGTCCAGAATACGGTGGCGGTGAGATTTATTTTGACGATGTATTGATTCGTAAAGATGGAATCTTTGTTTTACCAGAATTGGAAGCTCTTAATCCAGAGAACTTAAAATAATATTTGGATTGAATCTACAGTAAAAGATTGAAAATGGTAAAAGAGGTTATATATTGGTGTGAGCATCTTATGTGCTAACCCGATAAGATAACCTCTATTTATCACTCTTACCAGAAGTAAGAAATGGGTTGCATAAGAAAGCGTATTCAATTATGATGTAAATGGAAAACCTGAATTGTTGAAAAATTTTAGTCGGAGTAGGAGGGTTCTCAAATGGCAACAAGTAATACGAATAATGCCGCAGTAGTTGAAATCGCACAGACAGCAGGTCAGTTCACTTCTTCTATTGTTTTACAACATGAATCTAAATTTATTGATGTTAAAAGTATTTTGGGACTATTTACAACACTTGTAAAAAACCAAGATTATGAGCTTCATGTACATGGACCAGACGAAGAAGAAGCTAAAAAAGCAGTCGTTGCTGCTTTTGAAAAACATGGACTTGCTGTAAAACTTGCAGAAGGTCAATGATTAAGAGTGCTGATGATCCCTTGTGGATTGTCAGCATTTTTTGTTGGAATCGATCTTAAATAGATTCACGAATCAATTGTTAAAATCTAAGGTAAATTCCTTTAATTTCGTTAGGGGTTCTTGTATTAGCCTCCAATTTCGTCTAATATTAAGAGTAGTAGTGACTGACGATTCTCGAACATGGGGGGGAAGAGCATGACTTCATCTGATTTACAAGAACAGTTGAATATAAAAGCATTGAATCTTCTACAAGAAGATGCAAATAAAATTGAAAAATTAATTGAAATACAGATGGAGAATTTGGATACTCGTTACTGTCCTCTGTACGAGGAAGTTCTGGATACTCAAGTATACGGCTTTTCCAAAGAAGTAGATTTTGCGATTCGTGCCGGATTTGTTTCTGAGCCTGTAGGCAAACAGTTAATCAGCAACTTGGAACGTAATTTATCTGTGTTGTACGAAGCTATGAATAATAAACAACAGTCTGCTGAGTAGCAGACTTTCGTTACATAGAAACGCCTGTACCTTCATCTGAGGGTACAGGCGTTTTTTGGTTTGGAATATTATTTAGACGAGATAGAACGATACACCCAGAATAATATAAGTGACTAATAATAGTAATCCTTCATACCAGTTGGTCGAACCATCTTGAATAATGGATTTGGCGATAAATACAGACACCATAATAGCGACCAGTTCAAGTGTCGTAAATACAATATCCATCGTATTGCCTAAGAAAAAGCTAACAAAAATCAGTACAGGAGCAACAAACAGAGCAATTTGTAGACTACTACCTACTGCAATTTCAACCGATGCACCAATTTTGTTTTTCATCGCTAACATAATAGCTGCACTATGTTCAGCCGCATTACCAATAATGGCAACAACGAACGCACCGACAAATAGTTCACTGAATCCAAAGTCTGTCGTAAATGTCTCAAGTGTACCGACAAGCCATTCACTGACAAATGCAGTCATTACTGTAGCCACCACTAAAAACAAGATTGATTTGTTTTTAGACCATTTTGGTTGCTCATGATCTTCAGGTGCTTTGGGATCTTTGACATCTTCCAGATACTTTTTGTGTGTCACCATCGAGAAGATCAACCATGCAATATAAGCAGCAACCAACAATCCTGCGACAATTAAGCTAAGTGTATCAACTTCTTGAGGCGTAATAGAATGAGTATTTAAAAATAAAGCAGGAACAAATAATGCAATCACAGCTACGATCATCAATGAACCATTCATATTAGCTAATGCCACATTAAAGTTCTGTACTTTATGTTTGACTCCACCTGCAAAAATACTAAGACCCAATACCAGCAATAGGTTACCGATAATCGAACCAGTTAAGCTGGCTTTGACCATATCGTATAATCCTTCACGCAACAACATAATAGCGATAATAAGCTCAGCGGCATTACCAAATGTAGCATTCAGAAATCCACCCAAACGTTGTCCTGCATAATGAGCTACACTTTCCGTAGCACGTCCTAGAAATCCTGCGACTAAGATAACTGCAATAGCCGATACTACAAATTGTAGAATAGGATTCAAATGTGCATAATGAGCAATAGCACTAAACACAAAAAAGATGGCTAATAAAATAGTAGATAAATGTTTCTTCATTGTGCACCCCTTTTTCTATATATTTTATGTAAATTCTTTAACATTATAACCAAAACAGTAGGGTATTTAAACCGATTGTATCGGATAAAGTTTAGATTTTGCTCGAATGCTGATACAATAGAGAAGAAAACATCAGCTCGATATGAAGTTATTTAGACAGATGACGTTTTAAGCTTTAGAGGAGGATGGGACATGACCGAATCATTACAATTGGAAATGGGTAGTATCAAAATTGCCGATGACGTCGTAGCAAAAGTAGCGGGCATGGCCGCGTTAGAAACGCCAGGTATTGCTGCTATGTCTGGAGGATTATCCGATGGATTTGCCAAACGTCTAAGTGGTAAAAATGTACAAAGAGGTGTGACTGTAGAAGTTGGACAATTGGAAGCAGCGATTGATCTGCGTATTATTGTTCTCTACGAAACTCCGATTCATGAAGTATGCCGCATGCTTCAACAAAATGTACGTGAAGCTGTAGAAAATTTAACCGGACTTAAAGTGGTTGAAGTGAATGTAAAAGTAGAAGGCGTCGCTTTTAAAGACGATATTTTGTAGAAATCTCAAGTCTAACCATATAAAAAAACGACGGATATGATCTCCGTCGTTTTTTTTACTTTGTATGCAGTTATTTTATTATTTCATGCGCATAGAGACTGAAGAACGACTACTTATGCGTGAATTTGTTGTTTGTGCTTTTTCACTAGCTACCCGATTGGTTTCGCGAGAAATACTTAACATGATCCCCATACTGGTCATCATCATAATTAATGATGTACCTCCATAACTGATAAATGGTAATGTAACCCCTGTAATAGGAATCGTATTCGTAACACCACCGATATTAATAAACGCTTGAATAGCGATCAGACTCATAATACCGACTCCAACGAGTGTTCCAAAGATATCGGGACATCGCAAAGCGATAAACAAGCCTCGCCAGATAAAGTACCCGTATAACAATAAGAATAAGCTGGTGCCTATAAATCCGAATTCTTCACCAATGACTGCAAAAATAAAGTCATTGTAAGGGTTAGGAAGATAGTGAAGCTTCTGAATACTTTGACCAAAACCTGAACCTGTAAATCCACCCACTCCAATAGCAGTTAGCGATTGAACAAGGTTATAAGAACTTCCTTTTTCATCAGCCATGGGATCAAGAAACGCTTCAATCCGTCCTGCTTTGTAGCTACTTTCATTACTGCTGTTATCATCATGATTAAAGAGGGCACCTATACCGAGTACAAGTGATGCTCCCAGAACCAGTAAAAGAACAGAAGCCATAATATGTTTGACACTAGCGCCACCAGCAAAAATAATTAAACCTGCTGTTGCGACCAAAATCATACAAGAACCCAAGTCATTTTGTAAAAAGATTAAGCCAGCAATTAAGCCTACAACAACCATAACTGGAATATAACCACTGCGTAAATCTCTAAGTTTATCTCCTTTTTTGGAGATCAGAGCCGCTAAATACAAAATAACAGCTAATTTGGCAAATTCAGAAGGCTGAAGCGAAAATCCAAAAATATTCAACCAGCTTCGAGCACCGTTCAACTCTTTACCTACCATAAGAACGATAACCAATAGCGCTAAAGTAATCAGAAAAAAGGGCGCAAACCATTTTTTATATTTACTATAGTGAGCTTTCATAGCAAAAAACATACCGACCAAACCAATAACGGCGTATAAAATATGTTTTTTCGTAAAATACAAGGAGTCGAAGTTATAGTTTTTGTTCGTCCATGCGATGCTTGAACTTGCACTAAAGACCATAATAATACCGAAACAGACCAAAATGACGGTCATGATTAACAATTGAAAATCAGGAGCCCCTTTTTTGGTGATTGTCTGCGCAGGTTGCTGTATATTACGCACATTGGAACTTGATTGGGTATTTGTATTCCGATAGCGATTGGCTGTAGTCTGGTTGTTTAGTGTTCGTTGCGAAGTATGTCTGATTTTATTCATAACGAGTCTCCAAGGATAGAACGGATATGTACAGGTCATCATTCATAGAGGCAGTTAACAAACTGCTAATTTTCATGCACAAATCCTCCTTTTGTAATAAAAAACGTATATATGTTGTATTATCATATAAAATTATGGTTAAGTTCACTTTTCATGATAGTACGTTTTGTAGGTAGGCGCAAGCTTTGAAAAGCTGTATTGACGCACTTATCAAGCAAATATGTTACGGTTAAACAGAAATTGGTCATATAAACTATTATTTAACCAACACACAGGTATTGAAACTTACCAATATGTGTATAATGAAATAACGAGAATCACATTGAAAGGATGAAGAGCAGATGGGGAATTATAATTGGGAAGCTTTATTTCCAGATATGGTAGAATGGCGCAGGCATCTTCATCGTAACCCTGAGTTATCTTATCAAGAACACAATACAATGAAATTTATAGCAGACCAATTAATAGCCTTTGGTATTGACACACAGTCCGGTGTTGGCGATACCGGAGTGATAGGTACAATTAAAGGAAGTCTGCCCGGCAAAACAGTAGCGCTACGTGCTGATATTGATGCATTACCGATTCAAGACGAAAAAGAATGTGAGTATGCTTCACAAGTTGAAGGTGTCATGCATGCTTGTGGACATGATGGTCATACCGCAGGATTATTAGCAGTAGCTCGTTATTTCAGTGAAAATAGAGATACTTTGAAAGGCGAAATTCGTCTTATTTTCCAACCGGGAGAAGAAGTCTGTCCGGGTGGAGCGTTAAAAATGATTGCGGCAGGTGCGCTTGAAGGAGTCGATGTCATCTACGGTGTTCATTTATGGTCTCCTTTGCCAGTACACACGTTAGCAAGTGCAGCAGGGCCGATCATGGCATCTGTAGATGACTTTGTGATCGATATTACAGGTAAAGGTGGTCATGGCGGTATTCCTCATGTGACCGTGGATAGTGTATTAACAGGCGCGCAATTGGTAGTACAGTTACAATCGATTGTCAGTCGCAATGTGAATCCTCTTCAACCTGCTGTGTTAACGATCGGAACGATCAATAGTGGAACAGCCAAAAATATTATTGCCGAAACGTGCCGGATTACAGGGACAGTGCGGACGTTTGATGAAGAAACCCGTGCTGTTATTCGCAAACGGTTCGAAGAAGTGACTCAGCATACTTGCGCTATGAATGGAGCAACAGTAGAAATTGATTATATGATGGGATATCCACCGCTTGTGAATCATGCCGGAGAGACAGAACGCTTTTTCCAAGTAGCTAAAGCCGTATTTGGAGAAGAACAAGTTCAGGTGACACCACCGATGATGCCTGCTGAAGATTTCTCTTACTATGTTCAACAAGTGCCGGGCTGTTTTATTTTTGTAGGTGCTGGTAATGAAGATAAAGGGATTACTTATCCTCATCATCATCCTAGATTCGATATTGATGAAGCAGCGATGCTGAATGCAGCCCAAATCTTAGTCTCTATGGCTGAAAATTATCTGGAACAGCAGGATGAAATACCATTTTTGGAAAAGCACTTCTAATCTGTTCTAGGCTTATGCTATGATAATAGAGACAACTAAGAAGATAGTTGTCCACTTTATATACAGAAACGAGATGAATTTCATGAGCGTAACCGAGATTAGGACGGTCGATATGGCCGAAGTCTTGACAAACGCCTATGAATTAGGCGATATGATCAACAATTCTATCGAAGTCGCGAATTACCTATATTGGGAAGAGCGTATGCTGGCTCACCCGGACGTTATAAGCTTGATGCACAAGCTCAACAGTAAAAAAGAATTATTTGAAGAAACACAGCGGTTCGGTCATTTCCATCCAAACTTCCATGAAGCCAAAGAACAGGTGGAAGCGGTTCAACGGGAAATGGAACAAATTGAAGCAGTATGGCGCTTCAAAGACGCTGAAAATAATTTGGATCAAATGTTATACGAAATGTCAGAACTGATTGCACATTCCGTTTCTGAAAGTATTAAAGTTCCAAGTAACAACCCTTTACCGAAAGGAGGCGGATGTGGTAGTGGAGGATCATGTGGATGCAGTTGAGAATGAGCAACAAGAACAAGTTCAAGTCCAGCAAGAACAAGTTCCAGAACAAGAGGAACAAGGGTTAGCTCTACCTGAACGTATCGGTTATATTATCTGGGTCAACGATGTCAAAGCAGCGCGCAATCTTGAAAAATATGGCTGTGTTCATTATATTTCACGTCGCATGCATTATGTGGTTATGTATCTGTACACTGAAAAAGCCGAAGAAACACTCAAAAATATCCGTCGTCTTTCTTATGTACGTAAAGTTGAACGTTCTTATCGTAACGAAATTAAGACCGAATACACCAAAGCAGTACCGGATCAGACTCAATTTTACGGTATTTAATTAATCCCTTCGGGAATGATTACCTTTAGCAATAAACAAAAAGCGACCTTAAACGGTCGCTTTTTTATATTTAATTTGCAGCAAACGGTTTCATTTATGAGTGGTTAAAGGTATTTAATAAGTATTATTTACGATAATTTTGAAGAATTATCATTTATGGGTTAAAGAAACGTGACTAGCTGTCGATATAATATTTAGTGGGACTACAGAACTGTAAGATAACAAAGACAAATAAATTAATAACATGAAATGACTTTAAAAATGTCAAATATTTAGTAAAAAACGTTAAAAATGGTAGCTTTTTCGTCTTGTGTAGGGCGAACGATATATATATCTTAATAGGTATAAATACTTAGACGGAAAGACCCATACAGAATGGGGAGTGAATAGTTAATGAGAGATAAAGTAATGGAACGCTGGAGCACGTACGAACCTTTTCACGTAGAATTGGGCGAGAAAAAGGTAGCTGATATCGTAATCACGAATCATGCGATCAGTCGTTATAATGACCGTATTGCCAAAGCTCAAACCAAGCCAGAAGAGATCGCTTCCTTCATGTGGGAAACACTTAAACAAAATCGGATTATATCTTATTACCGTAAAGAAGAAGATGTATATTTGATCGATGAAGACCTTGTTGTTGTCGCTGAATTTGCTGATCTGCCGGGTGAATACGATCTTACAGGTAATCCACTGCACAAAATGATTATCGTTACATTTTTGGGTAAAATGTCCGAAACGATTGAACTGCGCGATCTTAAATCTTACTATTCCTGGTTAAGACACTCTCGCCGTATGACATTGATCAAAAACAGTCGTAAACGTAAATAAGGATGATAAGCTTCATTCATGATAAACCTACCTTAATGGATGTTATGAACCCATTATAGCCATTTGCACAATCATGCAATGAATATCCAATCCACTATAGATAGAGTCTGTATACTTTGAGAAGAAGCTGCTATTCAAGCAAGCTTCTTTTTTGTATGCTTATTTGAAAATGGTACACTATATACATAGCAAGGAGGGGAAACGGTAGTGGCATTTAATTTTCATCAATTGCATATTTTTTATACAGTTGCTGAACGAGGAAGTTTTTCAGCAGCAGCCCAAGCGCTTCATATGACTCAGCCTGCGGTAACGATGCAAGTTCAGTCGTTGGAAGATCATTTTGGCACGAAATTGTTTCACCGTACAACTAAAAAAATTGAATTGTCTGAAGCAGGACATGCTTTGATGCCATTTGCTTCTCAAGGTATCCATTTGATGCGAGAAACAGATGCGGTCATGTCACGCTTTACAGATACATTAGCAGGGCGATTGGTATTGGGGGCAAGCAATACGATTGGCGAATATGTATTACCACGTCTATTAGGTCCACTAGGTCAACGATATCCACATATGAAAGTGATGCTTAAAGTGATGAATACGACTCAGATTTTAGATGAGATCAGTCGTAATCAATTGGATTTTGGTCTAATCGAAGCTCCTGTTGAACATCCTGATATGACGATTAAGCCTGTGATGCAAGATGAACTAAAGCTTATTGTGCCAGGTAATCATCCTTTAGCCACGCAGGAGATAGTACAGTTATCCGATATGCTAACGTATCCTTTTGTATTACGGGAAAAAGGATCAGGTACACGACAGGTAATGGAAGAAGAATTGATTAGACATCATGTCGATCTCTCTCAAATTCAGACTGTCATGGAACTTGGAAGTACAGGCGCTGTTAAATCTGCTGTAGAAGCAGGATTAGGTATTACAATTTTATCCCCATCATCCGTAAAGCATGAAGTAGCATTAGGGTTACTGAAAGTACTAACGATTGAAGGGGTCTCCTTTCAACGGCAATTTTACTCGATTCATCTCAAATCGACATTGCTAACCATTCCAGCAGTGACTTTTTTACAATTTGTGCAAGAGTATGAGTGGGTCTGAATAAGAAAGTGTAATCAATATATAAAGGAATAGAAGAGGAGTGAATAAGATATGGATATGTCTTCAGAAGAACGTTATGCAGATTTGCATACACATAGTCAGGCATCTGATGGGATGAATACCCCATCGCAAAATGTGAAATTGGCTGTAGAAGCAGGACTAGGTGCGATTGCTGTCACAGATCATGATACTGTTGCAGGTGTAGCTGAAGCAATCGAAGCAGGCAAGCCATATGATATTGAAGTGATTGCCGGTGTGGAAATTAGTACAAGAGAAGATAACAAAGATATTCATATTCTAGGATATTATCTGAATACAGAAGATCCTATATTATTAGAACGTCTGCAACAATTGCGTGAAGTTCGTGATCATCGTAATGTACAGATTTTGCAAAACTTACGTGATCTTGGCGTAGAGATTACAATGGAAGAAGTGATTGAACAGTTAGGCAGAGAATTAATGCCTGACGAAAGTATCGGTCGTCCGCACATGGCTGATGTATTAGTTGCCAAAGGATATGCAACCGATATGAAAGATGCGTTTAACAAGTACTTAGCAGAAGGTGCAGCCGCTTATGTTTCACCACCACGTATTACTGCTGCTGATGCGGCAGTATGGATTCGTGAAGCCAATGGAGTTCCTGTAATGGCTCATCCGGGTATTTATGGTGATGATACATTAGTGGAGCATATTCTGGATCACAGTTCGATAGCAGGCTTGGAAGTATATCATTCCGATCATTCACCTGAAGATGAACAACGCTATTTGGAAATCGCACAACGTCGTGATCTGATTGTCACAGGTGGATCTGATTATCATGGGGAGCGCCAAGGCAAAGTATTTCATGGCCCATTAGGCGGTAAAAATGTACCGATGTCTACATTAGTTCAATTGCGTCAATTACAGACAGCGATCGAGACAGGCATTACAGCAGAATAATCACAACGTAATCAAATGGAATATTTCTGCATCATAAGAAAAATGATAAGAAAAAGAACGGCTTGAAGATCACCTGTAACAAAGGTGTTTCAAGCCGTTCTTTATTTGTAAATCATCATCGCAAAAGCAATATTAGATAGTTCTAAAATATCATTAAAACATACGGATTAAGATTTGATCGAACTTTCCAAACCTTTAACGACATCTTCTTCAGGTGTGATAAACAAAGTAGTCTGTTGCTCATAGATGACAAATCCAGGCTTCGCTCCGCTGGGCTTACGCACATGACGAATCAATGTGTAATCGACAGGCACACTACTGGATTCTTTAGCCTGACTAAAATAAGCGGCAAGCTGTGCAGCTTCTGCTAATGTAGCTTCACCAAATTGTTGACTACGGATAACCACATGAGAACCAGGAATATCTTTGGTATGCAACCATGTGTCATTGGAATGAGCTAATTTGTTGGTAATATAATCATTTTGTAAATTGTTTTTACCTACATACATTTCGATACCTTCACTAGACGTATAGACATGAAGAGTCGGACGATTGTCTTTACGTTTCTTTTTGGCACGTTTATTACGATTACGTACATATCCTTGCTCCGCCAATTCTTCACGAATCTCGTCAATATCTTGCAAAGAAGCACTGCCTAATTGTTGTAGCAACGAATCCAAATACTGAATTTCAGCATGTGTTTTGATTAATTGTTGATCGATAACCGCTAGACTGTTTTTGTATTTGTTATACCGTTTGAAATAACGCTGTGCATTATCAGAAGGTGTCAATTGCGGATCAAGAGTGATTGTAATTGGACGCTGTTCTTCATCATAGAAGTTAATCAATTCGATCTGTTTATCGCCACGTTTTAGTTCATGTAGTGAAGCGAATAACAATTCACCTTGGATACGGAATTTTTCAGCACCTTCAGCTTCTTGAATATCTTTTTGTAGATTGTCTAACTTTTTAATATTTTTACTGCGCTCATTTTGAAGAAAACGTAATAGATCACTTGTTTTCTGTTTTACGGTATCACGTTCTGCTTTGTCACCATAATAAGCTTCGATACATTGACTGATCGAATCGTAATGCTTTTCTTCCTCTTGAATCAGAGTCAACGGCACTGCTGAAAATACGATTTTACCTTGAGCATTCAGACCACTGACAGGAGCGAATTCTCCTTTGGATACTTGCTCCATTAAAGTAGAAAAAGCTTGCCAGATATACTGTACATCTGGATACGGATTTTCATTTGCTCCATTAGCACTCACATCAGCTTGCTGAGCACGATATACAATTTCTTCAGCGATCAAAGGGCTCAGACCACTAAACGTATTCAAAATAAAACGAGCAGGCGGATCAATATTTTCACGATGCAGTTCCATAAACTGTTGTTTGCCTGTTTCTAACGGATTCAATTTGTGCTGATCTGGCGGTTCTACATAGCTGAATCCAGGCATGATCACACGGTAGCTACTAATAGCGGGTGTAATATGATGAATTCCGTCTAATATCGTATTGGTTGCCGGATCGATTACAATCATATTACTATGACGACCCATGATTTCGATAATTAACCGTTTGAATGAAACATCGCCTAATTCATCACGTTGACGCACATTGAAATGAATGACACGTTCCATACCTACTTGCTCAATGGATTCTATAATTGCGCCTTCACAATGTTTGCGGAGTAACATACAGAACATCGGTGCTTCTTGCGGATTCATAAATGATTGTTCGGTAAATTGAACACGTGGATAAGTAGGGTTCACACTTAGAATTAATTTGCGATTCCCACGTTGTACACGAATCTGAAAAACAATATCATTACCTGTCGGTTGGTGAATTTTATTAATACGTGCGCCTTGTAGAGACTGAAGCTCATGAACAATCGCACGGGTAACAATGCCATCTAATGCCATATCTAATATTCTCCTATTCTTACTATCATAATCATCTTCTATCATGCCACAAACCCATAGCAATTTATAGTGCCATCATGTATGCTTACCCAATAGAATGTGTTTTTCGGAGGAGAGGATTGAGATGGAATTTACCAAAATGAATGGTCTGGGCAACGATTTTATCGTTGTTTATGGAGAGCCATCATTGCCAGCAAATGTAGCAGAATTGGCGATTAAGCATTGCAATCGTTACTTTGGTATCGGTGCAGATGGTTTAGTCTATATTTTGCCGTCCGCCAATGCAGACTTTATGATGCGTATTATTAATTCAGATGGATCAGAAGCAGAACAATGTGGAAATGCAATTCGTTGTGTTGCCAAATATGTATATGATCGTGGTCTAACGCCGCATACTGAAATTACAATAGAAACGATGGGTGCAGGTGTTCAGTCGGTAACCGTACAAGCCGAAGATGGCGTTGCTCATACCGTTCGTGTCGATATGGGAGCACCCATTCTGGATAGCACTTTAATTCCAGTGGCAGTAGAAGGTAATCCTGTGATGAATCAAGAGATTGAAATAGCAGGACAGATTTTCCATTTTACAGCGGTATCAATGGGTAATCCTCACTGTGTTATTTATGTTGATGATGCAGTCAATATTGATCTGAATAAATGGGGGCCACTGCTTGAAAATCATCCGTTATTTCCACGCAAAGTCAATGTAGAATTTACAACTGTACAAAGTCGTGATCGTATGGATATGCGTGTATGGGAACGTGGAGCAGGGCCAACACTGGCTTGTGGAACAGGTGCTTGTGCAACATTGGTTTCTTCGGTGCTCAATGGATATTCAGATCGTAGTGGATATGTATCTCTTAAAGGTGGAGACTTATATATCGAGTGGGATGAGTCCAGTAACAAAGTCTATATGACTGGTTCTGCGGCTACGGTCTATACAGGAGAAACAACTGAATAACAGCTTACAAACAGTCTGGTTATATAATTTAGCTATATCACCGTTTGAACGTCTTATAGCTCTTGTTTTTGTGCTACATTAGAACGTAAATGAATCCAGTGGGGTGGACTATACAATGAAGCCAGATTTGCGTTCCAAATGGACAGATAGCGTGATTATAGGTGATGGAGCGATGGGAACCTATTTATATCAATTAGGATTTCCAGTAGGGATCTCTTATGAAGAACTTAATTTGATTCGTCCACATATTATAGAAGATGTACACCGTCAATATGTTAATGCAGGTGCTCAAATGATTGAGACCAATACATTTTCTGCTAATTATGATCGATTATCTAAATATGGGCTTGAAGATAAAGTCGATGAAATTAATCGCGCAGGGGTACGTATTGCCCGGGCAGCAGCTGGGGATCAAGCTTATGTCGTTGGTTCAGTCGGAGCGATTCGCAATGGTAAACGTACCAATATTCCGAGGTCTGAATTACGCCAATATTTTAGACAACAAGTATCTTCGTTATTAGATGAAGGTGTAGATGGAATTTTGTTAGAAACGTTTTTTGAAGTGGAAGAACTTGCGATTGCTTTACGGCAGGTACGCAAACTTACTGATATTCCTGTCATGTGCCAATTAACAGTAGAAGATGCGATTCGGACGTTAGATGGATTTGCTTTGCCAGATGCGTTTGCTTTGTTAACGGATGCAGGAGCAGATATGGTTGGTCTTAATTGCCGTGTGGGTCCTAATGGAACACTACATGCACTTGAAGCGATTCAAGGAAAAGTATCGTTACCGTTATCTGTTTATCCAGATGCTGGTGTCGCTGATTACGTTGATGGTGAATATCGTTATGGAGCAAGTCCGGCTTATTTTGGTCAACGGAGTGTTCGATTTGCCGAGTTAGGTGCCAGAGTGATCGGTGGATGTTGTGGAACTACACCTGAACATATCGCTGCAATCGCAAGAGCACTAGAAGGATATACACCGGAGACATTAGACTTTTCAAATGTACAAAAACCTACTCCACAGATCAGTGTAACCATAGAAAATGCAATTATGGATGAAAGTGATCGTAATGGAGAAGATGTACCGCCAACACTGGTTGATCTAGTGCGCGAACGTCCAACTGTTATCGTTGAACTTGATCCACCTCGTGATCTGGATATCACTCGCTTTCTCAAAGGAGCAGCTGCGCTTAAAGAAGCAGGAGTGGATGCATTAACTCTAGCAGACAATTCGCTAGCAGTTACTCGAATGAGTAATATGGCACTTGGACATATTGTGCAACGTGAAGCAGGTATTCGCCCTTTGATCCATATTGCTTGTCGTGATCGCAATATGATCGGTAGTCAATCGCATATGATGGGATTCGATGCATTGGGTATTGATCATGTTCTAGCGGTAACAGGTGATCCGTCTAAATTTGGTGATTTGCCAGGAGCAAGTTCGGTCTACGATATGACTTCATTTGATATGATCAAAATGATCAAGCAATTGAATGAAGGCATTGCTTTCTCAGGTAAACCACTCAAACAACGTGCCAAGTTCGTTGTAGGGGCAGCCTTTAACCCGAATGTAAAACATCTCGACAAAGCAGTCGTTCGTCTGGAAAAGAAAATCGCTGCCGGTGCTGATTATATTATGACTCAGCCTGTCTACGATGTGCAGTTGATTGCTGATATTCGCGAAGCGACCAAACATTTGGATATTCCTATTTTTATCGGCATTATGCCACTTGCGAGCGGGCGTAATGCAGAATATCTTCATAATGAAGTTCCGGGTATCCAATTATCGGATGAAGTACGTGGACGAATGGCTGGACTCGAAGGTGAAGAAGGCAGAGCTACAGGCGTAGTGATCGCTAAAGAACTGCTGGATGTCGCTATGGAACATTTTAATGGAATATATATTATGACTCCGTTTATGTTTTATGATATGAGCGTACAGCTAACTGAATATATATGGACAAAAGCAAAGCGCCGTCCAAACCCCTTGTTTCACACTAGATAATCAATTACAATAGGATAACGGATGTGATGCCGATGTCATTCAGTATGACCGGATACGGTCAGTCCGCCGTGCAATTTGGCGGCTACAAAGTCCAGATTGAAGTCAAATCCGTCAATCATCGTTATTGCGAAATCGTGATGCGTATACCACGCGAATGGGGTCAAATGGAGGACAGTCTCAAACGACTGATTCAAGATGCGATCAAGCGTGGACGGATAGATGTATTTATGAACAAAGAGCAAGATACAGGGCAAGTTCCGTCTCTGAAGCTCAACCATGCGAATGTCCAGTCTTATTTACAAGCAGGTCAAGAGCTAACAGAGCGTTATGGTATGAATGGAACGTTGGATATTAACCAATTGCTTGCATTACCGGGAGTAATGACGACTGAGCAACCTTCGGAATTGGCAGATGAAGAAGGACAAGCACAGTGGCAACAGATTCTTGGTCAGGGGCTACAAGAAGCACTTCATAATTTACTGGAAATGCGTGCACGAGAAGGGATTCATTTAGCTAACGATTTGCGGGAGCGTCTGAATTTACTAGAGCAGCATTATCGGAAGATGTGTGAATTAGCACCTACTGTAGTAGAAGAACATCGTGTACGTCTGGTACAGCGATTATCTGAACTTCAGGATGGAAGTTATCATTGGGATGATTCCAGAATTAGCATGGAGATCGCCGTATTTGCAGATCGTTCAAATATTGATGAAGAATTGACACGTTTGAATAGCCATTTTCAGCAGTGCAGGTTATTGCTCGAAAGTAATGATGCGATAGGGCGTAGACTTGATTTTTTGATTCAAGAAATGAATAGAGAAGTGAATACAATTGGTTCCAAAGCAAATCATCTGGCTCTGACTAATCATGTGGTTGAGATGAAAGCGGAACTGGAAAAAATCCGTGAACAAGCTGCAAATTTGGAATGAATGCAAGTTAGCGACCTCATTTCGGCGTAAATGAGTCAAATGTATAGGGGGAAAAACCTGAAGATGGCCATCAAACTTATCAATATTGGCTTCGGAAATATTGTATCCGCTAATCGGATTATTTCTATAGTAAGCCCTGAGTCTGCACCAATCAAAAGAATTATTCAGGAAGCACGCGATCGTCATATGCTCATTGATGCCACATATGGTCGTCGTACTCGTGCTGTTATCATTACAGATAGCGATCATGTGATTCTTTCCGCAGTGCAACCGGAAACCGTAGCACATCGTCTATCTACCAAAGATGATGATCACGACGAATAAACAAAAAGAGGCTGTTGATCAATCCAGTACAGACCGGACGACGCAACAGCCTAAAATGGAGTGTACCATGTCTAAAGGATTATTATTTGTGTTATCCGGCCCGTCTGGTGTCGGTAAAGGGACGGTATGCAGTGCTCTTCGGACGCGCATGCCTGAGTTGATCTATTCTGTATCTGCAACCACTCGTCAGCCTCGTGCAGGTGAAGTGGACGGAGTGAATTACTTTTTCAAAAGTCATGAACAATTCCAGTCAATGATCCAAAATGATCGATTGCTGGAACATGCGGAGTATGTAGGTAACTTCTATGGCACTCCACGTGATTTTGTAGAAGATACGCTGAATGCGGGTAACGATATTTTCCTTGAAATCGAAGTACAAGGTGCTTTGAAAGTCATGGAGAAGTTTCCAGAAGGCGTATTTATTTTTTTGACTCCACCTTCGTTTGAAGAATTGGAACAACGTCTGCATGGGCGTGGAACTGAAACCGTAGATACGATTATGAATCGGATGACGGTAGCTGCTGACGAGTTGGAATTGATGAAGCATTATGATTACTCTGTAGTCAATGATGAAATTGATCTAGCATGTATGCGAATCCAGAGTATTATTGTCGCAGAACATTGTAAGATTACAAAATAAGTCCTGCGGAAGTTTATTTCGCAGAACACGAAGAGGTGTGTGTATCTAATGTTATATCCTTCTATTGATGAAATGATGACTAAAGTCGACAGTAAGTACTCTCTTGTTGTTGCAGCTTCCCGTCGTGCAAGACAATTGCGCGAAGGTAGCACTAGTGAATTGAAAGATGCTCATGCGAGCAAATATGTAGGTATTGCATTAGAAGAAATCTATAACGATATTCTTCGCATTGAACGCAGAACAGAAACAGAGTATGACGACGAGTAAGAAGTAAGGGTCTAGGTAAAGGGGTCCGCTATATAATGTATAATTAAATACGGTCCCCGGCGCCACTTGCTAACAACCGAAAGGTTGTTATTTTTTTTGAAAAGTTCTCGAAATGATCACTGTTATTCCCTTTTTACTACAAAAAGCGGTATAATAAAGGGATGAATAATTGCTCAAACTAAACGAAAGCGGGGAGATAGAGATGCTGCAAGGTAAAAAGATTGTGCTAGGGATTACTGGCGGAATCGCTGCTTACAAAGCGGCAGCGTTATGTAGCGGATTGGTAAAACAAGGAGCAGATGTACATGTTATTATGACACGTTCAGCTTCTAAATTTATTACCGAACTTACCCTACAGACGCTCTCTCGTAACCCGGTTCATATAGATACATTTGACGAACGTGATCCAGAAGTAGTCACGCATATTAATCTAGCCGATCTAGCTGATCTAGTATTAATTGCTCCAGCCACAGCAAATACAATAGCTAAAATGGCTCATGGACTAGCAGATGATATGCTTTCTTCAACTTTGCTTGCAACGATGGCTCCAATCATGGTAGCTCCAGCAATGAATGTACACATGTACCAGCATCCAGCCGTGGTGCAGAATATGAATACACTGGTCAGTAGAGGTGTGCTAATGATCGAGCCGGGAAGTGGAATGCTTGCTTGTGGTTATGTTGGCAAAGGACGTTTGGAAGAACCGGAGACGATTATTAGAGTAGTACAAGACTTTTTTCAAGCTCAGGCTCATCGTAATCAGTTAAGTCAAGCATTAGCAGGCAAAAAAGTAACAGTCACTGCAGGTGCAACCGTGGAACGGATTGATCCTGTTCGCTTTATTACGAATGATTCTTCCGGCAAAATGGGGATTGCCATTGCTAAAGCGGCTCGTGATATGGGTGCATCGGTACGACTGATCGCAGGGACGGTTCAAGTACCTTTACCTGAAGGGATCGAGACTGTACGTGTTCAGTCTGCTCAAGATATGTATGAGGCTGTATTAGGAGAATGGAACAGCACCGATATTATGGTTCAAACAGCAGCTGTTGCAGATTATCGTCCACGCACTGTATACGATACCAAAATGAAGAAAAAAGACGAGGGGCTTACATTAGAACTCGAAAAAACAGTCGATATTTTGGAAAGTCTGGGTCAACGCAAACAGGGACAATTCCTGATTGGATTTGCCGCAGAAACGAATGATGTGGCTGAACATGCTATGGGCAAATTAAAACGCAAAAACTGTGATCTATTAGTCGCTAATGATGTCACTACAGTTGGAGCTGGTTTTGGTACAGATACCAATGTAGTTCAGATTTATGATGCTGATGGATTAGTAATGGATCTGCCTTTGATGAGTAAAGATGACGTAGCAATCCAATTGTTGAGTGTAGTAGCTAAACGGCTGAATGGAGTGTCTACCTCATGACGCTTATTGCTCAGGTGATTGTTGATGTACCTAGCCGGGGCACAGATCGTCCATTTGACTATATTGTGCCGGAATCGATGCAAGGATGGTTAGAAGTAGGGAGTCGTGTCGGTGTTCCTTTTGGCCCACGTACATTACAAGGATTTGTTATTGGATTAAGTGGAACATCAGAGACACCTGCTGCAAAGCTCAAAGCATTGCAGGAATTACTTGATCTTGTGCCTCCACTTTCAGAAGAATTAGTAGAATTGTCTGAATGGATGAGCGCCAAATATGCTTGTCATCGGATTACTGCGCTTCAATCGATGTTACCTGCGGCTTTGAAAGGTAAAGCAGAACGGTATATTCGAGTGGCTGAACGTGAATCTTGGGTAGGCGAAGATTCTCTTTTTGATGCTACAGCATCTTTATTAACCGATGAAGAAGAACAGATTATCTCTCATATTCAAAAGCAACAAGAAGTGCGAATGGAATTGTTAAGTCGACGTTTTGGTGAACAAGCGCATATTATCAAATCGTTATTACAACGAGGCATATTATTAGAAAGCCGTAGCATACGTGATAAAGTGCAAAAGAAAACTGTTCGAACGGTTTCTTTACATTTGCCAGAAGATGAGATTCGTACGATTATTGAAGAATTTCCTGCCAAAGCCAAACGTCAGCAAGAAGTACTAACGTATATCGCAGATACAGGCGGCGATGTACCGTTGAAAGAAATTATGACGGTGCTTGGCGTAACAGCCAGTACAGTGAAAGCTTTAGCCGACAAAGGATATATCGCTATTATGGATATGGAAGTGTATCGTGATCCTTATCAAGATCGTAACTTTACACCTACTACTCCATTTACATTAACCGATGAACAGCAACAGGTATATAACTCGATCATCAGCCGTATTAACAAGCGGGAAAAAGGTGAATATTTAATTCACGGGATTACAGGCAGTGGTAAAACAGAAGTGTATCTGCAATGTATTCAGCGTGTGATTGAACAAGATCGACAAGCGATTATGTTGGTACCTGAGATTGCACTGACTCCGCAGATGGTTGAGCGATTCAAAGGTCGGTTTGGCGATCGTGTAGCAGTGATGCATAGCCGTTTATCCAGTGGGGAACGTTATGATGAGTGGCGCAAAATCCGTGAAGGCAAATCGCAAGTTGCTATTGGGGCACGATCAGCGATTTTTGCTCCTTTTTCTAATCTGGGCTTAATTATTATGGATGAAGAGCATGAGACTTCGTATAAGCAAGAAGAAAGTCCGAAGTACCATGCTCGTGATGTAGCTATTCATCGTGCTCATCAGCATAATGCAGTGGTTATTTTGGGATCAGCTACCCCTTCATTGGAAAGTTATTATGCAGCTAGATCCCAAGCAAATGATGAATTTATGCCAACCTTATTGGAAATTCATGGACGTGCACTTGGAAGTGAGCTTCCAGCTGTAGAGATTATTGATATGCGTGAAGAGTTGAAAGAAGGCAACCGCTCGATGTTTAGCCGACCGCTTCACCAAGCGATAGAAGATCGGTTAGAGAAAAAGCAACAAACTGTTCTTTTGCTTAATCGACGTGGTCATTCTACTTTTGTTATGTGTCGTACTTGTGGATATGTAGCTGAATGTCCGAACTGCGATATCTCACTCACCTATCATCAGCGCTCGAACAGTCTACGTTGTCACTATTGTGGTCATGCTGAACCGGCTCCGCAAATATGCCCGGAATGTGGTAGCGAGCATATTCGTTATTTTGGCACAGGAACACAGCGTGTCGAAGAAGAATTGGCGAAGTTATTTCCCGGTATTCGTGTTGTACGGATGGATGTTGATACAACCACGCAAAAAGGGTCACATGAGAAATTATTAAATCAATTCCGAGATAAAAAAGCGGATTTACTGTTAGGTACCCAAATGGTAGCGAAAGGATTGGATTTTCCAGATGTGACACTGGTTGGTGTTATTGCTGCCGATTCGGCGTTACATTTACCTGATTTTCGGGCAGCGGAGAAAACGTTCCAACTACTTACACAGGTAGCTGGTCGAGCCGGTCGTCATCATTTACCAGGCGAAGTGATTGTGCAGACGTATAATCCAGAGCATTATTCGGTCATACATGCCAGTCATCACGATTATCATTCATTTGTACGTGAAGAATTAAAGCATCGTCAGACATTAGGGTATCCACCTTATTGCCGTCTAGCACTGATTACCTTTTCTCATGAGAAGTTAGCTTTGTTAGTACGAATTGCTGAAAATTATACACAGATGATTAAAGATCAAGCCTCTAAATTGGGTTGGTTAGGTAGTCTGGAACGATTTTCAAATGAAGCTCTGGATGTATTAGGTCCTGTCGCTTCGCCAATCCCACGCTTAAAAAATAGATACCGATTCCAATGTATGATAAAATGGCGTGGAGATATGGACGTTGCCAAGCTTGCAGAGCATGTGGCAGAACAATTGCAAGACAGCGTACGTGATAAAGAATTATTAATCAGTATCGATGTCGATCCACAGGTATTAATGTAAAAAGGGTTTATGCAAAATAGTAACAACGCAAAAGTAGAGAGATGACATAAAGGACGGGATAAAGAATGGCTATACGTATTATTGTAACTGAACCGGATGACGTGCTTCACAAAAAAGCAAAAGAAGTGACTAAAATTACACCCAATGTACAAAAGTTGTTAACCGATATGGCGGACACGATGTATGATGCAGATGGTGTAGGTCTTGCTGCGCCACAAGTTGGGATTTTGAAACGTCTTATTGTAGTTGATGTAGGCGATGATAACGGATTGATCGAACTCATTAATCCTGAAATTATAGAAAGCAATGGCGAGCAATTAGGCACTGAAGGCTGTCTGAGTATTCCAGGTCTAAATGGTCAAGTTCGTCGTGCGTTGGAAGTAACGGTTAAAGGGTTAGATCGTAATGGTGAAGAAGTGACAATCACAGGTCGTGATCTATTAGCACGTGCTTTTCAACATGAGATCGATCACTTGAATGGTGTACTGTTTACCGATATCGCAGAACGTGTCTATGATCGTAAGCTAGATGAGGAAGGGGAATAAGTCTATCGTGAAAATTGCATTTATGGGCACACCTGATTTTGCTGTGCATAGCTTGAATGTTCTGATTGAAGAAGGCATGAACGTAGTCTGTGTCGTAACTCAACCCGATCGTCCTCAAGGTCGTAAAAAAGTATTAACACCTACGCCTGTCAAAGCGGCAGCTGTAGAACATGGTATTCCTGTTCTTCAACCACAGCGGATGAGAAATCCAGAATCTATTGCAGAACTAGCCGCTTATGAACCTGATTTGATCGTAACGGCTGCTTTTGGACAGATTTTGCCCAAAGCAGTACTTGATCTTCCTCGTCTAGGTTGTGTCAATATTCATGGTTCTTTGTTGCCTAAATATCGTGGTGGTGCGCCGATTCAGCGGTGTATTATTAATGGTGAGACAGTAACAGGGATTACACTGATGTATATGGCAGAGGGACTTGATACAGGGGATATGATCTCCAAGATTGAAGTTCCGATTACGGATGAAGATACATCAGGTACCTTATTTGCCAAAATGAGTGAAGCGGGAGCAACAATTCTTCGTCAAGAATTGCCACGTTTGTTAGAAGGTAAAGTTGACGCAGAACCGCAAAATGATGATGAATCAACCTATGCTCCGAACCTAACTCGTGAAGATGAACAGTTGGATTGGTCGAAAACCAGTCGTGAATTATATAATCAAGTGCGTGGTCTTGTACCGTTTTCCGGTGGATTCACGTTATGGAACGGTGAAGTATTCAAAGTATGGAAAATGAGCAAACCTGCTACCGATGTCACTTTAACAGGTGCTGCACTCGATGCCAAACCTGGGACTGTTTTAGACTTGTCTCCAGAAGGTATCGTTGTTCGTACAGGCGACAGCACAGTGACACTTATAGAGATTCAACCTGCGGGTAAAAAAGCGCTCAAAGCGTCTGAATTTGTACGCGGAACGTCAATGACTAAAGGTACGGTGCTCGGGTGAATAATCAAAATCATAACAACAAATCCAAACGTCAACCGAATGCGGATAGCCCGTTAGCAAATAGCACCAAAACGAAATCGGATCCCAAAAGCAAATCGGTTCGTCCTACAACAGCTCGTGAAGTAGCTTTGGAAGTACTTACTGCTGTGGAAGAAGAAGGTTCATATAGTAATCTTGTTCTCAATCAAATGCTCAATCGTATTCGTTTGGAACGTGCCGATATTGGACTCGCTACAGAGCTAGTGTACGGTACGATTTCACGTCTGAATACGATTGATTATTTCCTTGGACAATTTGTGGCTAAAGGCTTAAATAAACTTCAACCATGGGTACGTAATCTGTTACGGTTTAGCTTTTATCAAATCTATTATCTTGATCGTATTCCTGCGCATGCGGCTGTAAATGAAGCGGTTAATATTGCGAAGCGTCGTGGGCATCAAGGCATATCAGGAATGGTTAATGGTGTCTTGCGTAATGTGATTCGTCGTCGTGAAGAATTAGTTATTCCGCAAGATTTGCCAGCAGCCCAAAGAATATCATTGCAACATTCATTCCCTGAATGGATGGTAGCACGTTGGATCAAGCAATATGATGAAGCAACAGCAGAGCAAATCTGTATTTCCAATAATGAAGCTCCATCGGTAAGTATTCGTGTAAATACGCATCGTACTTCTCGTACAGCGATGTTGGAATTGTTACAAAGTGAAGGATACGAGGTAGAAATTTCTCCATTATCTCCAGATGGTATTCTGGTACATGGTGGCGGTAATATGGCGTTGACATCATGGTATCAAGAAGGATTGATTTCGGTACAAGATGAAAGTTCGATGTTAGTGGCAGAAGCGGTACAAGTTCAAGCTGGAATGAATGTACTCGATTGTTGCGCGGCTCCCGGTGGGAAAAGTGTTCATTTGGCAGAGAAAATGAATAACAACGGCCATATTGTAGCTAACGATATTCATGAGCATAAGCGTCAGTTGGTTGATGATCAGGCAGAACGTCTACAACTTTCGATTATCGAAACGACCGTTGGTGATGCCTTAACACTAGCAGAACGTTATCCTGCGGGTTCTTTTGACCGGATATTGTTAGATGCTCCATGTTCCGGTCTAGGCGTTATTCGTCGTAAACCTGATCTCAAATGGAATAAAAGTATGGCAGATATCAAAGAAATCGTGCAGTTACAACAACAGTTGTTGCAGAATATGTCTACTTTACTCAAGCCTGATGGTATTCTGGTATACAGTACATGTACGATTGAACGTAGTGAAAATGAAGCGATTGTGGAATCTTTTTTACATCAAAACAAGCAGTTTGAAGTGGTTCCTTTTGCACCGATCACTACCAATCATGCTACAACAGGTGTACAGATTTTACCGCAAGATTTTCATTCAGATGGATTCTATATTGCAGCACTACGTAAAAACAGTCACTAAAATAAATGATATACAAAGAAAGCGCCTTTTGGGCGCTTTTTATGTTGGAAAAGAAATTCACTTTTAAATAGACAGGTCTGTATATTTATAAGGATGAACCGGTTAATCGAGTCTCTAAAAAGTGTCGAATCAGATCAACGCTAATCGCTAAATCTTCTTCCAGTGGAAAATGCCCTGTGTTCAACAAATGAACATCTACATCTTCAAGATCATCCATATACGCTAAGGCTCCTTTGACTCCAAAAAACATATCATTTTTACCCCACGCGACAAGAACAGGTGGTTGATAAGTACGGAAGTATTCATGCCATGTTGGATATTGCTTCAGATTGTTCTGATAATCAAAATAGAGCGCCAGTTGAATCTCTTGATTACCTTCTCGATCCAGATGAATCTGATCGTTGTTCCAATTGTCTGGACTAATGGATTCAGGGTCACGCGTTCCATTTACATATTGATGTTTTGTAACTTCGATTGTTAATATGTCAAGCACATCTTGACGAATCGCAGCATCGTTAGGATTTTTCCAAAAAGCTTGGATAGGTGCCCATGCAGATTCAAGTCCCACTTCATAAGCATTACCATTCTGAGAAATAATCGCTTGAACACGTTCTGGATGCATAACGGCTAGACGATAGCCAACTGGAGCGCCGTAATCATGTACGTAGATACTGTACGTAGCCAAGTTTAATTGTTCAACAAAATCGTTGATCAGATGAGCAATACTGTCGAACGTATACTCGAAATCAGCCATTGGCGGTTGATCGCTGTTACCAAACCCTGGATAGTCAGGAGCAATAACATGGTAACGATCAGCAAGTTGAATCATAAGATTACGGTACATATGCGAGGAAGATGGGAATCCGTGTAGTAACAAAATCGTGGGATGATTGCGATTACCTGCTTCTCGATAAAAAATGTTTAAACCATTAACCAGCTCATACTTATGCTTCACGTTCATAGAGATCACCTCAGTTTTAGTTTTGAATTGCAATGTGTAATGGTGCTATCACTTTTTAAATTATACATACAGGTCTGTATAGTTTCAAGCTATTTTATTTGTATTTACATTGGAGTCGATTTAATATAAACTTACAGGTCTGTATATATTGATAATCAATTGCAAAAGCTTTTGGGAATAGAGGTTATGTGATGGTTAATAAAAGTAAAAAAGAACAGATTCTGCGAGTCGCTTCTGAACTTTTTAATAAACAGGGGATTCGTGCTACAGGTGTCGATCAAGTCGTCGCCGAATCTAAAGTCGCCAAAATGACGTTATATAATCATTTTCCATCCAAAGATGAACTTGTTTTGTCTTATCTGAAAAGACAGGATGAACAGTGGAGAGATTGGTTCGAATCTTCTGTTGATCGTCGCGGAGGTACACCACAAAATCGTTTGCTAGCTGTCTATGATGTGTTAGGAGAATGGTTTGTAGCGCCAGATTTTACAGGCTGTGCTTTTATCAAAACAGCTTCGGAATTTTCAGATGATAATCATCCTTACTTTGTAGCTTCTCATCAATATAAAGTGTATCTACGTGATTATATTGCATCACTGGTAGAACAGTGCAATGTTAAACAATCGCAAATGTTAGCTAGCACTCTATATATGTTAGTAGAAGGAGCTATAATGACTTATATGCTACAAACAGAGCCAGAGGCAGCTGTTCATGCTCGTGAAGCAGCACAAATTCTGATTCAGCAACTATCGTAATGGATCTTGGCTGGATATCTTAGGATAACGAAATATGCCTTGAATAAAGCGACTTTTGCTATGTTTATAAATAAATATGAGTCTATAATCTGTAAAATGAACAAAGTTGTGATAAATATGACGATATCTTAATGAACAGACTCTTTAGGGTTTGATTGTTTTATGCTAGAATAGTAAGGATGAAATTCAATGTTGACCGTCATGTAATCAGTAGTATCAAAAAATGAAAAGAATTTGAGAATAGGTGTGATAATTGTAATGAAACCTTTTATATATGATTATGCTTTGGAAGATCTACAGAACTGGGCAAAAGAAAATAATGAACCTGCTTTCCGTGCAGGACAAATTTTCGACTGGCTGTATGTGAAGCGTGTGACTTCGTTTGAGGAAATGACTAACCTTTCCAAGGAACTTCGCGCTAAACTAGACGACCAGTTTTCTTTTGTTCTATTGGATGAGATTACAAAAATGCAGTCTAAAGATGGTACGGTTAAGTTTTTATTTGGTCTGCATGATGCTCATGCGATCGAGACGGTTATTATGCGTCACAACTACGGAAATAGTATCTGTGTAACGACACAGGTAGGTTGTCGTATCGGTTGTACATTCTGTGCATCCACACTGGGCGGATTGAAACGTAATCTGACAGCAGGTGAAATTGTTGCTCAGGTTGTTCAAGCACAGAAGATTTTGGATGAAACAAATGAACGGGTAAGCAGTATCGTTATTATGGGTTCAGGTGAACCTTTTGAAAACTATGAAGCAACAATGACCTTTTTACGGATTATGATTCATGAAAAAGGATTGAATATCGGTCAACGTCATATCACTGTTTCTACAAGTGGAATCGTACCGAATATTTACAAATTTGCAGATGAAGATACGCAGATCAATCTAGCGATCTCTATTCATGCACCGAATGATAAATTACGTTCTAAATTAATGCCGGTTAACCGTCGTTTTCCTTTTGATGATGTGATGGAATCTCTTCGTTATTATTTGAAGAAAACAGGTCGCCGGATTACGTTTGAATATGCGTTGATTGGTGGCGTTAATGATCAACCTGAGCATGCAGAAGAATTAGCAGATGTTCTCAAAACAATGATGTGTCATGTCAATTTGATTCCTGTTAACTATGTTCCAGAACGTGATTATGTGCGTACCCCGCGCAAAGATATTTTTGAATTCCAGCGTATTTTATCAGACAAAGGTGTGAATGTAACGATCCGTCGTGAGCAAGGACACGATATCGCTGCTGCTTGTGGACAATTACGAGCGAAACACATGGAGTCGACTGCGAGGTGATCACATTTGATTAGAACAGCGCAACATAGTGATAGGGGACACGTTCGACAAGTGAATGAAGATTCAGTATGGATTGGTTCAATTCAACAGGAATATACATTAGGTATAGTTGCTGATGGTATGGGCGGACATCGTGCTGGCGATACAGCAAGTCAACTGGCAGTGCAGACGATTATTGGTGATCTGCAAGGGCTAGAAGCGGGCTTATCGCTTGAAGCATGTCGTGCCGCATTACATGATGCTATTTTACATGCGAATAATGTTGTTTTTCATACTGCTCAAATGGACGACAGTTACCACAATATGGGAACGACTGTTGTAGCTGTATTGCTACGCGGTAATAGCGGCATTATCGGTCATATCGGTGATAGCCGCGCTTATCTGGTAGGCGAAGAAGCATTACGTCTATTAACGCAAGATCATACACTGGTCAATGAATTACTCAAAAATCATCAGATCACCCAAGAAGAAGCAGCTGTTCATCCGCGCCGTAATGTATTAACACGTGCGCTGGGTACAGATGCAGAAGTTGTCGTTGAAATTGACGATATTCAGCTTAAAGTTGGCGAAGTGTTATTACTATGTAGCGATGGCTTAACCAATATGATTGGTAATCAGCAGATCGAGACCGTTGCGTTAGCAGGTATTGCACTTGAAGAACGCGCGAAGCATTTAGTAGCATTAGCCCTAGAAGCTGGTGGCGAAGATAATATTACTGTTGCCCTGTTCGAAATGGATGACTCTACAGTAGAGTTAAGCACGAAGGGGTGGGAACAATGATCGGACATACGCTAGGCGGCCGTTATGAAGTCATCGAGGAAATCGGTGGCGGTGGTATGGCGCTTGTATATAATGCGCGCGATGTGCTGCTTAATCGTCATGTTGCCATCAAAGTTTTGCGCCAGCAATTTGTATATGATGAAGAATTTATTCGCCGTTTTCGTCGTGAAGCTCAATCGGCGGCTTCCTTATCACATCCTAATGTGGTCAGCATCTATGATGTCGGACAAGAAGGCGATATTCACTATATCGTGATGGAATATGTACAAGGTTACAATTTAAATGAAGTGATCAAAGAACGTGCGCCTTTGCCTGTAGATGAAGCGATACGAATTGCTTCCCAAATCTGCGATGCACTAGATCATGCTCATCATAATCAGATTATTCATCGTGATATCAAACCGCATAATATTTTGATCGGACGTAATGGCCGGGTCAAAGTAACCGATTTTGGTATCGCTCGTGCTGTCACCTCTACAACGATTACACAGACAGGCTCTGTGGTCGGTTCGGTGCATTACTTTTCACCTGAACATGCTAAAGGTGTGGCTACAGGCGAGAAGTCTGATCTGTATTCACTGGGTATTGTATTGTATCAAATGCTCACTGGGCGACTTCCTTTTCTGGGCGAAAGTCCTATTAGTGTAGCGCTTAAGCATTTACAAGATGAATTTGAAGAACCGCGGTTGATCAATCCGCTGATTCCGCAAAGTGTAGAAAATATTATTTTGAAATCTATGCGCAAAAATCCTTCGGAACGTTATAACTCGGCGCATGAAATGTTGCAAGATTTGGACACTTGTCTTTTACCAGAACGTCGTAGTGAAACCAAAGTGTATTTCCCTACGATTGATGATGATGAACAGACACGAGTTATATCCGCAATTCGCCCGACTTCGATTCCTATTGGGGATGATGATCGTAAGTCTGATCGTGAAATGTCACGCTCGTCTGCGCCTTCGAAGAAACAGCGTAGATGGGTGAAGCCGACGATTTGGATTTCTGCGGTTGTCGTCTTGCTGGCACTGATGACGATTGCGACGATGTATGTTCGCTCGACTTTAGAAGTGGCAGATGTGGCTGTACCGAATCTGATCAATCAGACACAGGATAACGCCAAGAAGCTAGTGGATGCTCAGGGATTAGAAATCGGTCAGGTCACAAGTGAATACAAAGAAGGACAACCTGCCGGTATTGTTATCGCCCAGAGTAAAGACGCGGGATCGATGGTCAAAGAGGGCGCTATAATTGATATTACGGTTACCGCTGAAAAAGAGTTATCCAAAATGCCTGATCTGAATGCCAAAACATATGAAGATGCACGTAAACTTTTACTTGCTGAAGGATTCAAAGAAGATCAGATAACACGTATAGATGCAAATAATGACAATGTAGATAGTGGAACCGTATTTGATCAGACTCCAGGAGCGAATGCAGATGTTGATCCCGCAACGACAACAGTCACGGTGACTGTAAGTAAAGGAACAGCTACAGCTTCAGTACCTGATCTAACCGGTATGAGTCAATCAGAGGCGCAATCCAAACTATCTTCTAACGGATTTGCTGTAGGCGATGTAGGGCAAGAAACCAGCTATACTGTAGCGAATGGTAAAGTGACCCGACAAAACCCTGCTTCCGGTAATTCATTAAGCAAAGGAAGTAAAGTATCGTTCTGGGTGAGCTCTGGGTATCCGCCAGAAGCATTCGACTATACGTACTCCGTATCTATTCCGCCAGCTACAGCAGGCAAATCAAGCAAAATCAATATTAAATATACCGATGCTACTGGTGAAAACAAAGATTGGGGAACCAAAACAATCAATTCACGTCAATCGCTAAAAGTGAATATGGTTTTGGGACCAAATCGAGATGGAGCTGTATCAATCTATCGTGATGGTGAATTTATTGATACGTACGCGATTGGGTATAACGAAGCGAAGCAAGGTACTGTACAAGAAACTGTAGTCGAACCAGACGCTCCTGTTGAAGTTCCACCGGTCGATAATGGTGGAAGTACAGGCACAGGCACGGGAACAGATGATCCTGCCGTAGATCCACCAGTAGACGGTCAAGGCACTACACCGACTGATCCAGCTACAGATGGAACTGCGACGACTGATCCAACAACAGAAGAAGGAACAGCGGATAGTGGAGATACCAGTACACCGTAATAGTGATCATGTATAAACCAGTAACCATAAGAATGCACAATCCAAAGAAATAAGCTTTATCCATGAGGGGACGTAATCACATGCTACAGGGCTTAATCGTCAAAGCTTTAAGCGGCTACTATTATGTACAACAACAAGTCGATGATATAGCCTCGGGCGGGGATCACCGGAAAACAGTTCAGTGTCGTGGACGCGGTATTCTTAAGAAAAAAGGGATTGCGCCTTTAGTCGGCGATCAAGTGTTGTATTCGTTAACTGAAAATGGAGAAGGTACAGTGGAAGAATTATTACCTCGAAAAACAGAGTTGATTCGTCCACCTGTGGCCAATATTGAACAAGCTGTTCTTCTGTTTTCAGTGAAAGAACCGGATTTGAGTCTACATTTATTAGATAAATTTCTGGTTCATGTGGAAGATGCGAATCTAGAACCATTGATTTGTTTTAGCAAAATGGACTTGATCGATCCAGACGATACTCAAACATTAGCTGAAGTGGAGCAAGCACGTCTACTGTATGAACAAATTGGTTATAAAGTCATTTTGACCAGTGCGGAAGACGGTTTAGGTACAGCATCGATTCGTGCAGAATTATCGAATCGAATTAGTATGTTTGCAGGACAATCAGGTGTGGGTAAATCTTCTTTACTGAATGCTATTATTCCTGGAAGTACAATCAATACTAGCGAGATCAGTATGCGACTTGGACGTGGACGGCATACGACACGCCATGTCGAGCTGATAGAGCTTGATGGCGGTGGTTATGTAGCCGATACTCCGGGATTCAGTCAGATGAACTTTACACAGCTTGGTGTAGATTTAGAAGACTTGGGATCATGTTTCCGTGAGTTCAATGAATACTCAGACGGTTGTAAGTTCCGTGGATGTACTCATTTACACGAGCCGGGCTGTAAAGTAACCGAAGCATTAGCTAAAGGTGAAATCGCAGAAAGTCGCTATAAGCACTATCAATTATTTTATCAAGAAATGAAAGATGAAAAACGGAGGTATTGAACGATGAACCCTATCAAAATTGCGCCTTCGATCTTGTCTGCTGATTTTGCCAAATTAGGTGCAGAAATCGCAGAAATCGAACGTAGTGGAGCAGATTGGTTACATGTTGATGTAATGGATGGTCATTTTGTACCTAATATTACATTCGGTGCTCCTGTATTACAGGCGGTGGCTCCGCATACAGGATTGTTTGTAGATGTGCATCTAATGATCGAAAATCCAGAAAATTATATTGCTGATTTTGTTAAAGCAGGCGCACATATGATTACTGTGCATGCAGAAGCATGTGTACATTTACATCGTGTTATTCATTTGATCAAAGAGCATGGTGTGAAAGTAGGGGTCGCTTTGAATCCTGCAACTCCGATCTCTGCGATTGAAGAAGTATTGGATGATTTGGATATGGTACTTGTGATGACCGTTAACCCGGGTTTTGGTGGACAAGCGTTTATCCCACGTATGGTCGATAAAGTAAAACAATTACGTGATTGGGCTAACGCGAAAGGTCATACGGCTTTTCATATCGAAGTCGATGGAGGCATCTCCGCAACAACTGCCAAATTGGTCGTGGATGCAGGTGCAGATGTGTTAGTAGCAGGAAGTGCTATCTTTGGAGCTCCTGATCGTGCTAAAGCGATCCAAAGTATTCGAGATAGCTTGAACTAACCAACTCATGATCTTGTAGTGATTGCATATATATCATAAAAAAACCAGTAACGTTATCAGTACGATAATAGTTACTGGTTTTTTATATAGGTGTATATGTATATTTGGAATGTTTGAGCCATAATTTAAAAATGAAATCAAAAAAACATCCCTATCGCTAGAGATGCTTTTCATCATTACATATAATACAAATGTATTAGCCGTAAATTATACGCGAGTCACTTTACCGGATTTCAAAGCACGGGTGCTGACATATACGCGTTTTGGTTTACCGTCTACCAAGATGCGAACTTTTTGAACGTTCACGCCCCAAGTACGACGATTGCGGTTATTAGCGTGAGAAACAGTATTACCACTACCAGGTTTTTTACCTGTTACATAACATTTGCGAGCCATAGTTACACCTCCTATTTCCAAAAAAACTGCATGAAAACAACACTTCTACCATATTAGCATAACGATTTGACTATAGTCAACAGTGTCAAATACTTTATTTATTTCTATGGTAGGTTATAGTACAATGTAAAATAGTCCGACGTATATCTTTTTGTTGGATCTTAAAGGTAACTGACTTGATGATTTCTGGATCGTTTATAAGAAATCGTCTATTCTTTATACCTTCTCGCCTATTTTTGGTACTTGGTACAAGGACAAGGTTCTAATTTGTAGGTATGGTGGTAATGGATAGAGTGGCATTGATAGAGAATAGTCTGTTATAGTCCTTATGAAATACAAATATGGCTTTTCAACAATCTTAACTACAACTAAAAATGAATATCCTGACCGAAATATGATCCGGCAGGATGTATAGGTATGATGAGGAAGGGGAATTTTCATTGAGTAAGCGTTTTTTAAATGGGACTGATTTTACCGCTATGGTACTGGCTGGAGCGGAGCGATTGCAACAACATGCAGAGCACGTCAATTCCCTCAATGTGTTTCCGGTACCTGATGGAGACACAGGCACTAATATGAATTTGACGATGACTGCGGGCGTTACAGAACTAAAGCGTAATCACTCGGCTGCTATTGGATCAACTGCAACCGTATTATCTAAAGGGTTATTGATGGGAGCACGTGGTAATTCAGGTGTTATTTTATCTCAATTATTCCGTGGATTCAGTCGTTCTGCGGCTTCATATGAAGAATTAAATGCGAATCAATTTGCAGCAGCTCTTCAAAGTGGAGTGGAATCAGCGTATAAAGCAGTCGTGAAACCGGTAGAAGGAACCATCTTAACGGTTGCCAAAGAAGCTGCCAAACATGCACTCTATTATTCACGTCGCACGACCGATATTACCGAGTTGATGGGCGAAGTGCTCAAGCGTGCTCAAGAAACATTGGCACAGACTCAAGAAATGTTACCGATCCTCAAGCAAGTAGGCGTAGTGGATTCAGGTGGACAAGGATTAGTCTATATTTATGAAGGCTTCTATAACTACTTACAACATGGTTATGAAGTGAATCAAGAGCAAGCGGATATCTATGCGAATATTGGAGAAAGTGTTCCGGTACAAGGTTCTAGCGTAGCTTTGGATAAAGCTAAAGGATTAGCGACCACTACTCCTGATCATTCTGCTCAATCTCGTATGGAGACCGAAGATATCGAGTTCTTGTACGATATGGAGTTTTTTATCAATCGTCAGATCGGTGATATCAAAAATGCTGCTTTTAATGAAGAATCTTTCCGTCAGGAACTTTCTAAGAATGGAGATTCAATTATTGTTATTGCCGATGATGAAGTGGTCAAAGTACATGTCCATTCCAAAGCACCCGGTGAAGTATTGAACCTGGCATTACGTTATGGTGAGATTACACAGATTCATATTTTGAATATGCGTGAGCAACATCGTGATCTATTATCAGCAGGACTAGATATTGCGCCATCACCAGACGTATTTGCTGAAATGCCACCACAACCACTGACTGCTCAGGAAACAGCTACACCTCCAGCAGAAGAAGTGGCAGCTTATGGATTTATCGCGGTATCATCAGGAGATGGTATTTCTGATATTTTCAAAAGTCTAGGTGTAGATGCGATTCTATCCGGCGGGCAAACGATGAATCCGAGTACAGAAGATTTCGTCAAAGCTGTAGAAAGTATGTCAGCTGACCATATCTTTATTTTGCCAAATAACTCTAATATTGTACTGGCAGCTCAACAAGCCAAAGACTTATTAGAAGAAACACATCACATCACAGTTATTCCAAGTAAAAGTATTCCACAAGGGATTGCTGCGGCATTTGCTTTTCAAGAAGATGAAGATGTCAGTGTCAATCAGAGCAATATGAATGAAGCACTGCAACATGTGAAGTCCGGTCAAGTGACTAATGCTGTACGTGATACTGTTATTGAAGATATGAATATTAAAGAAGGACAATATATCGGAATTCATAATTCCAAAATTGTAGCCGCTAGTGATCTCATGCTAACCACCTGTCAACAACTACTGTCCAAAATGATCGAAGAAGGACAAGAAGTAGTGACTGTGTTAGTAGGGCACGATGCAGATGATCAAGACACCAGTGCACTTATGGGCTGGTTAGAAGAGACATATCCGGATGCAGAGATTGAGATGCATGAAGGTGGTCAACCCGTTTACCATTACTTATTCTCGGTAGAATCTTGAAAATAGGAACGATAGGAGGGAGAAACGATGGCACATACGATAATCGTGACTGATAGTACAGCAGATATTCCGGCTGCTCTAGCAGAACAGTATGGTATACGGATTATCCCGTTAAGTTTATTTTTCGGTGAAGAAACGTTTCAAGATGGTGTAGATATTAAGGCGACCGAGTTTTACCGTCGTCTGGTGTCTGTATCAGTATTACCAACTACATCACAGCCTTCCCCTGCCAAATTTGCAGAAATGTATGAATCGATTCATACGCAGTATCCAGAGGCTTCCATTATTTCGCTTCATTTGTCTTCTGGACTTAGCGGGACGTATCAATCTGCACTTATTGGGAAATCAATGATCGATCAAGATGATCATATAACAATATTGGACTCCAAATCAGCATCATACGGTTTTGGTATGGCTGTGGTCCACGCTGCAAGACTTGCGGAACAAGGCAAAACAGTAGATGAGATTGTAGAAGGTATTGAACATATTTTGAAAAGTCGTTCGCTATACTTTATTGTAGATGATCTGGAAAATCTGCGTAAAGGTGGACGGATTGGACGAGCATCGGCTGTTCTCGGAACCTTGCTTAATGTGAAACCAATCTTATCAATCGACGAACAAGGACAAATCTATGCGGTTGAAAAAGTAAGAGGTCAGAAAAAAGCAATGGCACGTATCGTTGAAATGATGCGTCAAGAATTAAAAGTTGATAAAATTAACCTAGCTTTGGGACATACAGCTGATCCACAGTCTACCGAGCCACTGTTAGCGCTGTTCAAAGAACATTATGAGATTGGTGAACTGGTATTGCCAGACATCGGATCTGTAGTGGGAAGTCATACAGGAGCGCGCACATTAGGGATCTTCGCGTGGCCGGATCAGCCATAAACGAGGGATGAACATGAATATCAGTCTGGAACAGATTACAGTTCGGCAAGTGAACGGCGTGAGTGCTCTCAAAGAAGGAGAGCTTCACGCCTTTGGCGTCTATACGATCCTTGATTTACTGGAATATTTTCCATTCCGGTATGAAGATTATCGTTTACGATCATTAATAGAAGTCAAAGATGGCGAAAAAATAACCGTTCAAGCCAAAATAGTAGGTCTACCTGTACTACAACGTTATGGTAAAAAGTCACGTCTGACCTGTAAAATGATGGTCGACGATTGGATGGTTACAGCGACATGGTTTAACCGTCATTATCTCAAAGAACAATTAACTTCCGGTCGTGAAATTATACTGACTGGCAAATGGGATCAACGCCGCTCACAAATGACAGTGCTTGATTCTGAATTTCCTGATAAAGGAACACAACGTAGTGGTAGTCTGCAACCTGTCTATTCGGTCGGGGGTAATATCACGCAAGGTTGGATGCGCAAAACGATTGGTAAAGCGCTCGACCAATACGGTGAAATGATTCCTGAGATTTTGCCACAAGAGATTATGCGTCGGTATAAGCTGGTATCACGCAAGCAAGCGATTCGCCATTTGCATCAACCTGGTGATATTGAAGAAGGTAAGCAAGCACGTCGCCGCATGGTCTATGAAGAGTTATTTCTGTTCCAATTAAAATTACAAGCGTATCGCAATATTAATCGTAAGCGTAATAGCGGAATTGTCCATACCACAGATAATGCGACGATTCGTGAATTTGTTCGTAGCTTGCCATTTGAATTAACGAATGCGCAGAAGCAAGTGGAATTGGAAATTCTCAAAGATATGCGTGAGCCTTATAGTATGAATCGTTTGCTTCAAGGAGATGTAGGTTCTGGTAAAACAGTAATCGCTGCGATCGCTTTATTTGCAACTGTGCGTTCAGGGCATCAAGGCGCACTGATGGTACCGACCGAGATTCTAGCAGAACAGCATATGCGCTCGCTCCAGCGAATGTTTGAGCCTTTTGATATTACAGTCGGGATGTTAACCAGTAGTGTCACAGGGCGCAAGCGGAAGGATCTACTGGCTTCTTTGCAAATGGGAATGATAGATATTCTGGTAGGTACCCATGCTTTGATTCAAGATGAAGTGTATTTCCGCAGTCTGGGCGTAGTGGTCACTGATGAGCAGCATCGCTTTGGTGTCAATCAGCGTAGTATTTTAAGACGCAAAGGGTTCGATCCTGATGTGCTCACGATGACAGCTACACCTATTCCACGTACACTAGCTATTACCGCCTTTGGAGATATGGATGTGTCGACGATTGCAGAACGTCCTAAAGGTCGCAAACCGATCAGCACGTATTGGGTGAAACATAATATGATGGATCGTGTCAAAGGGTTTATTGCGCGTGAAATTGACCAAGGACGACAAGCCTATCTCATCTGTCCACTTATAGAAGAATCCGACAAATTGGATGTACAGAATGCGATTGATCTGTATATACAAATGGATCAAGATTTTCCTAATTACAAAGTAGGATTATTACATGGACGTATGAGTGCAGCAGAAAAAGAAGAAACGATGCGCCACTTTTACAGTAACGATATTCAATTGTTAGTCTCAACAACGGTTGTTGAAGTTGGAGTAGATGTACCTAATGCCACACTGATGATTATTATGGATGCTGATCGCTTCGGCTTATCTCAACTTCATCAGTTAAGAGGACGGGTTGGTCGGGGTGAACATGCATCGTTTTGTATTTTGATTGCTGATCCGAAGTCTGAAAATGGACAAGAGCGGATGCGTGCTATGACTGAAACCGAAGATGGATTTGAAGTTTCTCGTCGTGATCTAGAAATTCGGGGACCCGGTGAATTTTTTGGTACCAAGCAAAGTGGATTGCCTGAATTTAAAGTAGCGGATATGATGAGCGATTATGAAGTATTAGAAATTGCTCGTGTAGATGCTGTTAAATTAGTAAGCAACGAATTTTTCTGGACTTCACCCGAATACGCTGCTTTGCGGGATTATCTGGAACGACAGCAAGTATTTCAAGGCGAGTTAATGGATTAAACGCAATAGACTCAAACTGGATATGAAAAAGGAGAATACGATGATCGTATTCTCCTTTTTTTGTTATACGTTATAAAATACATATGATTAACATGTACAAATCGATATCTCAGCAGTAAATATTATTTTTTACAAAGATATCTCTAATTATAGATTGACGGTGTATAGGATAGAGCTTTAATATAGATTTAATATACATTTTCGATATCAAATATATTCTTACATAGCACTGTTAATAATCCTCTGTGCTTGATCTTTTGCCTCTACCTTATATTGTTCATATTGTGTTTGTGTAATTTGACCAGCAGCTAATTGTTGCTGCCAGATGATGCTTATGTTATTGATCAACAAATCGGTAATTTTCGTTTCTTCCATACCTTGATGCTCAGCGATTTGAGCAATTGTATCTCCATCTTGTAAATACTGTTTTAATTCCAAACTGTTCATACCGAGTAAACTGGATATTTCATCAAATAAATGGCCTGTATTTGCTATCGTATCAATAGATAATAGATTTCTTGTTGTTAATATAGTATGGGAAGCAGAGGGTATACGTTCTCTTTGCATAAGTTGGTGCATATCACGCCTTGGAGTCTGATTAACGGATAATGGAGTCGCTATCGTACGTTCCAGTCGGCTAGGAATGGTTTTGCTGATTGTCGCTGCATGAGCTTGTGGAATAATCAGTAAGGTTCCACTTACAGCTAGCGCCATTGCCATTGAACTGGTCGCCATTATTTTTTTGATATCCATCAGGCTCTCTCCACCTTTCTAACTTGATACTTTACGTTGAGGATATCCACTTAGCATACTTGCTGTAGATGAGAATACTCTTAAAAGTAAATTAAAATACGCTAAGAATATTTCATAGAATGTAAAGTATAAGGACTCTACCCTTTTTTATACTGAGACTTTTACTAAGTAAAGTTGCAACGCATTCAAACGGCATTGTAGTTTGAATGATGCAGTTCAGTTTACTGAACATATACAGCTTGAGACTAGAGACGAGAGGGGTTACAGACAAATGAATATGAAGCAGAAATGGATTTTACTTCTAAGTATGGTGCTAATGATCTTAACCGCAGTAGGGTGTAGTAACAGTGGAAGTGAAGGTGCTTCTTCAGGAGAGGCAGGCAGTACAGATAGTAAATCCTACAAAATCGGCATTTCGCAGATTGTCGAGCATCCTTCTTTGGATGAGACTCGTGAAGGGTTTTTAGCAGCACTTAAAGATGCGGGCATGGTAGAAGGTCAGAATTTAACAGTCGATTATAAAAATGCACAGGGCGATTCCACCAATAACTTATCGATTGCACAGACATTATCTCAAAGTGATAATGATCTCGTGTTAGCGATTGCTACCCCTTCAGCGCAAGCTGTTGTCAGTCAGGTTAAAGATTCACCTGTTTTATTTGCGGCAGTAACAGATCCATTAAGTGCCAAGATCGTTAGCGATCTACAAAAGCCGGGTGGAAATGTATCAGGAGCATCGGATACGAATCCAGAAGCAATCACAGAATTAGCTGATTTTATCGGTACAGAATTACCTGATATCAAAACGATTGGATTAGTGATTAATGAAGGTGAACCTAATGCTGTAATTATGGCACAACGTGCAGAAGAAGCTTTCAAAAAGCACGGAATTACGATGATCAAAGCAGCAGTTACCAATACTTCTGAAGTTCAGCAAGCTGCACAATCATTAGTTGGTCGTGCAGATGCCTTTTATATTACACTGGATAACTCGGTAGTGAGTGCAGTAGATACTGTTATTCAATTAGCCAATGAGAACAAAATGCCTTTCTTCTCTAGTGATCGCGATACCGTTGAAAAAGGAGCTTTTGCTACAGTAGGCTTCAAATATTATGATCATGGTTATCAAGTCGGTCAAATGGCTGTAGACGTATTGAAAAATGGCAAAAATGTAGGTGATCTACCTGTAGCTATGCAAGAAAAGCTAGATTTGATTTTGAATCTGAAAGCAGCTGAAGCACAAGGTATTAAAGTGACTGATGAAATGAAAGCCAAAGTCAAAGATCCTGAGAACAATTTGATTCAATAATAGTATAGTAGCGAGCACTATAGCTAAAAGTGAAATAGGATCACACAGAGTGGGGTGAGCTTCTTTTGAGTTCATCCCATTTTGCTACCGTAGGCTTGATCCTATCCGTGTCAGCACCAGCGATCAGCAACGAAGCAACATGAAGAAAGGGCGGGCTAGAGTATGGAGTTATTTTTGAAAATAGGCGAAGGATCGATACAACTAGGTTTGTTGTATGCTCTGCTCGCATTAGGTGTATATATTACGTTTCGTATTTTGGATTTCCCTGATTTGACGGTGGATGGAAGCTTTACCACAGGCAGTGCGATTGCAGCAGTGATGATTGTTCATGGTTTTTCGCCGTGGTTAGCTTGTCTAGGAGCTTTTGCAGGCGGACTTGTAGCAGGAGCTTGTACAGGATTACTTCATACAAAAGGTAAAATTAATGGACTATTGTCTGGTATTCTGATGATGATTGCATTGTATTCGATTAATTTGCGCATTTTAGGTAGTCCGAACGTGTCTATTTTTGGTAGCGATATGGTATTTGATCATATTTCTCCAATCACATTGATGCTGATTATTGTGATTGCATGTAAATTGTTGCTAGATGCCTTTTTGCGTACAGATATGGGATTGGCGCTGCGAGCAACAGGCGATAATAAGCAAATGATTCGCAGTCTAGGCGCTAATACCGATACAACAACCATTATTGGAGTAAGTCTTTCCAACGGGCTGGTGGCTTTATCAGGTGCCTTTGTTGCTCAGACATCGACTTTTGCAGATGCGACATCAGGTATTGGGATGATTGTGATCGGACTAGCTTCGGTCATTATAGGAGAAGCGATTTTCGGTGCCAAAACGGTATTTAGAGCTACATTGGCTGTTATTTTAGGTTCGATTGTGTATCGGATTGTGGTCACAGCTGCTCTACGAATCGAATGGTTTGAAGCATCTGATCTCAAATTAATTACAGCGGTTATAGTTATTATTGCACTTGTGTTCCCGGCTGTTCGAAGCAAAGTGAAACAAAAAGGATTAGCCAAAAAGCGCTCTGCTGAACTATTAAGCAATATCCAGACAGCGCCCTATTCCAAACCAACCGGAGGTGAACAGTAATGTTGCATATCGAAAATGTATCTAAATTGTTCAATCCGGGTACTGTCGATGAAAAAATTGCTTTGATCGGTATTCAGCTTCATTTGAAGCCGGGCGATTTTGTGACTGTGATCGGTAGTAATGGTGCAGGCAAATCAACACTTATGAATATTATTTCCGGGGTAATAAAACCTGATACAGGTCTGGTTAATATCGAAGGGCAATCGGTAGGACATCTAGCAGAATATCAGCGTAGTCGCTGGATCGGACGTGTTTTTCAAGATCCAATGGCTGGAACAGCTCCTCATATGTCGATTGAAGAAAATCTAGCGATGGCGTATCGTCGTGGTAAAAATCGTGGCTTTTCATTTGGCGTGACAACAGCAAGACGTAATCTTTTCAAACAAGAGTTATCACGTCTTGGGATTGGATTGGAAAATCGGCTACGTGCCAAAGTGGGGATGTTATCAGGTGGAGAACGCCAAGCTTTGAGTCTACTAATGGCAACATTTACTCGCCCACAGATACTATTACTGGATGAACATACCGCTGCCCTTGATCCTGCACGTGCCGACTTGATTACATCACTGACCAAAGAAATTGTACGTGATATGAATCTAACGACATTGATGGTTACACATAATATGGAGCAAGCGATACGTCTTGGTAATCGTCTAATTATGATGGATAAAGGCAAAATTATTTTGGATATTGATGAAGAACGGAAAAAAGATCTAACGATCGAACGATTGATGTCTGAATTTGAGCAAATCAGCGGGACTAAAATGGCAGATGATCGTGTAGTACTTGGTTAAAGGCCTATATTAAATATTTGAAGATAAACCCAATCATTCTGTGATCTACAGAGCGATTGGGTTTATTTTGAAAGGTGTCACAATCAAAAGAAGCAAAATAGTGTAAAATAAAAAGAATGTAGTTCAACCATAATCATAACCAGAATCTAAACGAAAACGAAAGAATAAAAAAGTATATCTTATATCCTTTTTAACTTTATAGTGGAGGCATACATGCTTAATAATAATGTAACGTTAATTATCCTGTTACAGCTGTTTGAACGTGCAGCATTGTTACTGATTTGTTTATACTTTTTGACGAGGTTATCGCATTTTAGACAGATTTTTCAGAAAGATATATTATTCAAAAAAGATTTGCTAATTATTTCGATTATTTTTAGTGGATTTGCTGTATTTGGTACGTATACAGGTATAAATGTAGAAGGTTCACTGGTCAATGTACGAATTATAGCTGTAATGGCTGGAGGTATATTATTTGGTTGGCCGGTCGGAATCGTCACTGGTGTCGTCTCAGGACTTCATCGCTATTTGATTGATATAGATGGTGTTACTTCAATACCTTGTCTGATTACCAGTATTACCGCAGGAATTGTCTCAGGATATATTCATCAAAAAGTAAAGCGTAATCGACGCTGGATTGCTGGTATAGCAGCAGGCATGTTTTGTGAAGCATTAACCATGTTTTTAATTCTAGTGATGGCAGAACCGGCTCAACTAGGTCGAGAAATCGTATCTATTATTGCCTTGCCGATGATTCTAGGTCAGGTGAGTGTAGGTCTAATCGTTCTATTTGTACAAGGAGTCGAAGGGGAAAAGGAAAATATCGCTGCAAGGCAAGCAAAGTTAGCACTGGATATTGCCAATAAAACACTTCCTTATTTCAGATCCATTAATAGCGAATCATTGCGCAAAATATGCGGTATTATTAAAGAAGATATTCAAGCGGATGCTGTAGCGATTACAGATACCAAGCTCATTTTAGCTTATGTAGGACTTGGCGAAGATCACTACAATATCGGGCATGAGATTATTACTGATGCGACCAAGCAGACGATTCGTAGCGGTGAGATTATGATTAGCAATAACGATATGGAAGGCAAAGTGCCTAATATTCAATCGTTAATTATTATTCCTTTGACTGAAAAAGGGATCGTTACAGGTGCACTCAAGATTTATTACCGTAAAGCGCATAAAATAACATATTCTTTACAAACATTAGCAGTAGGTCTTTCTCAGATCATTTCTACATTGATGGAAGTGTCTCGGATTGAGCAGATGAAAGAAATGGCAAACAAAGCTGAAATTAAAGCATTACAGACCAGTATCAATCCTCATTTTCTATTTAACGCTCTCAATGCGATAGCATCGTCCATCCGTATCGATCCTAACTATGCCCGTGAAATGATTATCAATCTATCCGGTTATCTTCGTCATAGTCTGGAATGGAGTGACCAATTGATCGATATTAATAAAGAACTCGGTCAGGTTGTGAATTATGTTGAGATTGAAAAAGCACGATTTGGTAATAAATTGACAGTGATCTATGATGTGGATGAAGAAGTAGAAGTGAAAATCCCCAGTCTTATTATTCAGCCATTAGTGGAGAATGCGATAGTACATGGCATTTTGAAAGGTAAAGGTTCCGGTACAGTAACATTGTCGGTTAAAGATCATGGCGATCAAGTACTCATCAGTGTAGAAGATACAGGAGCAGGAATCGATCAAGATATTATTACGAATGTCTATAATGGTAAAATGCCTGAAAATCGAATCGGGCTTTCAAATGTGCATCAACGGGTCAAATTGATCTATGGTGAAGGATTACAGATAGAGCGTCTTGAACGAGGCACACGTATCCAGTTTAAAGTGAAAAAGGAGATGTCATGAAAGCAATCGTAGTGGAAGACGAATTTCTGGCGAGACAAGAATTAGAATATTATATCCGTACACATAGTCAGATTGAGATTGTAGGTAGCTTTGACGATGGAATGGATGTTTTAAAATATGTACAAGATCATGAAGTAGATGCTATTTTTCTTGATATTAATATTCCTTCGTTAGACGGTGTATTCTTAGCGCATACGATCAGTAAATTTTCACGTAAACCTTATATTATTTTTATTACAGCGTACAAAGAACATGCCGCAGAAGCGTTTGAAATCGAAGCGTTTGATTATATTTTGAAGCCCTATAGTGAGTCTCGTATGACATCAATGTTACGCAAATTAGAAAATACGTATGAACGTGATCAAGGTTCGCAGACTCTATCTAATCCGTCTTCTGAAAAAGAATCAACAGAGCAACATGCTGAAGAGACTCATTCTAATGCAGATCAGTCTACATTAGGTCAATCAACAACAGCCAGTACAACACATGTTCCTCATCATGCACATGTGTTGCAAGGTAAGATTAGCTTATGGAAAAATGATAAAATTCAGGTGATTCCTGTAGATGATGTGTATTATGCATCTGCCAGCGAGAAAGTAACGAATGTATTTACCAAGCGAGCTGAATATACAGTCACTTCAAGTATTTCAGAATTTCAAAATACATTACCAGAGGAATACTTCTTCCGTTGTCATCGTTCGTATATCGTCAATATCACCAAAATCCGTGAAATTGTGCCGTGGTTTAATAACACTTATTTACTGCGTTTACATGATTTGGATTATGAAGTTCCCGTGAGCCGAAGTAAGGTCAAAGAGTTCAGGCAGATCATGAGTATCTAAAGGCATTTCATTCCGTATATACTGCATTTCATTCCTTTTTGGGAATGTTACATCAAAGGTAGGGTTATAATTTGGTCATAGGAAACAGAGAATTCTCCGAACCATATAACACTACAATTTGCGGTCCTTACGGAAAGGAACATCGATCATGAAAAACGTATCCAATCAAGCCAGTACAGCTCAATTACAAACCACTAAACCTCCAGTCAATCGTTGGTTGATTGCACTCGGTACAATTATTGTACAAATGGGTCTGGGGACGATTTATACATGGAGTCTTTTTAACCAGCCTCTTGTTGATAAATTCGGTTGGGGTCTCAGTTCAGTAGCGATTACGTTTTCGATTACCAGTTTTGCTTTAGCTTTTTCCACTTTATTTGCAGGAAAATTACAAGAAAAATGGGGTATCCGTCGTCTGATTGGTATCGCGGGTATTGTACTCGGTGTAGGCTTAATGCTTAGTTCGCAAGTCTCTTCATTACCTTTATTGTATATGTTAGCAGGGGTGATTGTTGGATTTGCAGATGGTACAGCGTATATTACATCGCTATCTAACTTGATCAAATGGTTCCCGGAACGTAAAGGGTTAATCTCCGGAATATCTGTAGGAGCATATGGAACAGGAAGTCTCATTTTCAAATATATCAATGGTGCTTTTATCGGTTCTGTAGGTGTATCAGCAACATTCTTGTACTGGGGCATTATTGTGCTACTAATGATCGTTATTGGTTCACGCTTTATTCGTGAAGCAAATGTATCCGGGGCACCAGCTCCACAAGCAAAAGCAGCACAACAACGCGTAGGTGATAGCCAACCATCTTCTATCAAACCAACAGCAACAGTAGTTGTTCATGATTATACAGTTAAAGAAATGCTCAAAACCAAACAAGTATACTTACTGTTTATTATGTTCTTTACCGCATGTATGAGTGGATTGTACTTAATCGGAATTGTCAAAGATATCGGTGTTCAATTAGCAGGTTTGGATTTGGCTACAGCAGCTAATGCGGTTGCTATGATCGCTATTTTCAATACAGCAGGACGTATTATTTTGGGAGCATTGTCTGATAAAGTAGGACGCATGAAAGTGATCTGCGGTACATTTATGGTGACAGCAGCAGCAGTTGCGGTTCTAAGCTTTATCCCATTAACATACAGTATCTTCTTCGCAGCTGTTGCAGCGATTGCATTCTGCTTCGGTGGTAATATTACCGTATTCCCTGCGATTGTGAGTGATTTCTTTGGACTCAAAAATCACAGCAAAAACTATGGTATTGTCTATCAAGGATTTGGTATTGGTGCATTAGCAGGTTCATTTATCGCAGCATGGATGGGTGGATTCAAACCAACCTTTATCGTTATCGGCATGTTATGTATCGTATCCTTCTTGATTGCACTGTGGATCAAACCTCCAGTTGCTGGCGCAACCGAAGAAAAACAAACCGCAGACGAGAAAAAATGGAGTGCCAAACCGCATACAGCACGTAGTTAATAGGCATACTCTATTGTACTTGTAAGATGTAGATATGATTATGGAAATACAAATAATCATACATGTCATATTGATCACTCATTTTAAAATCTAAAAGCGCCTCTTATCCACTAAGAGACGCTTTTTCTATAGGTGTTAAGTAACCGTCGAACAATCATACCGATTTTTTTGATTTTAAATATTATTTCGCCTCAATATGTAACTTGTATGATTACTTTTTCTTACAATTTTTACTATAATGATTCGTTTATATCCATATATCGTTATAACTTAAGTAAGACTAACTCTATCCCAAGATTAAAGGAGGAGGTATTCGTATGAATGATATTCGTTTGTGCACGAAACCTAAGTTACGTTTTTTTGATATATTGGAAGCGCTATCAAAATTGCAATGTTTATCTACTTTAGAAGGAACACAGAAAACAAAGGAGCAACAGACGTCTGAATATTTCACATTTGTTATGGATGATCAGTCGACTTTGGTACATCTTATTAATGATCAATCGACCAGTATTCCTTATTTATTATTATCAGGCCCAGATCATCAGCAATTAGCATATCATTTATATCAAAGTGGTATGGTGTATTCAAGCAAAGATATTCAATATCGTTGTCTACATGATCAACATGTTGATGATCGAATCGATGCGATTTGTCGTTTGGGTATTGCTTCGTATGATGAAGCTTCATCTGAAGTGTTAGACATTTTCCAATTATATCTTCGTGATCCCGATGTACGTGTACGTCAATCCGCCGTATTTGCTACAAGTTTTATCGGCTGGCGAGAGTTTGAGGATATGTTAGTCTATACTGCTACACATGATCCTGATTCCAGAGTAGCCGAAATAGCTGAGAGTGCTTTACGGATTATGCGAGAAAGCGATTGGATCTCAGAACGTGCTTAATACGCATGAGTCGTAGCTCAATTGAAGTATTATCGAGTAACGTTGATAACCTTCATGAAATGGGAGATACTATAAATAAATCCGAAAAGTAGTGGGAAAAACAGCAAATGTTCTGCGATATTAAGAAAAAAGCAGAACATTTGCTGAAATTAATGAAATTTGTCAGAGAAATTGCTCACAATTGTCAAGTTTCATGCTAAAATATTTGTGTAGACAGCCATAATCAATGACTGTTATCCATATTCTTCACCGGCAGGGCGTAATATACATGGGGAACCGCTATGCTGTGGGAAGGTGCGAAGGGGTGTAGAATGAATAAAATAATAGTCAATCCGGCCCTTGCCCGAAACCATACACTTGCGAATACATATCAGATTCGCCGGACATTATCGGTTAGTGAATTATCTATCGTCTATGTAGCCAGACATATAGAACAGGGTACACTTCATGTAATCAAAGAATTTTTTCCAAGTGCATTGGTACAACGTAAAAAGGATCGTCGGCATATTGATTGTCATGAACCTGGTCTGGGTTCTAAATATAGAGAAATGTTGGAAACGTTTCGTTCTGAAGCTGAAATATTGAGTCAGATCAATCATCAAGGTATTATTCGCTATGTACAATATTTTGAAGAAAATGGTACAGCTTACCTTGTCACTGAATATTGCAAAGGCATCACATTGGATCAATTTATGGAAGAACATCCTACAGAAGTAACCAATGATTTTCTAGTAGAACGACTGGTTCCTGTTATTCGGGCATTGGAATACATACATAGTCTTGGTTATATTCATCGTGATGTGAGACCAAGTAATATTCTGATTGGAGAAGATGGACAGACCAAGTTGCTTGATTTTGGTTCGGCTGTGCGTTATCAAGAACGAACGCATACGATTCTGACGACAGCAGGATATTCACCGATTGAATTTTATTCAGGTCGCTCGGTACAAGGACCGGTATCAGATATTTATAGTTTGGCGGCTACACTGTATTTCTGCTGTCAGGGTAAAGCACCGATTGATGTACCTAAGCGTCTATTCCATGATACATTAGAGCCATTGCGTGATATGAACAAAGTATCTCCTATTTTAACAAGAGTAATTCATTGGGGATTGGCAGTCTCTGCACAGAAACGTTGTGCTTCTCTCAAATGGTTCAAAGTCGCTATGCGTGCTGAACGACTGTGGGAACGCAAATTTATTTTGATGAATGGTAAAAAGAAACTAGCAAATGATCACAAATCAACGATCAAAAAATAAATATCTTTAAAGCCTACATCTTTTTAATGTGTAGGCTTTTTTTACATGGAATATACAATCTTAGAAAATCTTTTACACAAGCAAGCTGTTTAGCATTAAGCTTCTTGTGGTATAATAAATTTAGCTTTAGAATCTATTAACGAAAGGATCAGGATACCATGGGTCCCCGAAGGATACTTCCCCAAAGGACGGTTTGGAAACGTTATGATCTCTCTTATACTTAGCTCTTCCGTAGAGAACAAGTCACTATAGACCAACTCTAACGGAAGAGGGAATCATGTATGCGAAGGACAAAGTCCTCCAAGTTTGCCTCACGTAGGAGTCGGTCGATATCGATCAAACTTACGAGAAATAGAGGGAGCTTGTATGAGGAGAAAACAAATGGATAAAACAGTATTAAGGCAGATTGCCATAATACTGCTTGGAACTTTGATTTTAGCGTTTGCTTATTATCACATTAATGTTCAGAATCAATTGTCAGAAGGCGGATTTGTCGGCTTAGCCCTATTAGGTAAATATGCATTTGGATGGTCACCAGCTTGGACAGCCTTGTTGTTGGATATTCCAGTGATATTACTTGCATGGTGGTTGAAAGGTCGCAGATTCATGTTATTTACACTGATTGGAGCACTATCGTTTTCACTATTTTACTCATTATTTGAGCAATTATCGTTGTTTGTGGTGGACCTGCACGGTAACCTGCTAGCAGCCGCAGTCTTATCTGGGTTGTTAACCGGTCTAGGAGCAGGAATCGTTCTACGATATGGTGGGGCGACCGGAGGCGATGATGTGTTGTCCAAATTAATCAGTGATTGGAGTGGCTGGAAGATCGGTAACGTATTTTTTGCAAGTGATGCGATTGTGTTATTGATCTGTTTGTTCTATTTACCGCTTAAAGAAACAATGTATACTGTTCTTGCAGTATGGATTGCTGGTAAAGTGATCACATGGACAATGACAACATCTTGGCAAATACGTTATGTACTACCGATTAAGCGCACTTCCACATTAGCTGTATCTGTGAGTAAAGCAGCTGTAAAACCTATAGCATCTACTCCACAGTCACTACAAATCAATAATAAGAGCATCAAAGTATAAATAAAAGCCGTTCAGTAGATCTTAACGATCATTGAACGGCTTTTTGCTATTTTATTTGACAAGTGCTCTTTTTTCAACCAAATAATAACTAAGGATAGATCCTAAAATACCGACTACAGCAACAGCGCCACCAATCAGTGGAACGTAAGGTAAGCCGAGATGGGTAATAACAACGCCACCGAGAAAAGCACCACCTGCATTCCCCAAATTCAATGCAGAGTGACTGGAAGTGGCTGCAAGTCTTGGCGCTTCATGGGCTAGATTCATAATACGAATCTGAATACCTGGCATGATACCAAAGGCCGCTGCACCCCAGAGAAATACGAATAGAAGCGTTAAGATCTGATTGTGAAGAACAGTAGATAGAATAACCAGCAAGATCACTAGAATGGTAAATGTTACGATCAATGAAGGCATTAACTTCCAATCGGCTAGCTTACCGCCTATAATATTACCTAATGTTACACCTACACCAAACATCACTAGAATCCATGTGACACTATGTTCTTGGAATCCGCTCACATCGGTGAGTAGAGGCGTAATGTAGGTAAATACAGTAAACATACTTCCACAGCCAAAAGCACCAGTGAATAAAATAAGCAGAACTTGCGGATTGATCAGACTACGGAATTCTTTGGCAAGGCTAGAAGGCCCTGATTGCTCGATCTTTGGAATGAGGAAAAAGATACCGACTAGCGAAATCATTCCCATAATCGTTATCGCACCGAAAGAAGCACGCCAGCCTAAATATTGTCCGATAAAGGTACCGAAAGGAACGCCGATAATATTAGCGATGGTAAGTCCAGCGAGAACCATCGAGACGGCACTGGCTCGTTTTTCCGGTCGTACCAATCGTGCAGCTATCAATGAACTTGCTCCCAGAAAAGTACCGTGTGCTAATGCAGTAACTAGACGCGAAGCCATTAACAGACTATAGTTTGGAGCGATGACAGCAAGTGCATTACCCAGTATAAAAATAATCATAAGCAGACAGAGCAATTGTTTCTGCGGAATGCGATGCGTTAATACCGTCAGTACAGGAGCGCCGACAGCCACTCCAAGCGCATAGCTGGTAATGAGTTGCCCTGCTTGTGGAATAGTGACTTGAAGATCACTGGCTACATTAGGCAGTAAACCCATGATCACAAATTCAGTCATGCCGATCGCAAAAGCACCAGCAGTGAGACAGAATAGTGCTGCCGGGAAACGATCATTTTGCGGTGAAACTTGTTCTTGCGTAACAGATGGTTGCATACATTCTCTCCTATTTTCTGAAATGTGCTATTTTTTCTCTATATTTTCTGTATGTACATAGTAACATTTAAAATTCAAAGTGAGTATAGATGTACCCAAATCCAACTTAAAGGAGCTTTCTAATGTTAACAGCCAAACAAGAGGTGCAATTAAGTAAATATATGAGTTTGATTTTGCGACATACCCCTGAGCAATACGGCATTGTACTTGATGCTCGTGATGGTTCTTGTCCTTTAGAAGAATTAGTACATGTGTTACGTGAGCAAAAAGGATGGAGCGATATTACGGAAGCTGATATTCGTCAGGTTGTTGAACAATCAGACAAACAGCGTTTTGAAATCAACGATAATCGGATCAAAGCAAGATATGGGCATAGCCATACCCAAGTTCAATACGAACAAGGAACACCACCAGCGATCCTATATCATGGCACTCATGAACAAGCAGTAACAGCAATAGAGCAGCAAGGTCTTTTGCCTATGAATCGTCAGTATGTCCATTTATCAGCCAGTACACATTTTGCAGAATTAGCAGGGAAGCGTAGAGGATCATTAGTGCTTTTACAAGTAGATACGGTTCAAGCAATTGCAGAAGGTGTAACGTTTTATTTTGCAGGTCATGAAGTCTGGTTGTCTGGTCCTATTCCTGCGCATTGTCTTACACGTGTAACTAAGGGCTAATCATATAGATGTAGGGATAAGCCAATTCAATCTACGTCATAAAAGTCAAAGAAAAGGGGAGCGATCATACATCGCTCCCTTTATCATCTTAAGTTGTAATCTATTAGATCGTCAAAAAGACTTAAGCTTGTAGTTCAAACGCTTCTGCTAGTAAACGATATGATTTTAATCGAGCTTCCGTATTGTGGATAGCAGATACGACGAGCAATTCGTCAGTCTGAAAATCTTTGGCAAACTGAAGCATTTTTTCTTTTACTTGATCAGGTGTACCCACTACACGAAAACGACGAGTATCTTGAATATGTGCGATTTCAGAATTGGTATACGGATATTCTGCTGCTGTTTTGGCAGAAGGGAGATAAGGCATCGGACGATTTTCACGCAACATCAAGAAATAGAGATCATTACTACGCATATGATATTCTGCTTCTTCTTCTGTCTCTGCACAGGACACCGTGATTGCTGCTAATGACTTGGGTGTAGAAGACATGAGTGATGGTTTGAAGCTTTCTTTGTAATGAGCTACAGCATCTTCTCCACCTACTGTTCCAAAAAACTGAGCAAACGCATAAGAAGCACCTGTCATCGCCGCTAGATCAGCTGTTCCGCCACTAGAACCGAGTAACCATAATTCAGGAGCAGTCTCAATACTTGGTTCAGCAATCAATCCAGGAAAACGATGATCTGCTGGCAAAGCATCATTCAGATAAGCAATCAAATCGACAATCTGTTGAGGATAACGATCTGATGCATGCATAGAAGGGAATTTGCCTTCTTGAAGAGCACGTGTAGCTAAAGGCATACCTCCAGGAGCACGACCTACACCTAGATCAATACGATTAGGGTATAAAGCTTCGAGTAGACGGAAATTTTCAGCTACTTTGTAAGCACTATAGTGAGGAAGCATAATACCACCTGAGCCAACACGAATCCGTGAAGTCAGTGCGGCTACATGAGCGATTAATACTTCAGGGCTTGAGTGAGCCAGACTTGGAGACGCATGATGTTCTGACATCCAGAATCTTGAAAAGCCTAAACGATCTGCTTCTTGCGCTAATTTTAATGTGTTGGCTAGAGCATCTTTGGCATCTTCGCCTTCGTTAATATGGGATTGATCCAGTACGCCTAATTTCAACATATATAGTCACCTCTGTGTAGGATTAAAGTATGATCATTGTAACTTTTCAATACTACGTTACTTTAATAGTGTAACCTAAATAGTCTGTCTTGTCCCATCGCACACAAAAAATCCACAAAAGGAGGGGAATCCTTCTGTGGATTAAAGATATCAAATAAAGAGTATCTACATCGTTCTATTCTAAATTAGCATGATTGGTAAACATGGCCGCGGAGTCGCCACCACGATGCTCCATTAAGCGAAGCATTAATCCATCGAAAAATAATAATACAGTCTGTTCAAACAATGAACCCATCGGTTGAACCGTCTCATATTGATTATGATCAGCAGGATCTTTAGGAGAACCAGGCAATTTGACCGTTAATGCAGATTTCTGACCGATCGTTGATTCAGGAAAAATCGTCACTGCGGCAATCGTTACTTCAGCTTGTTGCGCTTTTTCAGCCATCAACACGAGACCTTGTGTTTCTCCTGAACCGGAAGCGATAATCAGCAGATCACCTTTTCCAGCACGCGGAGTAACCGTCTCACCAACCACATAAGCTTTCAGTCCCAATTGCATTAAGCGCATAGCTAATGCTTTTGCCATAAGACCGGAGCGTCCTGCACCAGCTACAAAGACTTGGCGTGCTGACAAAATCTGTTGTACCAGTGCTTCTGCTTCGACTTCAGGAATAGCCGCAAGTGTACGTTCTAATTCTTGAATAATACGGTCGAAATGTTTGGAGATTCCTGCTTGGTTACTCATCGTATTACCCTTGAGTGATCAAGTCGCGGATTTTAGAAGCTACGCCAGCTTTATCGTCTTGACCTGTAATTCCGCCACCCACGATGATTAGATCAGGGTTAGCTTTGATTGCTTCTGGCAATGTTTCTAATTTGATACCACCAGCGATAGCAGTTTTAGAGTTTTTAACTACACTTTTGATTGTAGCTAAGTCTTCAAACGGATTTTGACCTGCTGCTTGACCGTCATAACCTGTGTGTACACAGATATAGTCTACACCTAGTGCGTCTAATTCTTTAGCACGAGTTGCGATATCTTTAACATTGATCATATCAACCAATACTTTGCTACCTTGTTTTTTAGCTTCGTCTACACAACCTTTGATTGTAAGGTCATTACTTGCGCCTAGAACAGTTACGATGTCTGCACCAGCTTCAGAAGCTTTCATTACTTCATAACCGCCTGCATCCATAATTTTAAGGTCAGCTAATACTTTCAAGTGAGGGAAAGCTTCTTTCATAGCTTTAACTGCATGAAGACCTTCGTTAATTACGATCGGTGTACCAATTTCTACGATATCAATAAAAGGTGCTACTTCTTTTACAAGAGCAATACCTTCAGGGATGTTAACCAAGTCTAACGCTAATTGAAGTTCCATAATATATAATTCCTCCTAGTTGTATGTTGCGTTCGTTCTACCTATCGTTCAATGATGACTCCTAATGATCAGATCATTATTCCACACAAAGTGGATAGCCATCATCGACGTATTGCTAGTATAAATCAAAAGGTGCTATTTCCGTAAGTACGCACTTTTTAATTACATAGTGTCTAAAAGTATACTGTCAGCACTTTTTTAGTTATAATAGAGAGATCATAAAGAAATAGAACTGTGTAGCAGACCATACTAGAGCATATGTTATTATCCTAATTGGAGGAATCTCAATCATGCGTGAACGTATATTTAATTGTGAGAAAGAATTAACCCTATCGGTCATCGGGGGGAAATGGAAGATGTTAATCTTATGGCATCTGGGTAAAAGCGGTACAAAACGATTCGGCGAACTTAAAGCTTTGATTCCTGGAATCACTCAACGGATGTTAGTCAGTCAATTGCGTGAACTGGAAGAAGACTTGATTGTTCATCGTGAAGTCTATCCTGTTGTTCCGCCTAAAGTAGAATATTCGTTAACTGAAATGGGCGAAACATTGATGCCAATTTTGGATGCGATGTATAACTGGGGCAAACATTATATGGATGTGGCAGAGATCGAACCTGTGGAGATCAAGCCTGCTTCATGGAATTAATTTATAAACTGGATAAATATAAGTCAGTACAATAAAAGCGAGCAGAGATCGGTAGTTAATGACCGTGTATGCTCGCTTTTTGCTATATGTAAAAAGTGTATATGATCGTTAGCATATGACTTCTGTGAGGACAATTTAAAGCGATATAGAATAAATAGTGTGTAATTGGGGTATACATAGTAAAGACCGAATCTTTTTTGCCTATAGGAGGACAATAACAATGAATATCGCAATTATTGGAGCTAATGGACAGATTGGTAAAATCTTAACTACTCAATTAGCAGCAAATCAACATAAAGTCAGTGCTGTTATCCGCAAGCCTGAACAAGCAGAAGCATTAGAAAAAGTAGGTGCACAAGCTGTACTTGCTGATCTTGAAGGATCGGTAGAGGATCTAACCAAAGTACTTCAAGGAGCAGATGCAGTTGTTTTTGCAGCAGGTTCTGGCGGAAGCACAGGCGCAGACAAAACGTTACTGATTGATCTGGATGGAGCTGTCAAGAGTATGGAAGCTGCGGAAAAAGCAGGGATTTCACGCTTTATTCTAGTCAGTGCATTATATGCAGAAGATCGTACACAATGGCCAGACGATATGAAAACCTATTATGTAGCCAAACATTATGCGGATAAAATGTTAGAAGCGAGTTCACTGGATTACACGATTATTCGTCCGGGTGGACTATTGAATGATGCAGGTACAGGTAAAGTTAAACTGGTTGAACATTTAGGAGAAAAAGGCAGTATTCCACGCGAAGATGTTGCTTCAGTGATTGCTAGCATTTTAGACCAGTCCAGTACGTACCGCCGTTCGTTTGACCTTGTATCCGGTGACGATACAGTTGAGCAAGCGATTCAATCTGTATAAAAGAATATTATATTGAAGTAAACAGCTAAATTTATTGATCATATCAAAGCAACAAAAAAGCACAGGCTTATATAGTCTGTGCTTTTTTCATTATTTTTATTTATGATCGATTAAAAAAACGTTGTCTACAAAAAAACGGGGGATAATGAATATTCATACTCATTATCCCTCGTTATATAGTATTAAGATTGTTTTAATCTGATTTAGGATGATCTTTATCCCATTCTTCAGCTTTGGCAGTAGCAATAGCGATCGCTCGACCTTCTTCATAACCTTCATCGAGTAAAGCATTGGCAATCTCAATCGCTTTATGACGTACACGAGTATCTAAATTTTTCATAGATGGGGGATAATCTCCGTTAGTCCACGGCATTATAAACACTCCTTTAGATAAGATAGAATACGTAATCACATGCTCCATAAACATGTTTGCATCGAAAAAAAGATGCTATGTATTCATTTTACCCGTTTCAGATCAGACGAAACGGTACTATGATCAAACAAAAAGGCTCTCACCTTAGAGGTAAGAGCCTTTAGCTATTCATCTATTAAACTTAAGCTTCTTGGAACATCGCTTTGTATTCGCTATATCCTTCAGCTTCCAAATCTTCTTTTGGAACAAAGCGTAGAGCTGCCGAGTTAATACAATAACGTAGACCATTCGGTCCCGGACCATCGTCAAATAAATGACCTAGATGAGAATCAGCTTCACGACTACGTACTTCGGTACGAACCATAAAGTGACTCAAATCCATATTTTCTTTGACTTGATAATCACGAATTGGACGGCTAAAGCTTGGCCATCCGCAACCAGAATCGAATTTGTCTAGTGAACTAAACAGTGGCTCGCCTGATACGATATCGACATAGATACCTTCGCCATGATGATCCCAGAACTCATTTTTAAAAGCAGGTTCTGTTCCATTTTTTTGTGTAACATGATATTGGATTTCGGATAATTTATTTTTTAGATCACTTTTATCAAGTTTGGTAGACCAATGCTCGTTGATAAAAGCATCTCGACCGGAACCTTTACGATAGCGTTTGTAATGACCTGTATTTTTTTTGTGATAATCTTGATGATATTCTTCAGCTTCATAAAATGTTTGAGCTGGTTCGATCGGTGTAACGATCGGCTTATCAAAGCGACCACTAGCAGCTACTTCTTGTTTGGAGATTTCTGCTAACTCCCGTTGTTCTTCTGTGTGATAATAGATCGTTGTGCGGTAAGAAGAACCACGATCGTAGAATTGTCCACCTTCATCGGTAGGATCTATTTGTTGCCAGTACAATTCTAACAATTTGGTATAAGGGAAAATAGCTGGATCGTATACGATTTGTACAGCTTCAGCATGACCTGTTGTTTCAGTACATACTTCTTTGTACGTAGGATTTTCGGTGTGTCCACCTGTATAACCGGAGCGAATACTGATGATGCCTGGTAGTTCTTCAAAAGGAGATACCATGCACCAGAAACATCCGCCTGCAAAAGTAGCCTTTTCATATTGTGAGTTGCTCATTTATCGTTCACTCCATTTCTTTAAATAAATAATTAAAATTTAAATCATATATAATATCTTACACTATATAAAACCCAAAAAAACAGTGCATTCAAACATTAGATACGTAAAAATTGTTGATTTGGATGATATCTATTTATAAATATAGGGAGAAAAAACCGCCGACATGTAGCCATGTGAGCGGTTGTTGGTTATATTTTAATTGTTATTAATTATCCGTTTGGCCGATCAGATGGATAATTCTTATTTTTGCGGAATAGTCAATTGGTATCCAGCAGGCAAAAGATTGTTAGCAGCAATCAATTCATCTACAGTGACACCGTATTGAGCAGCGATTTCAGTCAAGCTAGCACCTTGAGGAACAATCACAGTTGTTGCTGTTTTAGCAGGTGTTACAGCTGGAGTTGTTTCTTCAGTTGTTGTGTTAGCTGTTCCGAACATAGCTTCTACTTGTTTTGAAACTGCTGTTTGGTAAGCTAAGTTATCTGCACGTTGTTCTGCTTTATCTTTTGCTTTTTGGTGATTACTTGTATCTGCAGCAGCTGATACTTGACTTGCTCCTAGTGGTGCAACCAAAGCAACAGCACCCAAGCTAGTAGCTAAAGCAGTAGACAATAAAACTTTTTTAAATGTGGATTTCATATTAATTTCTCCTCTGTAATTACATAATTTTTTATAACTTACTTTCATTTAGTAACTTTATGATATAAATATATCACCATCATTCGACAATTGCAATAGATTGTGTATATTTTCTTGATGTTATTTTTAAATGGTTTGCTCATCGTGTTGTATACTCTTATTATAAGCTTTGCGATTAAATTCACATGAGGGATAGCTTAAAACCATATGAAATTTCAATATAAATCCAATAAAGATAAAATAAAGTGACTTTTATATTCGATCGGTTACCTCTATAGTAGAATAAGATGTAACCATAATATCTATACTTATGATCAAAGGAGAATCTATAGTATGAAACAACACGATCACAAAAGTGGTAAGCGTAAACGGATTGCTTTGATCGGTATAGGGGATATTGCTCGTAAAGTATATTTACCATTACTTATCAATCGTGTAGATATAGAAGTAGTCGGTGTAGTCAGCCATTCTCAGCAGACTGTGCGTCAGACGATGGATACTTTTCGCTTAACACAGGGGAGTACTAGAGTCGAAGATATTGAAAAATGGGAATTAGATGCTGTATTTGTACATAGCCCTACATTCACTCATTATGATATTGTAATGAAATGTCTAAGTTACGGATTGCCTGTATATGTAGATAAGCCATTGTCTTACGAAATCGAAGAAGCCCGTCATATGACTGCAACAGCAGAGCAGAAAGACTTACTGCTAGCTGTAGGCTTTAATCGTCGGTTTGCTCCATTATATATGAACGCTTATGCCTGGCTGGCAGAAGCAGGTGGTTTCGAATTATGTGAAGTGGTCAAACATCGTACCCGTCTCCAAAGTTTACCTGCCAAAGAAACGGTCTATGATGATCTGATTCATATGTTGGATTTATTAATGTGGTTGGGTAATGATACTTATGCTGTAATGGCTCATCAGCTTCGTCAGCAAGGGAACGGCAATGGCCCTATGCTTCATGCTTCGGGAATGCTTTCGTTAGGGAACGGGCGTTATGGGAGCTATACAATGGCACGCAGTGCAGGGATCGATATGGAACGATTGATTTTGCACGGCGGCGGACGTTCTGCAGAAGTGATGAATATGGATAGCGCTTATTTATATGAAAAAGATATGTTACCTCAGCATCAACAATTTGGAAGCTGGGAAACGATATGGGAACGGCGCGGGTTTATGGGCGTGGTTGATCATTTTCTAGATCGCTTATCGACACCTGAACAATGCAGTATACGTGCAGACTTGGTATTAGAATCACATATTTTAGCAGACCGATTAACATCAGATTTGTAAAAGAAATCGTCAATATAGAAAGGATGCAATAAGATGGATGATTATGATTACGACAATTTAACAAGTAAAGAGCAACAGAAATTACGAGAAGAGCAGATTGTACAGAGTTATCGTCAAGATGAAGATATGATGATTCTGGTATTCGCTCAGTGGTGTGTGAATCGTGGATTCGATGCCAAAGAATTATATCAGACGGCTTATCCTGATCAAGTGGACAATCCACGTCTGCAACAAGGGATTAATCTTACCGTTCCTAAAGAAGAAGCAGGTGATATTCCTGACGACACATTATTTGGGGTGTTGTCGATGTATGGAAATGAAGATTTAGCGTTAGTGATTAGTGAAGCGATAGAGACAAGAGCCTCAACAGAGCGCCGACTTGCTTCCCAAGAAACAGAAAAAGAGTAGAATACCCATGTGTACAAAGCTTTTGTTATTTCCTGAAAATTAAAGGAAATAGCAGAAGCTTTTATTTATTTTTTGCAAATTTTAAAATTTTAACTTGGCATATGACACTTAATATGATTTAATAATAACTATTACGATTTGAAAAAAATGTAGAAAATTGTAGAATGATATATAATAGTGTCATATAGGGGTTATATAAATATATAATTGGAGGAGAAATAACATGATGAAAGCAACTGGTATTGTAAGAAAAGTAGATGAATTGGGACGGGTCGTTATTCCTATCGAATTGCGTCGTGTCATGAATATCGATGTAAAAGACGGTTTGGAGATTTTTGTCGATAGTGATCGCATTATTTTGAAAAAATATGAGCCTTCTTGCATCTTCACAGGCGATTCAGAAGACTTGATCTATTTCAAAGGTAAAATGATTAGCCGTAATGCTATTGAAGAGTTGATGGAAGCTTACCGTACTCAACGTTAATGTTCAACTTTGGCTATAAATAATATGAAACCTGATCCTACGCAACATTTGTATATGCGTAGAATCAGGTTTCTTTTTTGATTTTTATGAATGAAGAGTATAGGTGACTTGCATAATAGAATCTTGATTAGCACGTACTTGCTGAAGTTCAGCAGGTTGAATATTCTGAATATGTTCGATCCCGTCGGGCACAATCACAGGTGTAATAATAGATAGACCTGAAGATTGAATCATAGCAGTATCGAATTCGATCAATAATTGTCCTGCTTGAATGGTATCCCCGGATTGTATATGAAGGGTGAATCCTTGTCCTTTCAAAGAAACCGTATCCAGTCCAATATGAATTAATAATTGTACACCACTACTGTGCTCAAGAATAATCGCATGCTTACTCTTATCCATCACATGGGCGACTGTTCCATCGAATGGAGCATATAACTTGCCTTCATCCGGTTGAATCGCAATTCCTTCACCCATATGCTTGCCTGCAAAAGCAGGGTCAGGTACATTTTCGAGATGAACCAATGTACCGCTGATAGGAGCGATTATATCTAACACCTTAGTGCTTGTAGCAGAAGTATTTACTTGATTAGAGTGCGAAGATGTAGCTGTTTGATTATCATTAGAAGCAGATGATACAGATTCAACAGAAGAAGTAGAATGTACTTCTTGTACAGCAGTAGGCGTAGAGCCGGAAGCAGTTCCTGATACGGTTGCTGTAGATGCTGTGACTACTTTGTCTTTATAACCAAATAACCATGTTAACGTAAATGCTATTGCAATCGCTACTACATTACACAAAATATAAAGTGGAAGTTGGCTATTCAAATACAGCAATGTTCCTGGAATCACTGTAATTGCCATACCTGTTCCTGCTAAATGGAACAAAGAAGCCATAAATCCACCTACGCCGCCACCGATCAATCCCATAATAAATGGCTTCATATATCGTAAGTTCACTCCAAAAATCGCAGGCTCTGTGATTCCTAGAAAAGCAGAGAACGAAGAAGGAAGGGCTAATGCTTTGAGCTTATTGTCTTTGGTTTTGAGACCTACAGCTAGACAAGCTCCACCTTGAGCCGCCATCGCACAGGTGATAATAGCGTTAAATGGGTTAACTCCTGTTCTTTCTAATAATTGAATCTCCAAGAAGTTGAAAATGTGATGCACACCTGTAACTACAATAATTTGATGCAAAGAACCGATTAATAGCCCTGCAATTCCATAAGGCATATCTAATACATAGATCGTAGCATTCAAAACAACAGATTCCAGTGAGTGGAAAATAGGACCGATTGCGAACAGCCCAAGTGTAATCATAATCAGTAATGTCAGGAATGGAGTTAAGATTAGATCAATCGCTTCAGGAATCCGCTTACGTAAAGCTTTTTCTAATTTGGCTCCAATCAAACCGATGACAAATGCCGGTAAAACAGAACCTTGATAACCGACAACAGGAATAAATCCAAACATCGTTAATGGATGAGCAGACCCATCGGCGACCGAATAAGCATTAGGTAGAGCAGGGTTGACGAGCATAAGGCCAAGTACAATCCCTAATACAGGACTTCCGCCGAACACCCTAAAAGCAGACCAGGCAACAAGTGCAGGTAAAAAGGCAAATGCAGTATCCGTTAAAACTTGTGTAAATAAAAGAAAGTTAGCTGGAATATGATCAGGTGTAATACCGAATAAAGCTAGGATCTGAGGTTGTGTTAATAATCCTCGTAATCCCATAAATAAACCGGTAGCGACAAGAACCGGAATAATAGGAACGAACACATCGCCAAATGTACGAATAGAACGTTGGAAAAAGTTGCCGGCATTCTTACTTTGACTTTTAATATCGTCTTTGGAAGTACTTTCGACACCTAATTTCTCAACTTCTTCAAAAATACGATTAACTGTACCTGTACCAAAAATAATCTGGTACTGTCCGGAGTTGAAAAAAGCACCTTTAACTTTATCAATATTTTCAGTGCGCTCCTGATCAATCAGCTCTTCGTTATGTACCATAATCCGCAAGCGGGTTGCACAATGAGCAAAAGATGCAATATTATCTTTACCTCCGACAGCTTCGATCACCTGTTGAGCAATTTTTTGATTTTCAGACATGATTACTGTTCCCCCTTATCGATCAAATCCCATTGTGTAACATCAAAACAAGCACTCCCATGTTCTGCAAATAAAGCAAATCCTGTACTGTTCAATTGTGGAAAGATGCGTGAAGTGAATACGTTACGACCATCATTGACAAAAACTTCAATCGAAGAAGTATCCATAAATAAATGTAGCGTTACTATTCCTTCTTCTAGCGGTAAACTACAGCTTCGAGTCGTTCCATACTCCAGTGCAAGGGATTGACCGGACAAGGTGCGATCTAACGTTAGTTTTTCAAGTGCAGGTTCGTAATACAGAACTGTTTTTTCATCTGTGCCCACTCGTACTTCGATCCCTACTTTATCAGCTTGAATATCACTGATCTGAATAAGCATTTCGTAATGAATACCTTCTATAGAAGAAATCAGATCACGATGATGATGAACAGTGCGATGTACATGAGACTGTTGTCCACGTAGCTGACTCAGTTCTGCAACTGGACGCTGTCTAAGCTGACCATCTTCAATTGATAATTCACGTGGCAACGTGAGACAGTGTGCCCATCCTTGAGTATCTGTAGGATAGTCGATCTCTGGCATTCCGAGCCAACCGACGAGCAGTCTGCGTCCATCGGGAGCAAGTGTAGTCTGTGGAGCATAGAAATCGAATCCATGATCTAACTCATAAAACTCTCCATGATCAAACTGTCGCGTATTCAGATCAAGCGGAGTACCGATCATATAACCCGACTGATAAATATTCTGAAACTGATCTCCGATGGTTGCTAACCCTTGCGGAGAAAATAAAAATACACCTTGCTGATCCAATTCAAAGTAATCCGGACACTCCCACATATAGCCAAATGAAGGTAACGCCGTATTTAACTCCCCTTGAAAAGTCCATTCTTGTAGATCAGGTGATTGATAAAGAACCGCACATCCCGTCTGATCGATCCGCTGTGCTCCAATGACACAGTAATAATATTCTCCATCTTGCCAGACTTTAGGATCACGGAAATGATCGGTATACCCAGCAGGTACTTTGTCGATAACAGGAGGGAGCTTGGTGATCACACCTTGTTGATCCATAGTCGCCATACATTGAAATGGATAACGCTTCCAATCTGTGTTACGCGTATTACCGGTATACATTAGATACAGTAGATTGTCTTTTTCTATAGCGCTTCCAGAATAGGCACCATGAGAATCATATATCGTATCTGGAGCCATACCGATCCCTTTATTATTCCAATGCACCAGATCAGTAGAAGAAGTATGATACCAGTATTTGATACCATGTTGGGTGCCTAGTGGGAACCATTGATAGAAAAGATGATATTCTCCATTAAAAAAGGAAAATCCGTTAGGATCATTTAGTAACCCTGCTTCAGGTTGAATATGAAAAGCTTGTCGCCACGGACTCTGATCGGCTAATTGTTTTAAGGCTTCCCATTCGCCAGTCTCTGCTTCATGAAGCTTACGGTATAACTGAGTTCTGTTCATTTTCATAGTGTGTTCTCCATACTTATTCATCATATTCTTTTTACGGAACCGGTTCCAAATTAGATCAAAAAAATACATCGGAACCGGTTCCAATGTATTATAAGTCGGTATTTAGCGATTGTCAACGCTTTCTCTGACAAGTAGTTCGCATGTTGAAATGGATGTGTTTTTTACCGATTGCCCTTGAATCATTTGAATCAGGTTAGTCGCTGCGAGTTGCCCGGCTTCTTTGTAATGAAATTTGACGGTAGTCAAAGCAGGATGCATAAGCTCAGTGATATCGTACCCACCGAATCCGGTCACTGATAAGTCAGTCGGAATATCAATTTTTCTAGAAAGTGCGGCTTTGAATACACCAATGGCTATATTATCGGTTGCTGCAACCACAATAGAAGGAGTCCACTGATCAAGTAGATGATGGGCTGCAATGACCGCTTGATCCATACGAAATCCTGATTCGTAATAACGAATATCATAATCTGTATACTCCTGAAGAGCTTGTTGAAAGCCAAGCTTACGCTGAATACCTACTGCATCATCTTGTTCAGTGACCCCTAGATAAGCGATCTGACGATGCCCTTTAGACAGTACATATTTGCCTAGTAGATAACCAGCTTGACGATCATCATGAATAACACTATGTAGCTGTTTATCATCTTGACCAATCAAGACAACAGGAATATTGCATTTGGCTATCGCTTGACGATGTTCATCTGTGATTTGAGCCGCCATAAATAGTAAGCCTGAAATCTTTTGCCGAGAAAATTCATAAATAGCTTCAATCTCACGCGTGGTTTCTTGATTAGCATTAGCTAATAGCATCTGGTACTGCTCTTGACGTAATGTATCATCGATCCCCATTAACATTTGAGAAACAGCAAAAGAATCCAGCCGCGGTACAATAATGCCGATAATACTTGTTTTTTTCGCTTTTAAGCTTCGAGCAAATGTATTCGGTACATACTGATGTTGTTTAATAATGCGTTCGATTTTTTCTTTAGTTTCTTCACTCACCGAGCCGCCATTGAGGTACCGAGAAACAGTACTTTTGGCAACACCAGCGGCTTGAGCGATATCAATAATCGTTTTCATAGTTATATACTCCTTATAAAGATCAAAAATGATCGTATATCTACTTATATTTGCTATAGTTATATTCTGTTTATTATACATGAAAAAAGAGAGATTCTTTAGATCAAAGAATCTCTCTGTCATTGATTATCTACCCTAAGCGTTATCAGCCAATTGAAGACTAATTTAAGTGATATGTTCACGTTTGGAAATACGGAACTCTTTGGGTGACATGCCAAAGCGAGAACGGAATACACGATGGAAATACGTATAATTGGCAAATCCTGAAGATTCAGCCACTTCCTCTAACGGCATCGGACTGAAGACAATTCGCTCTTGTGCCATATTGAGACGAACATCAAGCGCATATTGCATAATCGTGGTATCAAAAGCTTCTTTAAACAAATGAACAGCTCTAGAGACACTAATCCCCACATACATAGCTACATCGTCTAATTTAAAAGCAGTCGATGCATTTTCTTCGATATAGTTTTTAATTTGATAAGCTAGATACGTTTTGGGACCACTGATCGGTTGTTCCGATAAATATCGATCGATTGATAAGCATAGAATTTTCATATAATAAGATAAAATCTCAGGATAAGGATCATCGATTCTTCTTTTTTCCATCGAGATCTGTCGTAATAGATCCACGATATTATCGCTAAGTGGAATTTTTACTTTAGCCGGGCGTTCGGTATGATTCCACCATCGATCTGCCCATTCTCCTCCAAAAAAGATATGGTAATCTCCGCTTTCTACTATCGGTAGACCTGCTGCGTTCGGCGCATAATCAATTTTCAATTCATACGGTTCGTCTGGAGCATATAGATGGAGATCGCCTACTTCGACTTCGTCCATACCGCCTTTGTAACGAAGCAAGCAATTGCCTTCAGTTTGAAAACGGAATAAGTAACTTTTGACACCTTCGGGCTCATTCATATAAAAAGGTTTTCGATGAAACGAATAACCTGCGGTGTAAACTTTGCAAATATCTCCAGTTAATTCCATTAAAAATCCTCTTTTCAGCAACAAATTTAAAATTTGACCAAATAGTTCATGTTTTAATCATATTATTCATTTTAATTGACACGAAATAGTAATACTATTGTAACGAGCTTATAAATCATCATGATCTTACAATAAACAAAAAGGACAATGGTATGTATAAGTCCATCATACATAAAGGGTTTATCATAGCATTGCTAGATTGTCGTTTGACAGGACAATCCTACGTTTACTTATAACCAGAGGAGTAGCTTTTCTGCACCTAGAAAAACACATGCCCAAAGGAGGATGACCTGTGGAACGAATGAAAGCTGGTTTAGTCGGATGTGGTAACATCAGTGAAATTTACTTGGAAAATCTACAATCAAGTCCAGTCGTTGAGATCGTAGCCTGTGCAGACATGGTGATCGAGAAGGCGCAAGCAAGAGCTTCACAATTTAACATTGCAAACGCATTCACGCCGGAGGAATTATTTGCACAGGAAGATATTGAATTGATTATCAACCTGACTATTCCTGCCGCACATGCCGCAGTGAATCTAGCAGCACTTGCAGCAGGCAAACATGTATATGCTGAAAAGCCATTTGCTGTATCGCTAGAAGATGGTCAACGTACACTATTACGAGCCAAAGAAGTGGGTCGTCGTGTAGGAAGTGCACCGGATACATTTTTAGGTTCAGGCATAGAAACAGCACGCAAAGCGATCGATGATGGATTAATCGGTCGACCGATTGCAGCTTCTGCTTTTATGATGAGCGGTGGCCCTGAATCATGGCACCCTGATCCTGAATTCTTCTACGCACCTGGTGGTGGACCTATGTTCGATATGGGACCTTATTATCTAACGGCACTCACAAGCTTACTTGGATCGATGACAAGAATAAGCTCGTCAGCTGGTATTCAGATTCCTGATCGACATGTTGCGAGTGGTCCTAAAGAAGGTACACCATTACGTGTACAGACACCTACACATCTGGCAGGAACAATTGATTTCGAAAACAGTGCAATCGTTACCATGGTGACCAGTTTTGATATCAAAGGAGGCTCTCAATTGCCTCGAATTGAAATCTACGGTACAGAAGGTACACTGGATATCCCTGATCCTAACTTTTTCGATGGTGATGTTCGTATAAGACGCGCAGGTTCAGAAGAGTTTGAGATTGTACCTCCTGTTTTTGAAGGGACTCGTAATGAACGTGGTAAAGGTCTAAACGAAATGGTTACAGCGATTCGTAACAATCAACCTCACCGTGCTAGTGGTGAACTTGCATATCATGTACTTGAAGCGATGCATGCTTTTCAACGTTCTTCTCTAGAAGGCAAGCATGTGATTATCAAAAGTCGTGCAGGATACAGACAAGGCAATAGTTATTAAAGATGAATGATGCTATTACAACTATCATAAATTGTGGGAGTGAATGGAGCAATGGTTAAAGTTGGATTGCAACTATACACCGTACGAGATGATTTGGAAAAAGATTTTGAAGGTACGATTGCCAAAGTAGCAGCACTTGGATATCAAGGTGTTGAATTCGCTGGCTTCTACGGACGTACTTCTACCCAAATCAACGAATTACTCAAAAAGCACAATCTTGAAGTCGTTGGTTCTCATACTCAATATACAGAACTACTGGAAGATGCTCAATCTTTAATCGATTATAACAAAGAAATAGGCAATCGTTATATTATTGTCCCTTTCTTATCAGATGAGCACCGTAAGAATTGGCCTGATATTTTCGCTAATCTACGTAAGCTTGGCGAATTGTGTAATCAAAATGATGTGGTGTTGTTATATCACAATCATGAATTTGAATTTACTGAAAAATTAGGTGAACACACTGTATTTGATGCTATGTATGAAGAAGTACCTGCATCGTTATTGCAAGTTGAATTAGATAGTTGCTGGGTACAGTATGGTGGTTACGATCCTGTTGAATATATTCAAAAATACGCTGGACGCTTACCGATTGTTCACTGGAAAGATTTCAAACGCACAGATAAAGGTGCACAGACGGTCGAACTTGGTGAAGGTGAAGTGCCTGTAGCCGCTATTGCAGATGCTACTGAAAAAGCAGGAGCTGAATGGTTAGTGGTAGAGCAAGACTCATGTTTACAACCGCCTTTACAGAGTATTGAGCAAAGCATGAACTGGGTGAAATCTTACGGTGCCAAAAGCGGAAAAGTAAGTGTATAATCAAACTCTTACTGTTCAATCCCAATAATTATACTAAAATGGATATAAATCGCATTTAAGGTGAACCTTATGACATGTTTCGACGTATTATTTAATAGATAGAGCTTTTACTACATTCTCATTTGTTCGATTGGACGAATACAGAACTTACAGCTCACTCTATTGGAATCAGATTCAAGTGATAAGTTCACCAGACTGCGTTCATAAAATTAATGAATGAAGCTGGAGGATGGACAAATGAAATTAGGCGTATTTATGGTATTACTCAACAATATGGGTTTTGAAGAAGCATTGGATTATGTAGCTGAAAAAGGCGTTAAAATGGTAGAACTAGGATCTGGTGGTAACCCGGGTAATGTTCATTGTAAACCAGATGAGTTACTTGCTGATGAAGGCAAGCTTAGAGCATTTAAACAAGCGATTGATTCTCGTGGATTAACCATTAGTGCATTAAGTTGTCACGGTAATCCGCTTCATCCGCAAAAAGCGATTGCGAAAGAATCGCATGAAGATTTTATCAAATCCGTTCAACTGGCACAGAAGTTAGATGTAGCAGTTGTTAATACATTCTCCGGTTGTCCGGGAGATAGTGATGATGCGAAATATCCGAACTGGCCTGTAGCACCATGGCCAAATGATTTCCAGGATCTTATGAAATGGCAATGGGAAGAAAAAGTCATTCCATACTGGACAGAAAATGGTAAGTTCGCTGCTGATCATAATGTGAAAGTAGGGCTGGAACTGCACGGAGGTTTCTCTGTTCATACACCGGGTACACTTTTACGTCTACGTGAAGCGGCTGGCGAAGTGATTGGTGCGAACCTTGATCCAAGTCATATGTGGTGGCAAGGTATCGATCCTGTACAAGCTATTAAAATTTTAGGAAAAAATAATGCAATTCATCACTTTCATGCTAAAGATACGCTGGTAGATACCGATAATGTTAATATGCACGGTGTAACAGACATGCAAGACTACACAAAAATGCAAGATCGTGCTTGGCAGTTCCGTACAGTAGGCTTTGGACATGATAACAAAACATGGGCTGATATTATCAGCACGTTACGCTTAGTTGGATACGATTACGTTGTAAGTATAGAGCACGAAGATGGTTTGATGTCGGTGAATGAAGGTTTTACAAAAGCTGTCCATAACTTGAAGCAGGTTTTGATTGAAGAAGAACTTGGTGAGATGTGGTGGGTCTAATATAGAGGAGGAAGTTTTTTATGATTAATGTAACGGTCTGGAATGAGTTTGTACATGAGAAAATCCGTGATGATGTCAAAGCAGTATATCCTGATGGGATTCATACTGTTCTGGCGGATGGGCTATCGAAGGAAGGCTTTGCCTGCCGTACAGCTACACTCGATCAGCCGGAACATGGTTTGACAGAGTCTGTGTTGAACTCTACTGATGTAATGTTGTGGTGGGGACATACGGCTCATGAATTAGTAGATGATGATATTGCAGAAGCGGTAGCAAGACGAGTAAATGAAGGCATGGGATTGATTGTTCTGCATTCTGGACATTTCTCCAAACCATTCAAACAATTAATGGGAACCAGTTGTGATCTGAAATGGCGTGTAGCAGACGAGCAAGAAATTCTATGGTGTGTGAATCCTACGCATCCGATTGCTCAAGGCGTGAACCCTTCGATTACTTTGGATAAAGAAGAAATGTACGGTGAATTTTTCGATATTCCTGCTCCTGATGAATTGGTATATCTAAGCAACTTTGAAGGCGGAGAAGTGTTCCGTAGCGGTTGTACGTATCGCCGTGGACACGGTAAAGTATTCTATTTCCGTCCAGGACATGAGACATATCCAACATATTATAATCAGGATATTATGCACATTATCTCGAATGCTGTACGCTGGGCGTATCCTGCAACTAATACACGTCCTGAATTCGGACGCCAAGAACCTACGCGTGCACTCGGTAGTAAAGTAATGGTATAACTGTCTACCTGAACAGCCTGATCCTGAATTCCAGACTGTGTTAATCATAAAAAATAAATATTTCAAAAGTGCGCGTGTATGGTTAATAGCCTACAGGCGTACTTTTTTTGAGATTTATCCCTTTAGATCCAGTATCCATAATACTTAGGCACTCTAACATATAGTTAGATATAGAAAGGAGTGCATTTATGTCTAAAGCACAAATAGAATCACAAATCGGCAATGTGAAGCTATCTCCAGCACGAATTAGTGAATGTCTGGAACGAGTCGCCGGACATCGATTAGAAGGATTTTTGGGTGGTTATGGCAAATTTCCGGGATCGCTGATGATGGTGGGAGAAGCACCCGGTGCGAATGAGATTGAAAAAGGGATTCCTTTTTGCGGACAAGCAGGTAAAGTATTAGATGGTTATTTTGAAGCGCTAAATATCACTAGAAATGATCTGTATATTACGAGTGCTGTACGCAGTCGTCCTTATAAAGACAAAATCATTCAAGGAAAGCATCATGCCGAACGTTCGAGTCGTTCTAATCGCACACCAACATCTTACGAAGTATTTGCATTTGCACCTATTTTGGATGCTGAGATTGAGGCAGTACAACCTCGGATCATTATTACGCTGGGCAATATTGCATTGCAACGATTACTTGGCAAAGGGCATCAGGTATCGAATGTGCATGGTCAAGCTTACCGAAGTCGTATTCAACAAGTAGATGCAGATCATATGGATCAAGGATATCACTGGTCTGATCAAGAATACTGGATTTTTCCTATGTATCATCCAGCAGCAGTATTGTATAATAGATCATTGACTGATGTTATTGCGAATGATCTCGTTATTTTGCGTAAATGTATAGATGAGATTCAAGAATGATGACCTGAATTTTAAATAATATTCAGTATTCTTTAATTATGTAATGTTTTCGTTCTCTTTTCAGGTAAAATATGCTAAAATATATGTACTAACTAATCGTAAGTTAACATCACAACGTGATGAAATACGAGCTTATGACTATCCGATCCCGTGTTTCGGAACAATTGAAGAGGTGAGAAAACATGGAGCAACACCAATTGGGATTATGTCCCCGTTTTGAGACCGCGTTTTCATTTTTAGGTAAACGATGGAACGGTCTAATTATTCAATCATTAATGAGTGGACCTAAGCGTTTCAAAGATATTTCTAATCTTATTCCTATGATGAGCGACAAAATGTTGTCAGAGCGGATGAAAGACTTAGAAGGTAGTGGAATATTGATTCGTCAGGTCTATCCAGAGACACCTGTTCGAATTGAGTATGAGCTAACCGACAAAGGACGTGCACTTAAGCCAGTGATGGAGCAGATTCAGAACTGGGCAGAGCATTGGGTCGAGTAGATTTTGATGTGTTAACCAAAAAAAGCTTTCCGCTATGAGTAACACACGGAAAGCTTTTTTGGTATTTTAATTGTCTCAACAGGTAAATGCATAAGCACACCTGAATATTCATTAAATTCTGCATATTTCTTTAGGGCACATTTCGCAGTGACATACTTCTTGTAGCGCTTCAAGATCATGAATAATGATCATCCCGTGTTCATATTCAATACTTTCTTTTTTGCGCAAATCACTAAGCATCCGGTTGACACTTTCACGAGTAGCACCAATCATATTCGACAAATCGGTATGTGTAATTTTTTTGTTAATCAAAATCGAACCTTGATCGTTATAATCTTGACCATAAGTATTGCTTAAACGAATCAAAGTGGAGCAGAGAGCACCTGGTTTACCGTATAGCATTAAGTCACGCACTTTAGTCTGTGTTAGACGGTGATGAGTACCCATCCATTTCATAAAGTCGATAGCAAAATCACAATACTGGCAGATCATCAATTCCAATTCTTTGTGTTCAATAACAGCGACTTCAGTATCTTCTAATGCTTCCGCTGTAAATCCAAGGCGTGTACCTGAAAATGGATCTGCTTGACCGATCATGTCGCCTGCTTGATACATATATAGAATCAATTCTTTACCTTCATCAGTAGATTTGGTTAATTTAACCCGTCCACTTTTAAGGAAGTATAATTTATCGGATAAGTCGCCTTCCCAGAATAAATGTGAACCTGCTGCAATCGTGCGTTCTGTAGAATGATTAAGTAATCTTTCCTGATTAATTTCCGAAAAGCATGCTGTATTATGACGTGGTTGAGTATGTTCTAAAGAATTGTTCATTATGGTTCGCCCCTTTTTGTTTCAATTATACGTGAAATTAATCATAATGCATAACATTTTAGGAAAAAAACTGGAAATTAAATGATTAGTTAAATTCTACGTTATATAGGAAAGATAATGAACTCATGTATACGTAAAAGTAATCTATACTTTGTGATTAATTTCACTATTATCATACATCTTTTTATATTAAAATGCAAAAGGAAAAAATAAAATAAAACAAATTTAAAAAATAAAAATTGATTGTGAAAAATATCACATTATGATTTATGTCTCTATGCTATGATCGGTGTGTAGACAAAAGCAATACACATTCTGAGGAGGATGAGAGAAATGGCTGTTAAAAATGATGCTAGTCGTAACGTGGAATTGAGTGCACAGGAAGAAATTCAAAAGTTAATCGATAAAGCGAATAAAGCACATGCCGCATTTATGAATATGGATCAAGAACAAATTGATAACATTGTACAAGCAATGGCATTAGCGGGCTTGGATCAACATATGTATCTTGCCAAACTAGCTGTTGAAGAAACAGGCAGAGGCGTATATGAAGATAAAATTATCAAAAACATGTTCGCTACTGAATATGTATACCATGGTATCAAAAATGAAAAAACAGTCGGTATTATAGAAGATAACGATTATGAAAGCTTCCAAAAAATTGCTGAACCTGTCGGAATCATCATGGGGATTACACCGGTAACGAACCCAACTTCGACTACTATGTTCAAATCTTTGATCTCAATCAAAACACGTAACCCAATCATTTTCGGCTTCCATCCATCTGCACAGAATTGTAGTAAAGAATCCGCTCGCATCTTACTTGAAGCGGCTGTCAAACATGGTGCACCTGCGGATTGTATCCAATGGATCGATGCTCCTTCAATGGACAAAACAAATGCATTAATGAATCATCCTGATGTAGCGTTAATCTTAGCTACTGGTGGTGGCGCAATGGTTAAAGCAGCATATAGCTGTGGTAAACCTGCACTTGGCGTAGGTCCTGGTAACGTTCCTGCTTTTATAGAGAAAAGTGCTGACTTGCAACAAGCAGTGAATGACTTGATTCTTTCCAAATCATTTGATAACGGTATGATTTGTGCTTCTGAACAAGCAGTAGTTATTGAAGAACCTGTTTATGAAAAAGTGAAAAAATTAATGATCGATAACGGTTGTTACTTTGTAACTAAAGAAGAAGCAGGCAAATTAACGAACGGTGCAATGAATACAGATAAATGTGCAGTGAACCCTTCTATCGTAGGTCAATCTGCTGTCAAAATTGCTGAACTTTGTGGAATTACCGTTCCAGCCGATACCAAAATACTGGTAGCAGAATTGGAAGGCGTAGGTACTAAATTCCCATTATCTGCTGAAAAATTAAGCCCTGTACTGGCTTGCTATAAAGTTAAAAACGCGGATCAAGGGATTGAACGTGCTGCACAAATCGTAGAATTTGGCGGTATGGGTCACTCTTCAGCTATCCATTCTAATAATGATGAAGTTATTCAGAAGTTCTCTAATCGTCTACAAACTGGACGTATTATCGTGAACTCTCCTTCTACACATGGTGCAATTGGTGACATTTACAATACGAACTTACCATCTTTAACACTAGGTTGTGGATCTTATGGTCGTAACTCTACTTCTTCTAACGTAAGTGCTGTGAATCTGATTAATGTGAAAAGGGTGGCTCGTCGTACTGTGAATATGCAATGGTTCAAAATACCTTCTAAAGTTTATTTTGAAAAAGGCGCAACTCAATACCTTGCTAAAATGCCTGATATTAGTCGTGTAGTGATCGTAACAGATGCGATGATGGTACAACTTGGTTATGTTGAAAAAGTACAACATTACTTGCGTCAACGCCAGACTCCAGTTGTTGTTGAAGTGTTCTCTGATGTAGAACCAGATCCATCAACTGCTACTGTAGAACGTGGTCGTCAAATGATGGAACGTTTCCAACCGGACTGCATTATCGCTCTTGGTGGTGGATCTCCTATGGATGCTGCTAAAGGCATGTGGATGTTCTACGAATATCCTGATACTGAATTTGATAACCTAAAACAAAAATTCATGGATATCCGCAAACGGATCTACAAATACCCACATTTGGGACAAAAAGCACAATTTGTAGCAATTCCAACGACTTCAGGTACAGGTTCTGAAGTAACATCGTTCGCAGTTATTACAGATAAAGAAAAAGGCAACACAAAATATCCTTTGGCTGACTATGAATTAACACCAGACGTAGCGATTATCGATCCTGAATTTGTATACTCTTTACCTCGTGTAGCTGTTGCTGATACAGGTATGGACGTATTGACTCATGCGATTGAAGCTTATGTATCTGTAATGGCAAGTGACTTTACCGATGGACTAGCGATCAAAGCGATTCAACTGGTATTCCAATATCTAGAACAGTCTGCTCTAACAGGCGACAAACTGGCTCGTGAAAAAATGCATAATGCTTCTACGATTGCAGGTATGGCATTTGCGAATGCATTCTTAGGGATTAACCATAGCTTAGCACATAAATGGGGTGGACAATACCATACAGCACACGGTCGTACCAATGCGATCTTGTTGCCACACGTTATCCGCTACAATGCAAAAAAACCAACTAAATTCGCAGCGTTCCCTAAATATTCTCACTTTATTGCTCACGAACGTTATGCTGAGATTGCTCGTATCTTGGGATTGCCAGCACGCACAACCGAAGAAGGCGTGAACAGCTTAATCAATGCTATTCGTGACTTGAACCGCAAACTAGGTATTCCTGAAACGTTCGAAGCATTGGGCTTTGATGCAAAAGACTTTGAATCTCGTGTAGATTACCTTGCTGACCGTGCATTCGAAGATCAATGTACAACAGCGAATCCTAAATTACCTTTAGTGACTGAACTAGCTGATGTATACCGCAACGCATTCTATGGTCGATTTGAATAAATAGACCTATCCGGCAAGTAAAATGATAGATTGAAAAAAGGATCACTCCACACATGCTGTTATAGCAGTACGTTGGAGTTGATCCTTTTTCCTTCTTATTTAACTTGTATCGCTAGGAATATACTTTCAAGATATATGGTTGAAAATAAAAAACAAAGCAAATATGGAATGCCACCTTATCCCAAAGAACGATCTCCTAGTTTGCGATATTAGCAGAACTAAAGAGAACCGTTCTTTTGTTTGTAGAGAGGAGTGATGCGATGTCCAACATTATTCTATAGCTTGTATATAGAATAATACAGAAATAGTGTGATGTATTTCGTTGTTAGAAGTCGTAAATTCTTGTATGATGCTACAGCTATTTGCAGTGAATGATGATGTGTATTTTTGTATTAGTAGATTCATATCACTGTATTCACTGTACAAATCGTTATTTACTTATTGTGTAACAGGCTTGGTTGTGAACTGTAGTAGTTATTTTTAAAAACTGTTATAGATACAGAATGTGATAAAAATCATAATAAAAATGCTATTTTGTGATAAATGTCACATACTCTGCTTATGAATTGCATCATAATAAAGACATAGCCGGAGGGAGAAAACAACAGCTTCCGGTATCGTGTAGGCGAGACAAGCAATAGTGTAAATGGTTTTGTGATTTTATTCACAAATAATGGAGGGATTATCAATGTCAGTTATCGAAAGAAATGTACAGGATAATTTAAAACAAGACGCATGGCGCAATTTCAAATCAGGTAAATGGGCAAAACATGTAGATACTCGCGACTTTATTGAACAAAATATTAGTGCGTATCAAGGAAACGAAACATTCCTAGCTGGCCCTACTTCAAATACAAAAGACTTGTGGGATATCATTTCCAAACTATCTAAAGAAGAAATCGAACGTGGTGGCGTATGGGATGTAGATGCTGCAACACCTTCTACAATCACTTCACACGGTCCTGGTTACTTGGACAAAGACAAAGAACAAATCGTCGGTGTTCAAACAGATGCTCCTTTCCGTCGTTCATTACAACCGTTCGGTGGTATCAAAATGATGATCGATGCTTGTAAAGCGTATGGCTTTGAAGTACCAGAACAAATCATTGATATCTTTACAAACATTCGTAAAACGCATAACCAAGGTGTATTCGATGCTTATACTTCTGATATGAGAGCAGCACGTAAAGCAGGTATTATTACAGGCTTACCAGATGCTTACGGTCGTGGACGTATTATCGGTGACTATCGCCGCGTAGCATTATACGGTGTAGACTTCCTAATTAATGAAAGAAAACAAGATTTGAATGATATGGAAGTTGACGTGATTGATGAAGATGTGATTCGTCTTCGTGAAGAAGTATCAGAACAAATTCGTGCTCTAGGCGAATTGAAAAAAATGGCTGAAATGCATGGCTTCGATATTTCCAAACCAGCACAAACAGCAAAAGAAGCGTTCCAATGGGTATACTTCGGTTACCTTGCAGCAATCAAAGAGCAAAATGGTGCAGCGATGTCTCTAGGACGTGTATCTTCTTTCCTTGATATCTACATCGAACGTGATGTTAAAGAAGGCACAATGACAGAACAACAAGCTCAAGAATTGGTTGACCATTTCGTTATGAAATTGCGTATCGTTAAATTCTTACGTACTCCAGATTACAACGAATTGTTCAGTGGTGACCCTACATGGGTAACGGAATCAATCGGTGGTATGGCTGTCGATGGCAAAACATTAGTTACCAAAAACAGTTTCCGTTTCTTGCATACATTGTACAACTTGGGACCTGCACCAGAACCTAACTTGACTGTATTGTGGTCAGAACAATTGCCAGAAGCTTTCAAAAAATTCTGTGCTAAAGTTTCAATCGAAACCAGTTCGATCCAATACGAAAATGATGATCTGATGCGTCCAATCTATGGCGACGATTATGGTATTGCTTGCTGCGTATCCGCTATGCGTATCGGTAAACAAATGCAATTCTTCGGAGCTCGTGCGAACCTTGCTAAAGCACTATTGTATGCAATCAACGGTGGACGTGATGAGAAATCAGGCGTTCAAGTAGGCCCTGAATACCCTGCAATCACTTCTGAAGTGCTTGAATATGACGAAGTCATGAAACGCTTCAAAGCCATGATGGAATGGTTAGGCAAATTGTACATGAACACATTGAACGTTATCCATTACATGCATGATAAATACAGCTACGAACGTATCGAAATGGCACTACATGATCGTGATATCTTACGTACAATGGCTTGCGGTATCGCGGGTCTATCAGTAGCAGCTGACTCATTAAGTGCTATCAAATACGCTAAAGTAACACCGATTCGTGACGAACGCGGTATTGCTGTAGATTTCAAAATCGAGGGTGAATATCCTTGCTACGGTAACAACGATGATAAAGTCGATCAGATTGCTGTTGAATTGGTCGAAACATTTATGAGTATGATTCGCAAAAACAAAGCATACCGTGGTGCTACACCAACACAATCAGTATTAACAATTACTTCTAACGTAGTATATGGTAAAAAAACAGGTACAACACCAGATGGACGTAAAGCTGGCGAACCATTCGCACCAGGTGCTAACCCTATGCACGGACGCGATACTAAAGGTGCTCTTGCATCTCTAAGTTCTGTTGCGAAATTACCATACGAAGATAGCTTAGATGGTATTTCTAACACATTCTCTATCGTGCCAAAAGCATTAGGTAAAGAAGAAGAAATTCGCAAAACTAACCTTGTATCTATGCTTGATGGATACTTCGGTAGTAATGCCCATCACTTGAACGTTAACGTATTCGCTCGTGAGCAATTACTAGACGCAATGGAACACCCAGAAAATTACCCACAATTAACCATCCGTGTATCTGGATATGCTGTTAACTTTGTTAAATTGACTCGTGAACAACAAATGGATGTCATCAACCGCACATTCCACGGATCAATGTAATACGAACTTTTTAACAATAGTCAAAGCAATAACGCTAATTAAAGTAAGAAATGTAATCAAAGATGGTAACTGCTAACCAACAATGAATGATATAAATGAAGCATTTGAGAAAGTGGAGTCACACCGCAGAGCGAAGAGTAGGAATTGTTTCTGAAGAAGCGAAGCGTTCGCATTTAAGATTCGGATATCGACTGCGAAAGCAGTTCATTCCAGATATCCGATCTTAACAGCGATCGTAAGAATAATTCATACGCGTAGCGGTGTAACTCTAACTCTCGAAATCCTATTCATTTATATACATCAACTCAGACGAAAGGGGTGATTGATCATGGTAAAAGGCCGTGTTCACTCGCTAGAAACGTTCGGTACCGTCGATGGCCCGGGCATACGATTTGTACTATTTATGCAGGGTTGTCTGATGAAATGCCAATACTGTCATAACCCTGATACATGGAATTTGGACGGAGGTAAAGTGATGGAGCTAGAAGAAGTTCTAGCTGAAATTGAACCTTACTTGAGTTACTACCGTTCTTCAGGTGGAGGATTGACGGTATCTGGTGGAGAACCAACGTTGCAAGCTCCTTTTGTCAGAGAATTGTTCAAAGCAGTCAAAGACCGTTGGAACCTGAATACAACACTGGATAGCAATGGATTCAATGAACCTAACAAAATCCATGAACTGCTTGAAGTTACTGATTTAGTCTTGCTTGATATTAAGCATATCAATAATGAAAAGCACAAAAAATTAACCGGTGTATCAAATGAACGCACTCTACACACAGCACAATGGCTATCTGATAATGGACGCAAAATGTGGATACGCCATGTGTTTGTACCTGGCATTAATGATGCTGAAGAAGATCTGATCGCTTTAGGAGAATTTATCGGCACATTAAAAGGGGTAGAGAAATTCGAAATCTTACCTTATCATCAGATGGGCATCTACAAATGGGAAGCGCTGGGACGCATCTATCCGCTGGATGGGGTTCCTTCGCCAACCGAAGAAGAAGTAGAACGTGCTTATCGTCTGATTGAGCAAGGTCGTCGTCAAGTCTCTTGTGTCTAATCCTCCTCTTTATGAAAATAGATAAATAACAACCATAGTAAGCAAAAAGGGTATATGAACGTGAAGCCAGAAGTCCTTTCCTGATCCATAGGAAAGGGCTTTTTGGTATCTACATAGTTGAGTAGTGATACGTTATCTGTAATATCAGTTCTTCTTAAAAAACTCCCCAAAACCCAAACTTTATCCGCTTGTTGCACGCCATCTCGTTATTTATACTTAAATAAGAATATCGATTATCTATATCATATGTATCTTGTTCAGACATCTTTTCAAAACAGGCTCCAGTACAAGGAGGATATCTATGAACACTATTCAATTATCAGACTTAACATTAGATCAGAAAATCGGACAATTATTTGTATGCGGATTTCATACCAATGTACCGAACGAACATATTACAGAATTGATCGAAAAATACCATGTCGGTGGAGTGATTTATTTTCGGCGTAATATAGGAACAGCTCGGCAGATTACAGACCTTTCCACAGGGTTACAGCAGATTGCTCAGAGGCAAGGATTACCACCGTTATTGATAGCGATCGATCAAGAAGGTGGAATGGTGAGCCGAATCGATCAAGATGGAATGAGTCTGATTCCAGGCAATATGACTCTTGGGGCAGTAAATGATGTGGCGTTAACGGCAGCCGCTTCAGCGATCAGTGCGCGTGAACTACGTACATTAGGGATTAATTTGAATTTTGCGCCTTGTGTCGATGTGAACAATAATCCTCGTAATCCAGTGATTGGCGTCCGTTCTTATTCTGAAAATCCTGAAGTAGTAGCTATTCATGGAGCCGCCGCTATTCAAGCGATTCAGCAAGAGTGTGTAGCTGCTACAGCCAAGCATTTTCCAGGGCATGGAGATACTGAGGTGGATTCTCATTATGGATTAGCTTCTGTACCTCATGATCAATTACGCTTAGAACAGATTGAATTATTACCTTTTCGTTCAGCGATAGATGCAGGAGTCGATGTGATCATGTCGGCTCATGTTATTTTCCCTGCATTTGAACCGGAGCCTATTCCAGCTACATTGTCGCGTAAAGTACTAACCGATTTGCTTCGTATCGAGATGGGATTTGAAGGATTAATTGTGACTGATTGTCTGGAAATGCATGCGATTGCCAAGCATTTTCCGATACCACAAGCGACTGTTATGGCAGCTCAAGCCGGAGCAGACCTATTGCTAGTGAGTCATACATTAGAGCACCAGATCGCTGCGATTGAAGCGGTTAAAGAAGCGGTGCAACAAGGTCAGTTATCTGAAGCTCAAATCGACGCTTCAGTTGAACGAATACTATCACTCAAAGCCAAACATCAGATGGATGCAGCACCTTATACGATAGAAGCGTGGACACAGCGCTTAGAATCTGACCCGATCGAACCGGTGTTGCGTGAAATTGCAGAGCGTAGTATTACATTAGTCAAAGACGAAGGGCAATTGCCTTTGCAACCGGATGATAAAGTACTCATTATATGGCCACAGGTGACACGTCTAACCGAAGTGGATGAGCCGACAGGGCATGATGTCAGTTTTGCTCAAGCTCTTAATAGCTATGGGATCGATGCAACCCAGATTACGATAGATGCTCGCCCGGAACCGGAAGAGATTCAGCAAGTATTAGCAGAAGCAATCCATTATCCCAAAGTGATCTTTGCAGCGTATACATCATCGGGTCTGTTACCACTCGGTCAAGCAGAACTCGCCCGTCAATTATCTCTTTTGACAGATACTGTATTGATTGTGGCTTCTGTACGTAATCCTTATGATATGAATGATCTTCCTGAGATCAAGACGTATATCTGTAGTTATGAAAATCGGAAGTATGCGATAGAAGCTTTGGCAGATGTAATTGCAGGCGTTAAGCCAGCGCTAGGAAAATTACCAGTGAGCTTAAATGAGCAATATCAGGTTCAAATATAGAAGAGTAGTTGTCAAAATAGGTTATTGCATTTATTTGTGGTAAAGTATAATTAATGACGTTTTCTGAGCACATCATGTAGTCAAAAACAGTCTATTCATCGCTGATGGATAAGGCTGTTTTTTATGTGATTTTTCTGCGGAATAGATGTGACTGAAGTGTGAACAGATACGTATGTTGTAAGGTTTCTTAAGGAAGAGAGAAACTTTTCAAGGTTTGGCGCGTCTTATTAATGTGCCAATTCGGGGGAAACACCATCTTTTTGGAAGTGAATTACAGTAAATTGCTATGAGAAGGAGCCTAATAATGAAATTCAAGAAGACTTTACTAATTGCATTACTCGCTGTAGCTCAGACTGTTGCGACTGTTCCAGGAGCGCAAGTGCATGCTGCTGAAGGCGATGTGGATAGCAGTATCGTACAAGATGTCTACAATGATACTCAAGGGACTGTAGGAGATGATACTACAGTAACTGATCCTAATGCAGTTACAGATCCTAACGCAGTGACTGATCCGACGACAGATCCTGCTGGAACAACAGGTGATGGTACAGTGCCAACGGTTCCTACAACGCCACCAACTACAGTTACACCGCCAGTAACTACACCAACAACACCTACCGTGGTGAATGATGTGTATTCGGCTGGACCTAACAAAGTTATTTTTATGATGAACTCTAATCAAATTTATCAAGATGGTAAATTATACTTTTCAGATCAACCTATGGCTGTGAAAAGTGGAGTATCTTACGTATCGGTTCGCGCACTTGTGACCCGTGTCGGTCTGAAGCTTACATACGACGCTAAGACCAAAGAAACGATCATGCAAAAAGACGGTAAAGAATTACGCTTCAAAACAGACAGTAAGTACTACACTGTAAATGGTGTGAACACCTTGATGAAAGGTCCAGCATTCCAACAGAAAAATGTATTTATGGTTCCTTTGACTTCTATTACTCAAGCTCTAAATATTCCTTATACAGTACAAGGTAAATTAGTTGTATTGGATTTGGTTGTTAAACCAACAGCTTCCTTTACAGTTTCCCCTACTGCGATTTATGCAGGTCAAACATTAGTAACGTACAAAACACAATCTAAAACGTCTGATGGCAGTCCTATTGCTAATGAAACATGGACAGGACGCGAAGACATTTTTGCAGAATCAGGTCCTCATGTGATCACGTATTCTGTTATGGATTCGTCAGGACAATGGAGTGATCCTTACACGGTTACCATCAACGTGCTTCCTCCTAACCAACCCCCTGTAGCGATGTTCAATACCAATCAAGAAACGTATCGTATGGGTGAATTGGTTACTTATACAGATATGAGTACTGATGATGAGAATGCTATCAATGCAGGCTTAACTAAATGGGATAACAAACAATTAGCGTTCTTTACACCAGGTCCACAGACAATCACATTGACTGTAACCGATAAACACGGTGCAACAGGAACATATAGCAAAACGATTAATGTAACGGATCAAACATTATATTCGGCTGAAGACTTCTATCCATTATTTACACCAATCGGAGATTCATTCGACTTTAACGGTTCTGTCGTTCCAACATGGGCAACCGTAACCAATGCTCAAGTCAATGATGATCCAAGTCGTCTGATTCGTAGTAACAGTCCTGAACGTGTATTGACTAAAGGTATTGTGTATCAAGAATACGCTACTGGCGCTACACGCTTTATGGTGCATCATTTGAACGAAACCGGTAGTAGCAAAAAAATGTACGTTGTAGCAACGAATCCGAATGCTACACCAGCAACATTGAATATTCAAGCTCTTGGTTTTGGTGGACCGAATCCTTATGCTACAGCAGTAGGTAAAGTTTCTGTTCAACGTTATTTCCAATCGATGCAATCAGGTGCAGAAGCACAATCTGTTGTTCTACAACCTGGACAAAGCCAAGTTATCTTTAACCAACTTAGTGCTACTGCAATGAAAAACGATACAGTTATTTCATTGTTCGGCGATCTAGTAAGTGATTCTAATGTACAATATACAGTGATGATGATTGATGAAAATCAAGATCCGATCGCTGCATTAGCTACAGAACCTAAGCTAGACCGCGATGGTATCCACAACCGTGGTACGTATGACAATGCTGTACGTAATATCCATGTTGCTGACTTGATCGGTAACACAACGATTCGTATGCCAATCGGAGACAACAACAGTGACCCTAACTTAATGGGTACAGATCCATTGTCAATGACTGAAGCTTCTAACGCAGGTAACTTTGGTGTATTGTACAAAATCAAGCTAGACATGGTTGCGCCAAACACGATGATTTCCTTTAATGCTCGTGGTGGTCGTTACTCAGGTTACATGTATGTAAACGGAGCAGTAACAGCAATCAAAAATAACGGTGCAGCAACAACAGCAAATGATAATGTTGTTCTATATCGTACAGGAACATTAGATACAGAAGCCGTGGAATTGTGGTTTACAGCAGCACCTGGTAGTAACTTGCCAGTTAACTTATTATTCACACAATTGCCAGCTAAAAAACAATAATTTTCAAATCAAAAGCTCGAATCAGTGAATGCTGATTCGAGCTTTTTTGATGTTCTATGATAATTGCTGATTTTGGTCAGAATCAATTGACGATTGAGCCTAAATAAGGCATGATGGAGAAATGTGTATGCAGGTGGAAGTAAGCTTCAATTAGTAACGTAATCGCCATAAACTTTTGACGAATTATTGCGCATCGTATACGGTTATGTTGTATAATAGTTATTATTACGAATAATAAGATAAATAGTTTAGAATAGAAAAGATAGATTAGGACAGGAGGAATAACTCATGCTGTCGACAGAACAAATCATCGATACCATGGCAGGACAGGGATTGCGAATAACCGATCAACGCCGCACATTAGCCCGTTTATTTGCAGAAGCTCCCGGGTATCTGACCGCTAAAGATGTATATGACTATATGGGTAAAAAATACAGTGGACTTAGTTTTGATACGGTCTATCGTAATTTACGTGTGATGCAGGAGCTAGGTGTGTTAGAACAGATCGTTTTCGAAGATGGTGTTAAATTTAAAAGCCATTGCAGTCAGGATTGCCATCATCATCATATGATCTGCTTACAATGTGAGAAAACGTACCCGATTGCTTTTTGCCCGATGGATATGACAGATATGCCGGAACAATTTGAAGTGGTTAAACACAAATTTGAAGTGTTCGGTTATTGCAAAGACTGTCGTAAAGAAATGGGTGCCGGAGATGGTAAAGAAGGTCCAACGCTACATCTAAAGCAATCTCATTATGATACACATGAACATGCAGGTAAAAGCCAGTGAAGCCAAAATTGAGTCGTCGTGCGGTACAGGCGCCGATCCATGTGTATCGCAAATTCATTTCACCACTTAAACCTCCAACATGTCGTTTTTATCCGACTTGTTCTCAATATGCACTCGAAGCGATCGGGATTCATGGTGTAGCCAAAGGCATCGGATTAGCTGCTAAACGGATAGGAAAATGTCATCCTTTTCATCCGGGAGGGTTTGATCCTGTACCACCAGCTAAATCCAAAGTGAAATCAGCCTCATCAGTCACCAATCAGGAACAGCAAAATGCTTGACAGGTGATTTGGAAGTTCGGTATATTCATAACATCAAATATCATTTCCTGTGAATGGATAAGTAGATGGAAAAAGCGCCAGTACAGAGAGCCGGAGTAGCTGGGAACCGGTATGGTGAGCGTCATCGAATATGGTCCGGGAGGAACTGTGGTCAAGCATATTCGGTTGTATCGATATGTAAGGCTTCAGCGTGAACCAGCGTTAATGGGCAGTCTGCTAAAGACTGATAGAGTCTACTTTTGCAAAGAAGTAGAGAATTTGGGTGGTAACGCGTGAGTCTATGCTCTCGTCCCATATAGGGGCGAGGGCTTTTTTGCGTCCAGATATGGAAATAACATGATAGTGATTTAACAATATTGAAGGAGGAATTATAATGACAGCCAAACCTACTTTTTATCTAACAACACCTATCTATTATCCAAGTGACAAATTGCATATCGGTCATGCCTATACAACCGTAGCCGGTGATGCTATGGCTCGTTACAAGCGCTTAAGAGGATATGAAGTTCGCTATCTAACAGGAACAGATGAACACGGACAAAAGATTGAACGTAAAGCTTTAGAAAAAGGACAGACTCCTCAACAATTTATTGATGGTGTAGTAGAAGGCATCAAAAAGTTATGGGATCAATTAGACATTTCATATGATGATTTTATTCGTACGACAGAAGAACGCCATAAGATTGTGGTACAAGAAATCTTTGATCGATTGTTGAAGCAAGGTGATATCTATAAAGGTGAATATGAAGGCTGGTATAGTATTCCAGATGAGACGTATTACACAGAAACGCAAATTGTAGATATCGAACGTAATGCAGACGGTGAGATTATCGGTGGCAAAAGCCCGGATAGTGGACATCCTGTAGAATTGGTGAAAGAAGAATCTTATTTCTTCCGTATGAGCAAATATGCAGACCGTTTATTAAAATACTATCAAGATAACCCTGAATTTATTCAACCCGAATCTCGCAAAAATGAAATGATTAATAACTTTATCAAGCCAGGACTTGAAGACTTAGCCGTTTCGCGTACAACCTTTGAGTGGGGCGTACAAGTCAAAGGTGATCCTAAGCATATCGTCTATGTATGGATCGATGCTTTATCTAACTACATTACAGCTCTAGGGTATGGAACCGATAATCCAGAATTATTTAATAAGTTCTGGCCAGCAGATATTCATCTGGTAGGTAAAGAAATCGTACGTTTCCATACCATCTATTGGCCGATTATGTTGATGGCACTTGATCTACCTTTGCCGAAAAAAGTATTTGGTCATGGTTGGTTACTGATGAAAGACGGCAAAATGTCCAAGTCTAAAGGGAATGTAGTAGATCCAGTCACATTGATCGAGCGTTACGGTCTAGATTCACTGCGTTACTACTTGCTACGCGAAGTGCCTTTCGGTTCAGATGGTACATTTACACCAGAGAGCTTTGTCGATCGTGTCAATTCAGATCTAGCGAATGATCTAGGTAACTTGCTTAACCGTTCGGTAGCTATGGTCGATAAGTATTGTAGTGGTACCATTCCTGCTTATCCAGGTCGTGTGCTTGAAGTCGATGGTACGTTAGAAGATATTGCTGCACAAACGATAGAAAAAGTAGAAAACGCATTTGAACACCTAGAGTTTTCTGTAGCTTTGACGGCAATTAGCCAATTGATTAGTCGTACCAATAAATATATCGATGAGACACAACCGTGGGTTCTTGCCAAAGACGAAGCTAACCAACCACAATTGGATTCGGTAATGTATCATTTGGTGGAAACATTGCGGATTGTATCTGTATTGTTACAACCGTTCTTAACACGTGCACCGAAAAAAATCTGGGCACAACTTGGAATAGCAGAAGGCGAACTTACGGCTTGGGAAAGTATTCGTTCGTATGGTCAGATTCCAGCAGGTACAGTTGTAGTGAAAGGCGATCCTATTTTTCCTCGTCTAGATAGCAAAGAAGAAGTGGCTTACATCGTAGAAGCGATGGGTGGCGTATTAACAGCTGCTGCTGAAGCAACACCAACAGCTCCAACGACTTCCGCGCCTGTAGAGGTAGAAGAGCAACAAGCGCCTGAGATTAGTATAGACGACTTTGCTAAAGTGGAACTACGCGTAGCTCAAGTGATCTCAGCAGAGCCTGTTAAAAAGGCAGACAAACTGCTTAAATTACAATTGGATCTAGGAACAGAGCAACGCCAAGTGGTATCCGGTATTGCGAAGTTCTATACACCGGAAGAATTAGTCGGACGCAAAGTCATCTGTGTGACTAATCTCAAACCTGTTAAATTACGCGGAGAAGAATCTAGAGGTATGATTTTGGCGGCTTCTCACGGCGATCAATTGACACTAGCGACGGTTCCAGACGGTATGCCTAACGGTGCAATTGTTAAATAAATAAGGCTTAAATGATCAGGTAGAGCCTTCCGTGGAACAGCATATATGGTGTACACATGGAAGGTTCTTTCTATCGTTTGAACCATGTGCAAAACTTGCCAACTCATGCGAATTAAATGTATGATTATTGAATCAATATTTGCCAAATGAATACAGTATGTAGTGAAAAAGGGGGAGCAAGATGCCAACGCCCAGTATGGAGGATTATTTAGAGCGCATTTATAAATTAATCGATCAAAAGGGATATGCGCGTGTCTCGGATATTGCAGAAGGGTTAGAAGTACATCCTTCGTCCGTTACAAAAATGATCCAAAAATTAGATAAAGATGAATATTTGATTTATGAGAAGTACCGGGGATTAGTGCTGACAAGCAAAGGGAAAAAGATGGGCAAACGTCTTGTAGAACGCCATCAATTGCTTGAAGATTTCCTGAATGTAATCGGTGTTAACCCGGATTATATATACAAAGATGTAGAAGGTATAGAGCATCATTTAAGTTGGAATTCGATTACTCAAATCGAAACATTGTTAGAATACTTCCGTCGTGATCCTTCACGTGTGGAAGCGCTACAGAATCTGCAAAAAGAGCTGATTAGCGACTCGTAAGGCAGGCATCTGTCGATCACTTGGCAGATGTCTTTTATTTTGTTCGCAACTTTGGTACCCGTCAGTCGTCTAATGATATAAGCACCAAGCAACGATTTACTGGAGGTTTTAAATTTATGAAAATGGTTCGTGTTATCGCTGTATTTTTAGTATTGTTGATGATTGTCCCTTCGATCAGTAGTACACTTCATGCCGCAGATTCGGATATTAAGATTATGCTTGATGGAGAACAGATACAAGGGGATGCTGCTCCTTACATAACCAGCAAGAGCAATGTAACCATGGTTCCTTTACGTCTAGTGAGTGAAAATTTGAAAGCTAAAATCGTCTGGAATCAATCGACAAGCACAGTCACGATTACGAGTGATAAGCAAGTGCTGGTACTGACTTCGGGTCAGAATACAGCAACGATTGATAACAAGTCAGTAAGCTTAGATGCTTCAGTTGAAATGAAAAACGGTCGTGTCATGGTTCCGCTACGTTTTATCGGTGAAGGTCTAGGTCTTGATGTGAATTGGGATCAAGCCAACCGTACCGTAAATTTAGCGACAAGTAGCTATCAAGGTACAGGCAGTAAAAATAACAGTAGCAAGCCTTCTACACCAGCTACTACCAATACAGGAACAACAGATAATAGTAACAGTGGCAAAGCGCCAACAAGCACTGTAGCCAAAGATGGGCTTCGTGGTGCATGGGTCTCTACCGTCTACAATCTAGATTGGCCAGCGACATCAGGTGCAACCAAGCAAAAACAAGAATTTTCAAAATTGTTAGATGATCTACAAGGGATGGGTATCAATGCAGTATTCGTACAAGTTCGTCCTGCTGGAGATGCATTGTACAAATCATCACTTATGCCATGGTCAAAATATCTTACAGGAACACAGGGGAAAGATCCGGGTTATGATCCTGTAGAATATATGGTTGCTGAAGCTCATAAGCGTGGGATGGAGTTCCATGCATGGTTTAACCCGTTCCGTGCTACAACAGATGCTAACACCAGTAAGCTTGCAAGCAACAATGTAGTATTGAAGCATCCTGATTGGGTGATTAAGTTCGATAATAAATATTATCTCAATCCGGGGATTCCAGCTGCACGTCAATCAGTCATTGATACTGTGATGGAAGTCGTCAACAACTACAATATCGACGGTGTACATTTAGATGACTATTTCTATCCATATTCAGAGACAGCTTCTAACAAATTCGGTGATGACAGCACCTATGCTAGTTATAACAGCGGTAAATTCAAAACCAAAGCGGATTGGCGTCGTGGAAACATCAATAGCTTTGTGCAACAGCTCAACACATCGATTCATAATTCCAAACCTGCTGTGAAATTCGGAATCAGTCCTTTCGGTGTATGGCGTAACAAATCATCCGATATCACAGGATCAGATACTAAAGCAGGTGTAACTGCTTATGACACTACCTATGCAGATACACGCACATGGATCAAAAATGGTTGGATCGATTATATCGCTCCGCAAGTCTATTGGAGTATGACACTTCCTGTAGCTCGTTATGATAAAGTGGTAGACTGGTGGGCAAATGAAACTAAAAATACAGGTGTAGATCTGTATATCGGCCACGCTCTTTACAAAATCAGCACTCCTGAAATTGGCTGGAGCAGTTCTAACGAGATCATCAACCAGCTCAAATACAACGAGAAATACAGCAATATCAAAGGCAGTATCTTCTTTAGCGCTAAAGATTTGAAAAAGAACCCACAAGGTGTATTAGCGAAATTACGTTCATACTGGGGATTGTAAAATAGCACAAAAGTAGAAAAAGAGATTTCATCAGCCATTACAATAGGTGATGGAATCTCTTTTTTTGATTGGAAAAGAAATATTGATAAATTAGAACATTAAAATCTGAGAGCATTATAGTCAGACAGCAAAGAAAAAGCATGATCTGTTCCTCTGTGAGAAGGAAAAGTCATGCTTTTTCTTGATAGATATAATCAGCTTTATTGCAACAATAGCTATACGGAACTGATCTACATTCTATTTATTGATCTAGTGAAACTTAGGTGCTTCATCGTCGTCTTTACCTTTGTTACCTTGAATAACTTGAAAAGGATAATTCTTTTTGGGCTTGGATTGATGACTATTCGATGGTCTAGCAGAAGTGGTTTTGTAATTGTTTTTTTGTGAGCCGTTCATCTTGGCCATGGTACGTGCAGAAGGTTTGACTTTAGGCCCTTGATAACTTCGACCAGACATACCAGAAGCTGACCGCATTACCAAAAATAAAACGACAATCAAGATGATCGGTACAATGAGATTCGCCCAATTGTACGTTGCAGGAGAAGCCACCATTTGGAATATTTCAAGAAACAGCCCGACCGCACCTAGCAGAATAGCAACTCCAAATACAATCAGTTGAACAGGTGATTTTCTCATTTTATTATCATCATCCTTTCACAGGGTCAGGAGAAGCAGTAGTTACTGCCGAACGCACATGTTGTTGTTCAAGTGCAGCGTCTAATTCACGCATACGGTTAAATGAAGCAATTGAAACTTCGATTTGATCCAGTGTCGGTTCTTTGGTCGTTAACAATTGTAACCATAACCCCGGATATCCTAAATACCGTAGAATGGGTACTTCACGTAAGCTATTCGTAAATTTCAAAAATTCAAACGAAACTCCGATAACGACAGGCAACAAAACGATACGCTGTATAATCCGCTCGGTGAGGCTATCCCAACTAAACAGTGCATAGATAATAACTCCGATAATAACGGTTAATATAATAAAACTGCTTCCACAGCGATAATGTAGACGACTATACTTTTGTACATTTTCAGGGGTTAACTCTTCGCCGTGTTCATAAGCTGTAATGACTTTATGTTCAGCACCATGATACTGAAAGAGTCGCTTAATCATCGGTGTCTGTGAGATCGCCCAGAGATAGATTAAGAGCAGGATAATTTTGATAACACCTTCAAGTAAGGTATGCAGTGCATGATTATCGAAGGCTCTACCGAATAATAAACTTTCTACAAATACGGGAACGAGTGTGAATACAAGCTTACCTACAATGAGTGAAAGGATACCCACTACTGCAACACCAAGCATCATACTAAGACTCATTTTGGATTCTTCTTTTTGCTTCTGTTCTGCATATTCTTCAGGGCTCATCTGATCTTCTGAATACGCATCGGCTGCATAATTGAGATGTTTGGAGCCTTTGGCACTTGAATCAATCAAACTTATAATTCCTCGCAACAATGGAATGCGGCGTAATGTTTTGACCCATGACTTATCTTGTCTAGGTACTTCTAAAAAGGTGATTTCACCATCTTTACGTCTTACAGCTGTCACATTCACATTTTTTCCGCCGAACATAACGCCTTCTATTACTGCTTGGCCGCCATAGCTCGGAGGAGCAGATTGTTTTGACAAGTACAGTCACCCTTCCGTAGTTCGACATTACCGTTATTTACGAAATGCCTGATCAAGCTTATCTATTGATCTATAATTGCTAGAAATAAGCCTATCCTTTAATTGTAGCGGATTTGGCTGATTTTTACCAGAATACGCTATCAGCAAGCTAGATAGAATGAATAAGATATTCTACTGCCTATTCTCAAAATTGCAATTGGTATGGTAAAATAATTTTTGGCTATTTCTCATTTTACATTTGTCCAAAATGATCACAATACGAGGATACACAGAACCAAGCAGATATCGTGTTTTATTCTAAAATGCTGAAGGGGAGAGATGTAATTGAGTACACAACGTTTAAATAAGTTACGTCAAGCGATGCAAGAACAACAGTTAGAAGCCTTACTAATTACAAGTAGTGTGAACCGCAGATATTTGACAGGGTTTACAGGTTCGGCAGGTTATGTGCTTGTCACTGCGCAAGAAGCTTACTTATTGACTGATTTCCGTTATATGACTCAAGCGCCAGAACAAGCTACTGCTTTTTCAGTGGTAGAACATTCTGCAAATGTAGTCGATACGATGAAAGAATTGTTGGCTAAAGGCAATATCAGCAAACTTGGATTTGAACAAGATTTGGTGCCTTATAGCAGATACGCAATGTACAGCAAGCATTTAGCACCTGTTGAGCTAGTTCCTGTATCTGGCATCATGGAAGAGATTCGTAATTTCAAAGATGCTGAAGAGATTGCAATTATTGAGAAAGCAACCGATATTGCAGATCGTACATTCAGTCATATTTTGAACTACATCAAGCCAGGGGTAACCGAGCAACAGATCGAACTCGAAATGGAATCCTTTATGCGCCGTCTAGGAGCTACAGGCACTTCATTTGAAACGATTGTTGCATCGGGTGAACGTTCTGCTTTACCTCATGGTGTAGCCAGTGAAAAAGTTATAGGGGCAAATGAATTTGTCACTTTGGACTTTGGTGCGATTTATCAAGGATATGTATCGGATCTTACACGTACTGTTTTTGTAGGTACACCGACAGATGAGCATCGCAAAATTTACAATATCGTACTGGAAGCACAGCTGAATACGCTTAAACACCTAAAACCGGGTATGAGCGGTAGAGATGCAGACGCACTAGCGCGTGATGTGATTGCTTCTCATGGTTACGGTGACGCATTTGGACACAGTACAGGTCATGGTATCGGTATGGAAGTACATGAAGAACCTCGCCTTTCTAAAATGAGCGATACGGTATTATCTCCAGGTATGGTGGTAACTGTAGAACCGGGAATTTATATTCCAGGCTTCGGTGGAGTACGGATTGAAGATGATGTGTTGATAACAGAAGACGGTATTCGTGTGTTAACGCATTCGACCAAAGAATTTACGATTTTACCGGTATAACGAAAAGTTTATCCTGTTATGCAGGATGATGACTATCATTTGCCGAATAAAATACCTGTATATGATGATATAGTATCCGATTGATATGGGGTATAGTACAATATATAGGCTTCATAGAATTATGCAAGAGACCAGCTTTACCACATCTGAGGAGGCGTTATTTTGATTTCAGTAAATGATTTTAAAACAGGTTTGACCGTAGAAGTAGAAGGAAATATTTATTCCGTTTTGGAATTCCAACACGTAAAACCGGGTAAAGGCGCAGCATTCGTGCGTTCTAAATTGAGAAACTTGCGTAACGGTAACGTAGTAGAACGTACTTTCCGTGCAGGTGAAACCATCGCTCGTGCTCAAATCGAAAACCGTGGCGTTCAATATTTGTATGCAAGTGGTGACGAGCATGCATTTATGGACAACGAAACATACGATCAATTCGAATTGAACTCCAAGCAATTGGAATGGGAATTGAAATTCTTGAAAGAAAACATGACCGTTAACATCGTTAGCTATCAAGGTGAAATTCTTGGAATTAACTTGCCAACAAGCGTAGAGTTGGCTGTTACAGAAACAGAGCCAGGAATCAAAGGTAACACTGCAACAGGCGCAACTAAAAATGCAAAATTGGAAACAGGACACACGGTTCAAGTGCCTATGTTTATCAACGAAGGTGACGTTCTAATCATCGATACTCGTGAAGGTAAATACGTTTCTCGCGCATAGAACTTATTATTGTACAAGTGAAAGAATGAGTGGCTTTGATGCCTGCTCATTCTTTTTTTAGAATCAAATTACGATAAGGAGTGCCTATATGGACAATTTTGAAGTCGTTTTTGATATACATATTTCCTATATAGATCAACTATTACAACAGGAGCTAGACATCACGTCAGCCGATATAAAATCTTCTCATTTTTATGATCAAGCTACAGCGAAAGATATAGAATGGTACGATATTGATTCGTTCTCAACCTTTTTATTACGTGCAGGTACAGGAACTATATTGTTTAAAGTCATTGAACTAGGTACAGAATTAAAAGAAGTATTAACTGTTATTTCATCAGATGGAGAATATATTACGATGGAATTTAATTTTAGAGATACAGAGTTGATGTATGAGGGTGTATTAGACTCGAAGAAGTGCTTACATATGCTTACCTACTTCCAAAAATGGATAGAACCATATCACATAAACGCTATCACATTTGGACATGAACCTGCTACAGATAAGGATATGTGCTTGATTGAGATCACAGAACATACTGTTCTATCGCAATCGATTATGGATCAATGGAGAATGAATAGACAGCATATAAAGCAGAATAATAATCTGTTATAGCTTTTTTAATTTACGGGTAGTACTTAACGCGTTCTCGTATTATACTGTTAAAGACTAAGCATGTTCATGCATTATTATGTATGAAACGCCTAAATACGCTGTTCAATCCGGGTAGAATATGGAAGAGATAACATACCCGTATCATGTAGGGAGTGAAGAGGTCTTGGCTTTGTATGTTATGAAATTCGGTGGTAGTTCCGTTGGGGATACCGAGCGCATGCAACGTGTAGCAAAGCGCATTGTTGAGAAGCAAGATGAAGGGCACGACTGTGTAGTAGTTGTTTCAGCGATGGGAGATACAACAGATGATTTGATTGATCAGGCACGTCTGCTCAATCCGAATCCACCTGCTCGTGAAATGGATATGTTGATGACAACAGGTGAGCAGATTTCGATGGCGATGTTATCGATGGCGATTCAGCATCTAGGTCGAGAAGCGGTATCTTTCACCGGCTGGCAAGCAGGTTTTGAGACAGAAGCAGAACATGGTAAGGCACGCATTCGGAATATTCAGCCTGAACGTGTACTGAAAGCAATCGGCGCAGGTAAGATCGTGATCGTTGCTGGATTCCAAGGCATTACAGCCGAAGGCGAGATTACAACATTTGGACGTGGAGGTTCGGATACGACAGCCGTTGCATTGGCAGCTGCAATCCATGCCGATACTTGCGAGATTTATACCGATGTCGATGGAATTTATTCTACCGATCCACGGATTGTCAAATGTGCTCGCAAACTAGAAGAAATATCTTATGACGAAATGCTAGAACTGGCAAATCTAGGTGCGGCGGTACTTCATCCGCGTGCTGTAGAATATGCGAAGCATAACAATGTACGACTCGTTGTGCGCTCTAGCTTTAACTATAATGAAGGAACCGTTGTGAAGGAGGAGACAACTATGGAACAGGGAGCAGTCGTCAACGGCATTGCTTATGATAAAAATGTAGCACGTCTTACAATCCGTGGTGTTGCTGATCTACCGGGAGTACTTGCAAAAATGTTCGGAGAACTAGCAACGGCCAAGATCGATGTCGATCTGATCGTACAGAGCGGTGTGTTAGATGGCAAAGCAGACTTTTCCTATACCGTGAGTCTGGCGGATCGTGAACGTGCGCTTGCTGTGATGGAAAGCTTACGTAGCGAACTTCCTTTCAGTGAAGTCACTTCTGAAATTGATCTAGTTAAAGTATCGATCGTGGGTGCAGGAATGGTAAGTCACCCGGGTGTAGCGGCGCAAATGTTCGCTGCCATCTCTGCACAAGGTGTAAGTATCAAGATGGTAAGTACATCCGAGATCAAAGTATCCTGTGTCATCGAAGCCAGTCGCTTGCAAGATGTCGTGGCTGCACTTCATACAGCATACGGTCTGGATACCGAAGAACAAGCATTTGTAGGCGGTCCTCAAGATCGTCGTTAATCGTATATCAAAAGGGCAGAAACATTCGAAAAGAAAGAGTGTTTCTGCCCTTTTTTGCGAGAAGCTATCGCGCCGAATAAAACGAATTTTGAAAACGGCTAGGATGTGCTATAATACATAGCGTTATGTGTAACTTTCCGTGTACAACGGGCGATGAAGCCAAAGGAGTGAAAAATAGATGTTTAACTTAAATGAAATTAAAGAATTGATTCAATTGGTAGACGAGACATCTGTACAAGAAGTAGAAATCGAAAATGAAGGATCACGTCTAGTGATTCGCAAACCAAGCAAAGCTGAAACGGTATATGTACAGCAAGCGACAACTGCACCTGCTGCAACATCTCAAGTCGTGCAAGCGCCAGTTAATGCACCTACTACAACTTCTGCACCAACGACTCCGGAAGTAGACCCTTCTCTACATACGATTGTATCGCCTATGGTTGGAACGTTCTATCGTTCTTCTTCACCAGAAGCGGCTCCTTTTGTAAGTACGGGTGATAAAGTCAACGATAAATCCACTGTATGCATTATCGAAGCGATGAAGCTGATGAATGAGCTTGAAGCAGAGACAAACGGAACAATCGTAGAGATTTTGGCAGAAAATGGACAACTTGTTGAATACGGACAGCCATTATTTTTAGTAAAACCGGAATAAGCAAGGCACTGCTTTTGCCAAATCCCGGAGGAGGAAACGTAAAATGAAATTTCATAAAATACTGATAGCGAATCGTGGCGAAATAGCGGTTCGTATTATCCGTGCTTGCCGTGAGTTAGGCATAGCAACAGTAGCGGTTTATTCTGAAGCAGATCGCGAATCATTACATGTGCGTCTAGCAGACGAAGCTTACTGTATCGGACCCACTTTATCCAAAGACAGCTACTTGAACTTAACCAACTTAATGAGTGTTGCGACATTGACTGAATGTGATGCGGTTCACCCAGGGTATGGTTTCTTAGCTGAAAATGCAGATTTCGCAGAGATTTGTGAATCTTGCAATATTACGTTTATCGGACCATCTCCAGATGCGATTACACGTATGGGTGATAAGTCTGAAGCGAAGCGTACAATGATTGCCGCAGGCGTACCGGTTATCCCGGGTTCTGACGGAATTGTGGAAGACATGGATGAAGCGATTATAATCGCTCGTGAGATTGGATACCCTGTGATTATCAAAGCAACCGCAGGTGGTGGAGGTAAAGGGATTCGTCTTGCAGAAGATGAAGAATCATTGATCAAACAAATCACAGCCGCACAACAAGAAGCGCAAAAAGCTTTTGGTAATGGTGGCGTCTATTTAGAGAAATATTTAACGTCGATGAAGCATGTCGAAGTACAGATTATTGCGGATAAGCATGGTAATGCTGTTCATTTAGGTGAACGTGATTGCTCTGTACAACGTCGTCGTCAAAAGCTTGTCGAAGAAGCACCTTGTCCTGTATTATCTCCTGAATTGCGCGAAGAAATGGGCGCTGCGGCTGTACGTGCAGCAGTAGCTGTTAATTACTCTGGCGCAGGTACACTTGAGTTCTTGCTCGGACAAGATGGACAATTTTATTTCATGGAAATGAATACTCGTATTCAAGTTGAACATCCAGTAACAGAAATGGTTACAGGAATCGACTTAATCCAAGAAATGATTTCTGTTGCAGAAGGTAATCCACTTTCGTTCCGTCAAGATGAAGTGGTTATCAACGGCTGGTCGATGGAATGTCGGATCAATGCGGAAGATCCTGAGCGTAACTTTATGCCAAGCCCGGGTAAAATTGATTTCTACCTTGCTCCAGGTGGTCCAGGTGTGCGTGTAGATAGTGGTGCTTATCCAGGATATACGATTAGCCCTTATTACGATTCCATGATCGCTAAGTTGATTGTCTGGGCTCCAACCCGTGAACAAGCGATTGCGAAGATGAAGCGTGCATTAGATGAATTTGCGATTGAAGGGATTTATACTACGATTCCTTTCCATATGCGCCTACTGAATCATGAGACATTTGTACGTGGCGATTTTGACATCAAATTCCTTGAGGAAAATGAAGTTTAAGCTCGTTTGTCAATGAATCATTCACATGTTATATTTAGTTTACTTAGCAGGAGGTGTATAGATAAATATGAGTACGTTACCGACTGAATTTGAGCGGACAGATATAGGTGAGATTCAGATTGCTCCTGAAGTGATAGAAGTCATCGCTGGTCTAGCGACGATTGAAGTAAAAGGTGTAGCAGGTATGAGTGGTGGTTTTGCCGGTGGCATTGCTGAATTACTAGGTCGCAAAAATCTTTCCCGTGGTGTAAAAGTAGAAGTGGGACAACGTGAAGCAGCTGTAGACGTGTCTGTTATTGTTCATTATGGACATCGTCTGCCTGAAGTGGCAGCTGAGATTCAACGTAATGTCAAACGCTCGATCGAAACGATGACTGGCTTAATCGTAGTCGAAGTGAATGTGCAGATTCATGATGTACATTTAGAGACAATGGAGAAGAACAGAAGCGAAGAAGTTGAATTTTCACAACGGGTCAAATAAGTACGAAAAGCAATCATAAACCCCCGACGTAACAGTCAGGGGTTTACTATAATGTAAAGGGGCTGCACACTCTTGGCTAAAATTATAGACAGACTGCTGTTGTTTATTTACAGCCTGAGCATTGGAATCTTGTCTGTGCTTGCAATCCTTTTACTAAGTGGCAAAGTGCCTGTAGAATTAAATGATCGGAACGAGCAGAATCTATACATTACGATCGTGATTGTAGCTGTTATCTTATTTTTGCTAAGTATCCGCTTTTTTTATCTATCAGTGCGTTCAGAGCGTGGGCATCATCACTCTGTACATCAACGGACAGAATTTGGCGATATTCAGATATCATTGGAAACGATTGAAAATATGTGTCTCAAATCAGCAGAACGTACAAAAGGTGTGCGCGATGTCAAAACACGTGTGCGTGTAATTGAATCCGGACTTGAAATTATGATTAGAGCGATCGTAGACGGTGAAAGTTCGATTCCTGAACTGACCGAAAATATGCAAAAAACCGTTCATGATCAAGTGGAAGAAATTACCGGTATTCCAGTGTCCTCGGTATCGGTATTTATAGCAAATATCGTTCAATCCCCTGCATTCAAAAGCAGAGTGGAGTAGAAGGGAGTTCTCCTTATGATATGGAAAGCCATCTGGGAAACTCACGGAGGACGGATAACAGGTGTAGCCGCAGGTCTATTGTGCGGAGTATTGTATTTGGTAGTTGGCTTTTGGGATATGTTGTTCTTTGCACTGTTAGTGTTCATAGGCTATAGCGTCGGCAAGCACAAAGATATGCGATTAGGCTCTGTGATTCCCTGGGAACGGGTGAATGCATGGATATCGGATCGCTGGCGCCCGTTTAAATGAACCTGTCATACATCATTCCCGGACCACGTATTGGATTATAAATTATACAGCCGGGCATGATGTACGACAGGTTTTTTGGTATGCTAGAGGAATGAACTTATGAATCGATAGATGCGAATAGGTTGTCGTGAGTAAAATATAATGAATTGAAAATAATAAGGTACACAGGATAGTAAGCTGACAATAGCAATAGCTGCTTATCCATACCGGGAGGAACCCAAGAATGAAAAGAAGATTAGCACGTGAGATCGTTGTACAAAGTTTGTATCAGATGGAAATGAACGATGTAAAAGCAGAAGAAGCAATCGAAATGATTTTGGAAGAAGCGGCTCAAGAAAACGAATCTGAAGTTGAAATTCGTGACGAAGCTAAATTAAAATCATATGTGCTTGATATCGTAAATGGTACATTTACAAACAAAGAAGCGATCGATCATCTATTGGAAGAATATTTGAAAGGCTGGCAGATCAGCCGTCTATCTCGTGTAGACAGTCAGATTTTGCGTCAAGCGGTCTATGAAATGGTATTCCATAATGATGTACCTGCCAAAGTCGCTGTCAATGAAGCGATTGAATTATCCAAACATTTTGGTACAGAAGAATCCGGTAAATTCGTTAACGGTGTTCTGGGTAAAATGATTCAAGACTTGGATAAACTCAAAGAAACACACACCAAAGCTGAAGCAGAAACGGAAACACAAGCTGAAGCCGAATAAGAAATTGGAATACAAAAGATCATCAGACATCAACGATAAACGTCAAGCAGTTGAACGATAAAACTTAATTTTCCGAACAGGTAAAGGAGCGATTATCATGACAGCAACAATTATCAATGGTAAGCAAATAGCAGAAGACATTCGTGAAGGTATCCGTCAAGAAATGGAACAATTGAAAACAACAGGTTTCCAACCGGGACTCGCTGTTGTACTTGTAGGTGAAGATCCTGCTTCACAAGTATATGTGCGCCATAAAGAAAAAGCTTGTCATGATCTTGGCTACTATTCTGAAGTACACCGTCTGCCATCAACGACTTCGCAAGAAGAATTGTTAGCGATGGTAGATCAACTGAATAAGCAAGAAAATATCAATGGTATTCTGGTACAACTTCCATTACCGAAGCAGATCGAAGAAAAAGCAATTATTAATGCGATTGCTCCTGAAAAAGATGTGGATGGTTTCCATCCGATCAGTGTAGGGAATCTGGTCATTGGTGATGATAGTCTGTTACCTTGTACACCTGCGGGCGTTATCGAATTAATTAAGCGTGCAGGCGTTGAGATTTCGGGTAAACATGCTGTGGTGATTGGACGTAGTAACATTGTAGGGAAACCTGTTTCTTTGTTGTTACAACGTGAAAATGCAACAGTAACTATGTGTCATTCCCGTACAAGCAATATGAAAGAGTTAGCGAAGCAAGCAGATATTCTGGTCGTAGCGATTGGTAAAGCCAACTTTGTCGATGCTAGTTATATCAAGCCAGGTGCTGTCGTGATCGATGTAGGTGTGAATCGTCTGGAAAATGGTAAGCTTGCCGGTGATGTTGATTTTGAAAGTGCTACACAAGTATGTGGCCCGATTACACCTGTTCCTGGCGGTGTAGGTCCAATGACGATCACGATGTTAATGCAGAACACTCTGGTCGCTGCCAAACGCGCTCACGGCTTGAAGTAAGGAAGGCGGCTGATGGTATGCAGCAGCAAAAAGTCTATTCAATCAAAGAAATAAACAAATATATTCGGATGAAAATGGAATCGGATCAACTGCTATCTGAAGTATGGTTACGCGGAGAAATCTCGAATTTCACTCATCATTCTAGTGGACATATGTATTTCACGTTAAAAGATGAAAGTAGCCGTATCAAAACGATTATGTTCGCTTCTCATAATCAGCGACTTCCTTTTATACCCAAAGAAGGCGCTAGAGTGATGGCAAAAGGAAATATATCGGTCTTTGAACGGGATGGTCAGTATCAATTCTATGTCACACAAATGCAACCTGATGGCATCGGCAGTCTATATCTGGCGTATGAACAGCTCAAACAGAAGCTAGAACATGAAGGGCTGTTTGATCATGGACGCAAACGTCCGTTGCCTGCTTTTCCCAAAGTGATCGGTGTGATTACATCGGGGACAGGAGCAGCGGTACGGGATATTTTGACGACTATTCGTCGACGTTATCCGATTGTTAAGATTGAAGTCTACCCTGTACTGGTGCAAGGAAAAGGTGCAGGTTCATCGGTAGTCAAAGCGATTCAGAATTTCAATCGTATGCAAGAAGCCGATGTACTGATTGTGGGTCGTGGTGGTGGATCACTGGAAGAATTGTGGGCGTTCAATGAGGAGATCGTTGCTCGTGCGATTGCTTCTTCTAAAATCCCGATCATTTCAGCAGTCGGTCATGAGACGGACTTTACGATCGCTGATTTTGTAGCCGATCTTCGTGCTGCAACGCCTACAGCGGCGGCAGAGCTAGCCGTACCCAATATCAATGAATTACGTGCGCAAGTAGAGCAACGTCGTAGACAGCTCAATCAAGGGCTGTTACGTCTATCTCAGCGTCAACGGGAACGGTTAGAGCGTCTACGCCGTGCACCTGTATTGTTACATCCTCAGCGTCATCTGGTACAACATATGACGAGATTAGATATGCTTGAAAGACGGCTAACCAGTAGTCTACAGCGCCGTGCGCATATGCAGCGTGATCGTCTGGGACGTTTCAATCAGCGATTAGCCCGTCATAATCCGCAAGAACAATTGATCTATGCTCGTCGTCGTACCGATACGGCACGTCAACAATTGGAGCTTCGTATGAGTAGTATTTTACGGCAAAAGCAACAAAAGTTAGGCTTTGGCATGAAGCAACTGGATGCGTTAAGTCCACTTAAAGTCATGGCAAGAGGATACAGTCTGGTCTATGACGAACAAGAGCAACAACTGGTCAAATCGGTACAACAAGTGCAACAAGGTGATCATATTATCGTCAACGTAGAAGATGGACAATTGAATTGTCAGGTGACAGAGATCAAGGAGGCGGCAACCGATGGCAAAAGCTGAAAAAGAAAAAGAGTTAAACTTCGAAGAAGCAATGGATCGTCTGGAAGAAATCGTCTCCGAACTGGAAAATGGAGATGTTCCACTGGAAAAAGCAATCGACCTTTTTCAACAAGGAATGAAATTATCTCAAATCTGCGGTTCGAAATTAGAGCAAGTGGAACGTAAAATTGAAATGATCGTAGAGGAAGATGGCGAACTACGTAAAAAGCCATTTGATACCTCAGAAAGCGGTGGCAGTATTGACTAGTCGTCCGGATCTACAAACATATATGCAAGAGATTGCTACTTATGTGGGCGATCAATTGAAATTCGTGTTACCGATTGAATGGAGTGTACCGGTTAATCTGCAAGAGTCGATGCAATATTCGTTAATGGCAGGTGGGAAAAGACTGCGTCCATTGTTCGTGATTGCAGCAGCAGAAGCGTTAGGTGGCAGTCGTGAAGCGGCTTTACCTGTAGCTTGCGCTGTAGAAATGGTGCATACGTATTCGCTTGTCCATGATGATCTACCGGCAATGGATAATGATGATTATCGTCGGGGTAAGCTTACCAATCATAAAGTTTATGGCGAAGCGATGGCGATTCTAGCAGGTGATGCATTGTTAACGCAAGCTTTTTATACAGTCACTCAAGCGTCCAAAGCAGGAGTATCCGCAGAAGCGCTACTTGCGATTGTTAGCGATATGTCTGAGTATGCTGGGCCTCGTGGAATGGTTGGCGGTCAGGTGGCTGATATGGAAGGCGAGCAAGGAATGACTGAAATTGCTCAACTCGAATATATCCATTTGCACAAAACAGCTGATCTATTTATGTTCTCGTTAACGGCTGGCGCACGTACAGCAGGTGCAACGCAGCAACAACTGGATGCTTTGCGTCGCTTCGGTTCTGATCTCGGTTTAGCTTTTCAAATTCAGGATGATATTCTGGATGTGATTGGAGACGAGGCATTACTGGGTAAAAAGACACAAAGCGATATTAAAGCTCAAAAAGTGACTTATCCTTATTTTATCGGACTAGAAGCTTCACAAGCAGAAGTAGCACGCTTGACCGAAAGCGCGAAGCAAGCTCTAGCAGAAGCTAATTTAGCAGATTCACAACGATTAACCGAGATTGCTGATTATCTGGTAAAAAGGGACCATTAATCGTAAGGAATGATCATTTTAGTTCGTCTATACGTATATAGGATAGACATTCACTATTCAGGAGCATTCACACATGCATTTTCGAAAAAAAGGGAATGTTGTGATATAGTGAATAATAATATAAAAGATAGATGAAAAGTTGGACAAGGTAAACATTATAATTTTAAAACCAATTGGATGTCGATAAGCATTCAACAAGGAAAGCGGGGAAATGGTGTGCTGCTTCCACAGATTCATCAACCAAGTGATCTTAAAGATCTAACAACGGAACAATTAGCCGATTTAGCAGGCGAGATTCGTCAATTTCTGATCGAAAAATTGTCAGTAACTGGCGGGCACCTTGCTTCTAATCTGGGTGTAGTGGAGCTCACCCTGGCACTTCATTATTTGTATGATAGTCCAAAGGATAAAATGATTTTTGATGTTGGACATCAAGCGTATGTGCACAAGGTATTGACAGGACGGATGGATCGTTTTGATACATTACGTAAATACCAAGGATTATGTGGATTTGTAAAACGCAATGAAAGTGAACATGACGTATGGGAAGCTGGACATAGCAGCACTTCTTTATCCGCAGCTATGGGTATGGCACTTGCACGTGATTTCAAAAAAGAAGATAACAAAGTTATCGCTATTATTGGTGATGGTGCGTTAACAGGTGGTATGGCATTCGAAGCATTGAACCATATCGGTCATGAACAACGTAAATTGACAGTGATCTTGAATGATAACGAAATGTCGATTGCTCCAAACGTAGGCGCAATGCATAAATATTTGGGTAAGATTCGCTCGGATAAAAATTATTTGCGTGCAAAAGACGAAATGGAATCATTGATCAAAAAGATTCCAGCAATCGGCGATAAAATTGCTAAAACGGCTGAAAAGCTTAAAGATACACTGAAATATGCTATGGTATCTGGCGTATTGTTCGAAGAACTAGGATTTACCTATTTGGGACCTGTGGATGGTCATGATTTACCGAAATTGTTGGAAACGTTGCAACAAGCAGACAATGTAGAAGGACCTGTATTAATCCATGTGGTGACGATCAAAGGTAAAGGATACTTGCCAGCTGAAGCCGATTCTTACAAATGGCATGGTATTACACCATACAAAATTGAATCCGGTCAAGTGCTCAAAGCAGCAGGCGGTCATCCGATGTATACCGAGGTATTTGGTCAGACATTGATCGAACTTGCAGAACAAGATGAGCGCATTGTGGCAGTTACGCCAGCAATGCCTGGTGGTTCTGGATTGTTCCCATTTGCAGCTCGTTTCCCGGATCGTATGATTGATGTAGGGATTGCAGAGCAACATGCAGCAACGATGTGTGCGGCGCTTGCGATGGAAGGCATGAAGCCTGTATATGCAGTGTATTCTACCTTTATGCAGCGTGCTTATGATCAGATTGTACATGATATTTGTCGTCATAATGCCAATGTGATGTTCGCTATTGACCGTGCTGGCTTTGTCGGCGCAGATGGCGAGACGCATCAAGGCGTATACGATATCGCATTTATGCGTCATATTCCGAATATGGTTATTATGATGCCGAAAGATGAGAATGAACTTCGTCATATGATGAAAACAGCTGTCGATTACAATGATGGCCCTATCGCTTACCGTTACCCACGGATTAGTGGCTTAGGTGTACCATTGGATCAAGTGCTGACAGCGATTCCGATCGGACAATGGGAAACGGTACGTGAAGGTGAAGGTTACGCGATTCTAGGTTCTGGGCCGATGGTTCAACTTGGACTTGAAGTAGCGGACGAACTGAAACGTGACGGTATGAACATATCTGTTGTTAATGCTCGCTTTATGAAGCCATTAGATGAGCAATTGTTGCTTGATCTAGCAGCAAAAGGTACACGTATGCTTGTAGTTGAAGAAGCTTCGCAAGCAGGTAGTATGGGTAGTGCTGTGCTTGAGTTCTTTGCTTCTAAAGGATTACACGATGTTGCTATAGGCATCATGGGTGTACCGGATGAATTTATCGAACACGGTAGTATCAAAGATCAGCAACGTGAAGCTGGATTAACCACTGAAAATATCGCTACCGCTCTCAAAGCGCTTGCGCCAGGCGAAGCGATTACTTTTCACAAAAACTCAGTTTAACATTTGTATCTCTACACCATAAGATCAACAGAAGCGAAGCGGAGGGCATTCTTTCCGCTTCGTTTCATGTTGTTATTTCATTTTGCAAGCTAGGAGATATCCAATCATGGCAAGTGACAAAGAACGAATCGACGTCTTACTCGTCGAACAAGGCTACTACGAGAGTCGTGAGAAAGCCAAGGCAGCAATTATGGCTGGATTGGTCTACGCAGGCACAGAGCGTCTGGAGAAGCCAGGCATGAAGATAGCTCGTGACACCGATCTAAATGTCAAAGGTTCGGTTCATCCGTATGTAAGCCGCGGTGGATTGAAGCTAGAGAAAGCATTGAAACATTTTGAAATTCCTATGACAGGACGTACCATGCTTGATATTGGTTCCTCTACAGGAGGATTTACCGACTGTGCACTTCAACATGGGGCAGAATACGTATATGCGATTGACGTAGGGTACAATCAGCTGGATTGGTCGCTTCGCAATCATCCGCAAGTACAAGTGATGGAACGTACCAACTTCCGCTATATGACACCGGATCAACTAGAAGGACCACGACCTAATTTTGCAAGTATCGATGTGTCATTTATTTCGTTACGATTGATGTTGCCGCCGCTGAAAGAATTGCTTAATCGTCCTGCTGATATTGCAGCGCTGATCAAGCCTCAATTTGAAGCCGGTCGTGACAAAGTCGGTAAAACAGGCGTAGTGCGTGATCCGAAGATTCATGAAGAAGTATTACTGCATGTTCTTACGTTTGCAAGAGAGATCGGATATGTACTCAAAGGCGTAACGTTCTCCCCGATTACAGGCGGAGAAGGCAATATCGAATTTCTAGCTCACTGGTATCTACCTTCCGGTGAAGGGGACGATACGATCGAACAATGGGATGTTATTGATATTCCTGCGCTTGCTTCTCAGACAGCCCTTGAAGCCGCTCATACATTCCGCGGTGGTTCAGCCAAAAAGTAAAACATTCATACAGCATGACCTATATCTATGCAAGCACAACAAAGACCTGATGTTCGGTGTATGTTACTGAGCTCAGGTTTTTTTGTTCGCATGAAGCGATTCAACTGGAAGAAAAAACTAATTCCAAAAGACTATTGATTTACGAACAGGTATTCCTATATAATGAGAACGAACGTTCCGACTATAGCGCTTAACACTACATGTGTAGCCTATCTGCCAAATGGTGAATCGATCTAATCGATATCGCTTAGGCTTGGACCTTCTCGTTCTGGATGTTACAATAGGATAATCTGTTCGGCTAATGATCAATGATCCTCATATCTACAGTATTTTCCATTCACAAAAAGGAATCTACGTATATGTTCACGAATAAAGATGGATGAGCATATTCTGTGTACGATGCATAAATACACAGAGATAGAGATAGCGGAAGGTTAACACTATAGAGAGCACATCACAAACGGAGGTCTTTATGAAGGGACAACGACATATCAAAATACGGGAGATTATCACCCATCAAGATATTGAAACTCAAGACGATTTAGTGGAAGCATTGCGTAATGCAGGCTTTCAAGTCACCCAAGCAACGGTATCAAGAGATATCAAAGAATTATTACTAATCAAAATTCCAACGGATGACGGAAGGTATAAATATTCATTACCAACGGATCAACGTTATAACCCGGTGCAAAAGTTAAAACGTGCATTAGTGGACAATTTCTTGCAAGTAGATTTTACAACTAATCTGGTGGTTATGAAGTTCTTACCAGGTACAGCAAATTCAATCGCAGCGCTGATCGACAATATGGAATGGCCTCAGATTATGGGAACTATTTCAGGAGACGATACGCTACTGATTATTTGTCGTCAACCGGAAGACAGCCAACAGGTCATTGATCAAATTATGAGCTTTATTTCATAATCATTGATGTCGTTGTAATTGATACGTTAATGTTCGGCTCGGCACACAAGTTGCCAGCTTAACCGCATGAGTTTGCTCCATATCGGTCTTAAAGCGTTGCTCCATAGTCTTTTATACGAAGAGGAGTGAGGCTCATGCTAGTTATGCTGAGCATTAAAAACCTGGCTGTTGTTGAAGAAATCGACGTTTATTTTCATAAAGGATTCCATGTACTGAGCGGTGAGACAGGTGCGGGTAAATCAATCATTATTGATGCATTAGGTCTGATTGCAGGTAGTAGAGGTTCAGCGGAATTGGTACGTTACGGAAATGATAAAGCTGAGATGGAAGCGTTATTCGAGTTACGTGGCGATCATCCCGTGTGGGATACGATGTCACGACTTGGCATTCAGGGAACCGCAGAAGAACATCTAGTCATTCGCCGTGAAGTTACAGCGAGTGGTAAGAGTACTGCGCGTATTAATGGACAGTTAGTGAATCTGACGATGTTGCGTGAGATCGGTGAGCAACTGGTCAATATTCATGGACAGCATGAGCACCAATCTTTGATGAAGCCAGAACGTCATCTGAGCTTACTCGATACATTCGGATTTGCAGATATTAATCCATTAAAAATTCAATATCAACAACAATATACAGACTATGCCAAAATCGAACGTGAATTACGTGATCTGCAAGAAACAAGCCAGAAAACGTACCAGATGCTGGACCTATATCGCTTCCAGCTTGAAGAAATTTCTTCAGCAGGACTAGAGATCGGCGAAGATGAGCTATTACAGGAAGAGCGTCTACGTCTTTCTCATAGTGAAAAAATGATGGAAGCTATCGTAGGTGGATATCATTCAATCAATGGAGACGGAGGTATGGGTTCTGTAACGGTCGCTATTTCTCAACTGGAAGATGTCACTCGTTACGATTCCAAAGCGTTAGATCCTATCCTAGAGCAGTTACAATCTGCTTTTTACCAATTGGAAGATGCAGCTTACCAATTACGGAGTTATCGGGAGAATATCGAATTTAATCCAGGTCGTCTAGAAGAAGTAGAAACTCGTCTGAATCAAATCTCAGGTCTGCGTCGTAAGTATGGTGACAATGTAGAAGAAATTCTAACTTACTATGAGAAGATTCAACATGAGACAGATCTGCTTGAAAATAAAGACGAACGTCTGGCTGAAATGATAGAACGTCGTGATCGTTTACGTGATAAATTGCTTCAGACCGGTGAGAAACTAAGTAAAGTTCGTCGCAAAGCGGCAGACGAACTTGCCAGTCAAGTCGAAGCAGAACTCAAACATCTACAAATGGAGCGTACTTCGCTGCGTGTCAATATGGATTATATTGATGATGCGAATGGACCCGAGTGGAATGGACGTCATATTCGTATTACCCGTCAGGGAATTGATAATGCAGAATTTTTGATCTCTCCGAACCCGGGTGAACCGTTACGTTCACTGGGTAAGATCGCTTCTGGTGGTGAGTTGTCACGTATTATGCTTGCTCTGAAAAGTATCTTTGCTCGTCATGATCAAGTTCCTGTACTGGTATTTGATGAAGTGGATACAGGGGTTAGTGGTCGGGCGGCACAGTCGATCGCAGAGAAATTGTTCAAATTATCTGCCGATTGCCAAGTATTCTCGATTACTCACTTACCTCAGGTAGCTTGTATGGCAGATCATCAATATCTAATTGAAAAGCATATTGTTGGAGATCGCACAGCGACTCGTGTGACTTCGCTTCATGAAGATGGACGTGTAGATGAACTTGCACGGATGCTTGGTGGAGTAGAGATTACAGAGAAAACCAATCATCATGCTCATGAAATGTTGAAGCTAGCGGAAGCTCGCAAAGACAGTTCTACGTATGCGGTACATTAAACAATCTTGAAATAAGATGCTCAAGTCAAAGGAAGAGCTTAACGCTCTTCCTTTTGTGTTATACATATAGAAAAGGAACGTTTATCAACCAAGTTAGCAAATATGGAAAAATAATCCGCTTTTTTACATTCGACAGCAGGAATACCCTTGTTGGTGTCGAAAAGTATAATAAAGAGTCCAAAACAGTCAAATTTCTGTAGCGACTTGATGATCACAGTACTTCAAGTTTAAATATATTTTCTGCTTGTCCCCCAAAACTATGAATGTAAGTACAACAAACCGCTATGCCATAGTAACAGAGAACTCATAAGGAGGAATTATAACGTGTCAGATATTAAAGTATTATTAGCGGACGATAATCGTGAATTTACCAATATGCTTGCTGAATATATTTCCAGTCAAGAAGATATGGAAGTAGCAGGTATAGCATTTAACGGAGAAGAAGTATTGCAAATGATCGATCAATTACCAGAGCTTCCAGATGTATTGATCTTGGATATTATTATGCCACACCTCGATGGATTGGGTGTATTGGAGCGCTTGCGAGACATGAATCTATCTCCAGCACCGAAGATTATTATGCTAACAGCATTCGGTCAAGAAAATATCACACAACGTGCCGTACAATTGGGTGCATCCTATTACATCCTCAAGCCGTTCGATATGGAAGTATTGGTGAGTCGTGTACGCCAATTGGTAGGATCACCGATTACCAATAGCGGTGGCAATATGCAACCGGGTAATAACAGCAACAGCATGGGCAATAAAGTGAATAACGGTCTACCGCCTGTAACCAGAGGTAAAAATCTGGATGCCAATATTACAGCGATCATTCACGAGATCGGCGTTCCTGCACATATCAAAGGCTACCAATACTTACGTGAAGCGATCACGATGGTCTACAACAATATCGAGATTCTAGGATCGATCACCAAAACATTGTATCCTGCGATTGCAGACAAATTCAAAACAACCCCTTCCCGTGTAGAACGTGCCATCCGTCATGCCATCGAAGTGGCTTGGACAAGAGGGAATATTGATAGTATCAGTCATTTATTTGGCTATACGATCAATATTAGTAAAAGCAAACCTACCAATAGTGAGTTCATCGCGATGGTAGCCGATAAGCTTAGAATTGAGCATAAGGTTCCGAATTAATTGTCTGTAATATACAATGAAATAGATTGAAAAATAGCCCTTATTTCTAAGGAACAGTATTTTAGAAATAAGGGCTATTTAGTATGTAAACTAGTATTATATTGAAATAATGATATCACATATGATATCATTATTTCAAAGAAGGAGTTGTTGTTTATGGCATCTATTGAAAAAATAATAGATAAAATGCGAAATCAACCAAGAGGTATATCGTATAGTGAAGCGGCAAAAGTGTTAATCTATTATGGTTATGAATTAAAACGTAAAAGAGGTTCTCACAGGATATATGGTGATCCCCATGGAAATGTATTTGTTTTAAAAGAAGAAGATCCTTTAAAGATTTCATACATAAAAGAAATGTTAGATCGATTGATAGAAGATTAGACTTTAAATCGTATAGATATTAAATAAAAGGAGTGAACAGGAATGAGTAAAGATATAGAGTATTATATGAATCTTCCTTATACTATAGAAATTACTAAAAGAAATGACGGAGATGGTATCTATTATTTCGCTAGAGTTGAAGAACTTTCTGGCTGTCACACCGATGCACCTACCATTGCAGAAGTAATCGCTGAATTGGAAGAAATACAACGTGATTATTTAGAAATCAAGTTAGAATCTGGTGCAGAAATTATAGAGCCAAACGAAGATTTGCCATCTGGACAAATACCTTTGCGTATGCCTAAAACAATGCACAAGCAATTGCTCAATGCTGCTAAAAAAGAAGGCGTATCCGCTAATCAATTTGCTGTTGTCCATTTAGCTCAAGCTTTAGGAATACCAGGGAATACAGTTGGAGAAAAGTTGAAATTATAAGTAAGGTAGAGTTAAGACCAATACTGATCATAGTATTGGTCTTTTTTAATTCTATAAAGTTTCGTGAAGTGAAGTCAAAAATAATTGTAATTATAGTACGTCTGCCCGATCTTTTTTATGTAGTTGATAATAATTATATTCTTTATCATCAATCTTAATAATGTTTTGAAAAATAAAACCACTTTTTTCGATTACTTTATTAGAGGAAATGTTATTTAATAAAGCAATAGAACTAAGTATTTCAACATTGGTATTTTCAAATAAATAGTTAATTATTCCTTTTGCAGCTTGTGTAGTATAACCTTTGCCACGATAGTCTTTTGAGATGGCATATACAATCTCTCGATTTGGCGGTGATAATTCTTCTTTTATTCCTGAGCAACACCAACCTATAAATTCTTGTGTTTCTTTTAAAATAATTCCTAAACGTAGGCAAAGATCACCAATACCAAAACCTTGTGAAATAGCATCAAGAAGCTTTTTATTTTCTGGGATTTCATAATTAACTAACCAATCTTTTCTTTGTTCTTTTGATACATTCCAATCAGGAAGATATTTATATATTTCAGGTTGCCAAGTAAGTGAATGAAAAGCATCTAAATCGTTAACTGTAAATTCTCTTAGAATTACATCCTCGCAATCAATTGTAAAAATATTTTCTTGTGAAGTGAAAGATGTATCATGCTCCATAATAGCTCCTTATTAACTAGATTATTTCTCTTTTATAAATTCCAAGAGTTCGGAAATATTTTAATCTCTATCGTATCTACAATCTTTTGATGATTGGAAATATTCAAGTTTTAGTAGTTATTATTACATAGCATATATACTTTAGATTGAGGAACGCTGGATAAGTATGATAATTCTAATTGAGTCATACCTTTTTCTTTTAATAATTTTTTCAAAAGTATATTTAACTTCATTTAAGTTCTCCGTAATCAATAAACTAATTATTCTACATCTACAAAATCTAATAGTTCAGAGATATCTGTAATATTCATCGCATTTGCAATCTTAGAAAGCATAAGTAAATTAACCTCTTGACGATCATCTCTACACAGTTTAGAGATTCTGGCTTGAGAAACACCAGAGAGAGCTTCAAGTTGTTTTTGAGTAAGTGATCTATCTTTTAACGCTTGTTTGAGCCGTATCTTGATAACTTTCATAAATATCCTCCACAAAACTATTGACTTTTTATGACTATAAGCGTATATTTTATATATGACCTTGAGGGAATAATTAGATTGTGAAAAGGAGTTTGATCTATGACCCAACTACTACATAGAAAAGCCCAAATCAAAGAAGCCTTCAATCAGTTCATGTCGACACGCATGGATCAAGTGAGTGAAGACGCTATTTCGCCTTCACCTGAATATCAGGCACTTACTACTGAATGCACCGAACTATTCGCTACCATCTATGATCAACTACCACCAGACATCCAAATTCTGTTCACTCAATACGAAGAAGTGGTTACGTTAATTCAAGGATTGGCAGAATCGACGATGTATGAGCAGGGGATCAAAGACGGCTTGCAATTGAGTCAGGTACTGTACAATTATTGACCTCGAATATCCTCTACCAGACACTTTTTTCATTTATGTATATCAGCCAAATCATAACGTACAATTGTATATTTTTCAAATGTATCTAATCTCATTATCACTTTTCCTTACCGTTTATATTCGATCAAACAGCAATCCCGATATTGTCCTTCATGCCACTCATGCTTTGACAGTAATTTTACTTTTTGGAATCCACATTTTTCATAACAATGGATTGCTCTCATATTCCATGTCTGAGGGTCCATTGCGATACGATGGGCTTGTTTTTGCTGTGTGAGGAAGGTGATCATCGTCTGAATAAGTAGAGTGCCGATTCCTCGGTTCCAATACTCCGGTTCGCCGATAAACTGATCCATCCCATAGATGATTTCGTCAGCATCCTGATATCCGTATGCCTGTCTACTTTCTTCATCTAATACGTAATACTGAATATATCCTATGGGTACATCTTCATATTCGATGATACACTGCACATCTTCAGTATCTGGATCGTAAAAGATTTCAGTCACTTTTTCCATATCCAGTGGTTCGTCCCGACCTTGATAATATTGGAGTACTGTAGGATTAGACATCCATTTAACCAGTATATCTTTATCTTCCATGCGAAGAGCACGAATAGACAAATGACTGTTTGAAATAAGCATTGTTAAGACCATTCTTTCCGATAACTAAGCGGGGTACAGTTGACTCTGGCTTTGAATAAATTGATAAAATGAGATACATTTTCTACGCCGACTTCATTGGCGATTTCTTGGACGCTTTTGTCGGAATATTGTAGCAAGCCTTTGGCAGCGTTGATCCGAATATGGATCAGGTATTCGATGGGAGGAAGTCCGATATATTGTTTGAAGTCTTTGGTTAATTGAAATTTGTTCATCCCATATTGTCGGGCAAGCTGATCCAGTGTGATCGCTTGAGTATAGTTGTGTTCGAGATAGGTCTGCATATTGAGTATTTTGGATGGGATCGTGTAGGTATTGTCTCTTGCATAGATCGTCGTCATGATGATCTCGGTTAATAATTGGGTGAGGAGTTGCGCATTCAGTAACTCTGTTTTTTGCGTACGAGTATATTGTAAGTTGAGCAATTGCAGTCCAAGCTCTAGCAGAATAGAAGATGATGGGGCATGATAAATAGGCAATTGATTGGCTTCATACTGACGATAATAACCTTCTATCGTAGCGCCATACATATGTATAGATAATGTTTCCCACTGTTGACCGGCATCTGCTTCATAGCGGTATTCTTCTGTGCAATCGATCCAGAAGAAATCTCCAGCTTGTAATGAATAGGATTGCCCTTGATAATACAGATGACCTGTACCCGATAACGTATATAAAAATAGATACGAAGCAATACGAGCATGTTTAATAGAAGAAGAGGCTTCGATATCCGTATAACTGATTTCTTGAACATACAGGTAGGTGGATTGAGCGACAGGAGAAGGAGTTAGAATAAAGCGAACCGGTTTTTGAGAAAAAGGATGCAATTCATTTTCGCTGGATATCATCTTACATATGCCTCCTGGTTTAGAAAGGATGTAGACAAGCGGATATTAATATTTCATATTGTAAGCGTTCTCTTAAATATTGGCAATTCTTTTTCTAAACTGAATTTACTTTATAGATACATACCGCTAATATAGAAAAAGAATGTTGCAACAATGAAAAAAACAACAAAGGAGAACCGCTTATGATTGAATTTCAATATATTCACCATATGAGTCTTGCTGTACGCGATATTGAAGTATCTCGTGTATTTTATTCTGATGTGCTCCAATTTCAAGAGATTGAGCGCCCGCCATTTGATTCTGTAGGCATCTGGTATGCTCTTGGGAATCAGCAGTTACATTTGATTGAACAACCGCAAGGAGAGACATTGCGTCAGGGTGGTATTGATTCGACAGATGGGCATTTGGCGATCTGGGTGAAAAGTTATTCGGAGACATTGGAGTGGTTAGATCAACAACAGGTATTTTACGAGGCACGTCCTCATAGTCTGGCGGGATTTGCACAGATCTATATTCTTGATCCCGATCACAATATTATTGAGTTGGATGCTCCCTATGAAGCAGAGTAGCGTATCTTCATTATAAAAGGGCACATAAAAAGACCACCCGAAGGTGGTCTTTCTAACCCGATGGCGCTAATTGAAATCTTTGATCCGCATCCCGCGCCTCCGAAGTTCGTGTGGTTTAGACAAGAACCTCGGATTGGGTAAAGGACGCGTTCAACATGTTAATCTGAATGTTGACGCACCTCCTTTCTGTATGAACTAATATTACCATAGGTTTACATAAACAGCTAGTATTTTTGACAAATTTTTATAAAATAAGTGAATAGACCTAGCCTGTTTATTTCCTCATTCCAAAGTCTTGATTCATTACTCATAAATGCTCAAAAAGAGATCACAAGCATACACTTTCAGGTATAATGCAAACGAGAATATATTTAAGGAGGTCGTTATGCGGTTTGTAGAAAAGGATTGGACTACTGCAATGATTCGCCGCAAAAAAAGTGTTCGTGGAGGAGTATTTGTAGTTGTTCTTATCTTGCTTATCATTGCTATAGCCAGTCTATTGTGGATGGGCAATGCCAGATTAAATATAGCCATAGATCATAGTGAACAAAATAATCTAGCACTCGCAAAGAAGCTGGAGCAGTATCAGCAGAAGTTAACCCATGTTCAGAACAATTACGTTGATCTTCGAGAAGATACAGCTATTCACGATATGACCCATCAGATCGAAGATTATCTAGCGACAGATGATTTTGTGGTAAACAAAGTCTATTTTTACAAAGATACATCCCATCATTTGGATTATCTCTATATTGATATTTACAACCAGCCGAATATGGAAGCTAGTTATAGCACACAAGGAATATACACTTTACCGGATCAGCAATTGAAAGTGAAATGTGAACAGATGATTACGGATGTTCAAGATTATTATGGTGAAGGAGAATTTCTGCCAACATGGAATAAAGATACGGTGGTCTATCTTACGATTAATAATTATGAAATCGGTAATAATACCAATGGAAAATTTGAATTAACCGCTAAATTAAATAATCGAAATCCATAATTCTTAGATTTAACGATTTCAAAAAATGAATAATTGATATATAATGATCAAAAGTTTAATCGCATTAACTATGCGATTCAAAACTGATTCTAGACTTGCCTTAATGTTAACATTAGTGTTATAAATTATTAACATTAGTGTTATAATATAAGGAAGTTTAAAATCTCTTAGATGACAGGAAACTTCTATGAATCTGAATGATTTAAAGTTACAAATAGAATTAATTCCCGAATCGACGATGCATTTGAATCTTCGTAATCAGTTCACTTCCTATCAATGGAGACAGTTCAGCCAAGATATTCAGAGACGGGATCAGTATACGTGTTGTATCTGTGAACGTGTCAAAGGGGATACGATCGATAAGCTACATTGCCATGAATTATGGACATTTGATAACCAGACGCAAGTTCAGTCTCTTACTGGATTTCAGTCACTTTGCTTTCAATGTCATATGATCAAGCATATTGGCTTTGCTACGATGAAAGATTGGGTAGAAAAATATCAATTAATAGAGCATTTTTGTACTGTAAATCAGGTATCCCGTAAGCAATATGCTCAGCATTTTCATGAGGCTGTTCAATTGTGGATTGCCCGCAACCAGATAAAGTGGCATGTCGATCTGGGCGATTATATAAGTTAAGCAATGATACATAATCATCGCGAATAGGGGGGATAGGCTAGAAAGTAGGGTCCGATGCTTGCTGACTTATTTGTAACAAAAATGTAATCATCCGTTTTACCGGGAATAAAACGGCATATATGTACTAGCGAATTCAAGAACATGGGATTTTAGTTAATTTCGTGCTTTGATAAAAACGATGATTTATAGTACATTAGCTTTGAAGAAAGAGGAGGTTTCTAATGTACTCAAGCAGAACAAGCGATGCTTTGCACATCATGACATATACCTTGAACAGTGGTATTAAGGGTACTGTACCTTTATCTAACCAACAAATTGAGGAATGGCTTGAAAGTTATAGAAGCAATACGCGTTATGTGACTAATATAGGTAAAGAATTTTTTGGGTTGAATCCAGAATTAGTTGCTGACTTTAAAGTACAAAATCAATTCTCTGATCATCAACGTGTGATTGTTCCGATTCAGCCGGAAGAACAACAACATCCTGCTGAGGACTTGAGCACTGCTTATAAAGCGAATGAGATTTTGATTAAAGTCGATTGTAAATGTGGAACAGCTTATACAACAGATTCACCGTTTATGCGTACCAAATGGTATTGCACGAAGTGTAAAGAAATTGTCTTCCTCGATCCGAAAAAAGGAAAAGTGGAAACATCACGCGGTGAAGCTTTCTATATGACAAATAAATATTTTGTAGAACGTGCTCCTATCGAATAGAATATAGTTCTGTCATTGCAACGTGAAAAATGACTGTTTGTCTAGACAAGTGTGAAAATGATCAATAAGTTAACGACTAGCTAGTATGTTTGATTAAAGACACGATAGGGTCGATAAGATAAAAACATACTAGAATAGCCGTATGTGCTAGGAAATACATACTGTAATGACCAAAACAGTCTGGTATAGATCAGGCTGTTTTTTGATATGTTGTTTTGTACAGAGTGATGATCCAGTGTGCAGGATATGATATACTATGCTGCATATGTTTGGAGGGATAAGATTAATGAGTTCTATCTATAGTAGTAGAAAAGTTCCATCTGTAGGGTGGATCATATGGACGATACTGGCTTTAGGTTGGATGGCTTTTATTTTTTATAAATCCCATCAGCCTTATACCGAGCAGGATTTGAAGCCATTTCTAGCCAACTTGATTCCAGAATCTACATTAACCACATTTACACCGACTATTGAATTTTCTTATGATGGTTATCTGGTAAGTGGTCAATCGCCATATGATTTTTTTGAGTTTTTTATTCGCAAAATAGCTCATGTGGTTGAATTTGCGCTATTAACGTTTTTGCTATGTCGAGTATTTTCGCCGTGGAGCCGTAGGCAGTATATGCCGTTGATATGGGCAGGGATAGTTTCTTATCTATATGCGCTATCTGATGAATGGCATCAGACCTTTATCGTCGGCAGAACTGGGCATTTTGAAGATACGTTAGTCGATGGGATCGGAATCGTGGTAGTGGTGATGATGTACATCTGGATTCGTAAACGTAAACATAAAAAAAGTGGACTGCGTTTCCGCTAAATATCTGTAATTAGAAGTAGGCAAGTCAAACATAGCAGTCAACACAAAAAGTCGCTTGTATTAAAGAAGCGACTTTTTGATATGCAGAAAATAGTAGATATAAGTATAGCGAAAAGTAAAAAAGGTCGGCAGTTCGAATAGCAAGATTTATTATTCGTCTACCATAATCTTATTTAGCAATATTGATATAACGACCTACCAATTCACTGATTTTGGCACGTACGATTAGATCGGAATTACTGCGATTATTTAGGATTAAGTAGATATGTTTGATAAAATCGTTCTTTTCTTCATCCGTCAATGTAGTGATGTGTTGTTCCAATTCTGTATTTACACTCATGGTTATCCCTCCAACTGCATATTTATTTTATATAGCATAACCTATAATGGTCAAATATCCAGTCATTTATAATTATTTCATTATATGAAAAATTCATAATAGATATACATTTATCGTTGAAAGCGGTATCTTCAAAACAATCAACAATCAACAATCAACAATCACAATATCAATGAGGTGAATTGAATGAGCATGTCTGCCAACGCTTCAACGTTTGCGTGGGGTGTAGATCATTTACAGCAACGATTACAAGATACATTAACAGATCCTGATTATGAAGTATGGTGGAGAGAGCTACAGAATCTAGCCAATCAAGCATTGATTACACCTATTCCGGTACTGACCTTTGAAGTATTTCGTGAATTTGCTGATCATGGAGGACGTGAAGAGTACCAGCGACTTTATTTTGAAAAAAGAGGACGTATTGGAGCACTGGCTATTGTCAGCTTGAATACAACCGATGATGTGACCTGTTACATAGAAGCATTGGAAGAAGCATTATGGGATATATGCAATGAGTACACATGGTGCTTGCCTGCGCATCTGCCTCCGTCGAATGAAGGTACAGAGCGAGCTGTATGGGAAGAAATAGATTTATTTGCAGCAGAGACAGCAGCCATGGTAGCAGAACTGTATACCTTATTCGAGGGTCGGCTCGATACTCGCATAATGAAGCGGATAGAACTTGAAGTGCAACGACGGATATTTAAGCCGATGAGTGATCCTGAGCAACTTTTCACATGGGAAACAGCAGATCATAATTGGTCAGCGGTCTGTGGATCAGGATGTGGGATAGCGGCATTGTTGTTATTGAAATCAGATGATCCTGTACGTGGGCAGATTCTGGAACGAGTGATCGGGGCTATGGATCATTTTCTATCTGGTTATGGAGAAGATGGAGGGTGTGCAGAAGGGCTAGGGTATTGGGTGTATGGATTCGGTTATTATACGTATTTTGTAGATATGCTTGTTCGATATGAGCCAGAGCATGAATGGAGATTGAGATCTACAAAGATAATGAAGATGGCGGCTTTTCCCGAGCATATCCATTTGTCAGAAGGTGTATTTGTTAATTTCTCGGATAGTGATGAGGAAGAGATATTGCCAGCAGGATTATTATCTCGATTAAGTGAATGGACAGGGCATCATTATTCGTTACCTTTTCAAATGAATCGACTGATGGATGATCCTTGTCGCCGTTGGGCGCATTTGATTCGTAATGTGTTGTGGGCAGACCCGCGTTATTTTGCATCTACTGTAGTACCAACACCTTTTAAAAATGTAAGTATATATTTGCCTGATCTACAGTGGATGATCTGTAAAAGTGAACTTCCAGATTCACAAATCACGGTCGCTTTAGCAACAAAAGGTGGGCATAACGATGAACCGCATAACCATAATGATCTAGGTTCTTTTATTATTCATGCAGGTGGAGAAAATATATTATCTGATCTTGGAGCAGGGCTGTATACACAAGCTTATTTTGCACATGGTCGAGAACAGATTCTTAATATTTCGTCAGCAGGACATTCTGTACCACAGATTGATGGACAAGAACAACAAAGTGGACGTGAAGCTTATGCTAGCGTGGTAGAACCGCAGGTATGGAAAGAAAAAGAGAAAGAATATGCGGTATGGAAAGTAGATCTGACTCATGCTTATGATCATCAGTCGTTGCACCAATATACACGTAGTCTCGATTGGCAAGTTCCGATCGGTCAAGAAGAAGTGACGATAGACTGTATAGATCAATTTCGCTTCTATAAGAATAATAATCTAGACGAGAATCATTCTGTTTCGTATGAAAGTAGTTTGGATACATCAAGCTTTTCAAATCAGAACTATACTACAGCACCACCTATTATAGAACGTTTAATTAGTAAAATTAAGCCGATAGTCGAAGCAGATCAAGTACGCTGGCAAGGAAGAAGAGCAGAAGTGTGTCTGAATCTTTTGCATGCTCAGGATAAAGTAAATGTAGAAGTGATCGAACATGTCGATCATGAAGGACAAGCGCTAGTCTTATATCGGACATCTATTCAGTATTTGTCTTCTATAGAACAGCGTACATCTAGACCAGATATAGCTCAATCAGAACTTGTATCAGAAGATGTAAAGCCACAACAATCCGAATGGTTGGATGTAGTAGTGGAGTTGCCATTTGTGATCCGACCTCTTTAATTTATGCTTGTAGCAGTAGAGTCAAGATTGTCGCTTAATCGGTCAAATCTGTGAATCGTATCGGAGAAAACAAGATGCTACACTGAACTCATGAAGAAGTAAGCGTAATCATGATCATCAAAAGACCGAAAGAAGGGGTTATTTTGAAACAGTGGAATCGATGGAATTCGTCTTCTTATGGCTGGGCAGATGAAGCTCTCGCTTATGAACAGCAATTGCAACAGAGTCAGCCTTTATCTGCGTCAGATTGGACGAAAGAGCGAAAAGTACACATGTTAAGTCAAATGATAGATTATTATGCCACTCATCAGCAAGATAACGGAGCGATTATCGATCCCCATTCTGAAGCAGAACGTTATTATTCGACACCTTCGTACGCACTGGCGGCGGCTGTTCTGGTGAGCAGTGGGCGAGAAGACTTACTAGACTCTGCGGCAAAAGCTTTGACTCATAGTATTGAGTTACTGGTAAGTGAGCGAACACCTGATCAACATCCTGACTTTTTTATTATTATGATTATGGGTGCTTATCGTATCTTGAAAAGTAGACTGCCAGAACAAGCTGAATTATGGAAGCAATCGCTAGCTACGATTGAACCTGAACAGACCTATCTATTTACAATGAGCAAAATGAAAAATCCTAACCGAATGATTAACTGGAATGCGATTATGTTATCTGGAGAAGTGATCCGACAAGCCGAAGGAATAGCACCTACTGATACGACATGGATAGATGATTATTTGCAACAATATCATCTGCCTCGATTCACTACACTGGGATGGTACGAAGATGGCCCGCTGGATCGACCAAATAGCCCATTCGCTTACGATATTGCTACAAGGTACCATTTAAGTGTGATGATGTTATCCGGTTATCAAGGAACCACTGCATCTGAACTACAGACTCAGTTGCAACATGGAGCGATAAGTTCGTTATTGACTCTATCACCACTTGGAGAATTACCCCCAAGAGGACGCAGTGCGCAACATCAATGGAATGAAGCCGCCGCCGCATTTATTTTTACGATGCAAGCGCAACAAGCTTATGCCGATGGAGAAGTACAGTGGGCAGGTGCATTTCGTCATGCGGCAGATCTGACATGGGAAGCAATCGCAAAATGGCAAATGCCTGATGGTTATGTACAGATTGTACGTAATCATTACCCGGCAGAGGAGCGGCACGGATATGAAGTATACAGCAATCATACGACTTACAATCTATGGACAGCCGCGGCTCTGGCGTATACGCTCTGGTATGAACAGGTGGAGGAGATCACGCCTTATCCGATTCCAGTAGAGCTAGGAAGCCGTACACTTCAGGCAGATGGTTGGTTTGAAACTGTATTTAGTTCTGTACCCGGTCAGCAGCTGGTGATCCATACGGCACTTAATGATCCATATATGATTCCGGGAGTAGCCCGTATTCAGCGAGCGGGCTTACATGCGAATCTAGCCACTTCTTCTTCAGGGCATCAGAATCAAGGATTTACAGAGTTTGCTACAGGTGACATTTTCCCGCTAAGTCATATGCCGGCATGGCAGACACAGGATCAAGTATGGCATCATCTAGCAGAAGGATTCCCAACGGTGTTTCCATTTGACCGAGATGCAGGGGTTGATCCGTCTGATGGTGGAGGTTCATATACGATTGCGGAGTCAGCAACCACCTCGGATCATAGTCATCTTGTGATCAAGTGGCAAGGGCCGTTACAAGGAATCGACTATGTGGTAGCGACCTATGAACAGTCTCCCGGGCATATCGTAATCACGTATGAAGTGGGGCATGACCAAGACAGCGAGCAATCCACACAACAGATTGATCATATCGGTGCTTGGATTCCGTTGTTTCAATCGGATGGACAAGAATCTTCTGTGATAGAAACAGCTACTCCAGAATCTACCGAAGCCATTATACTGACGTATCGGGGGCAACAATTACGAATCGTACCTGTAACACCGCACTCGATGATTACTTTTCCCCAAGAAGCAGAGCAAGTGGCTAGTCGGAATGGTCTGTTGCGCGGAGCGAGAATTGAAGCGCCAGGTCAGCGCATTTCGTTTGAAATCGGGTTACCGTAGAAATGAGTCATGATCCATAACGTGATCAGCATAAAAAGATAAAGAAATAGCTCGGGTAGCATAACCGGGCTATTTTTTGTTGTCTATTTTATTTTCAATAAGAACAGTAGAGCATGTTAACCAAACAATGCTACCGTCCCAAAACATTATTTTAACCACAATAGGTAAAAATTGTTTGGAAACAGGTCAGTTCTGTGTCTTAAATGATCAGGCTTTCCACGATACACTTAGAACATAAGATATTAACCGAATAAGGCTACAGTCCGCGGCTGTTGCACTATTCTACAAGGAGGTACGACTCGTGGAGCGTTCTGCATCTCAATCTACAGCCTCATCGCAGTCCAAGAGCTGGCTGTCAACCACAGCCAAAGAAACGATTGCAGGGTATCTATTTGCGGCACCCATGTTGATTGGACTGACTATTTTTATACTGATCCCGATGGTGTCGTTATTTTTCATTAGTTTGACCAAATGGAACTTTATTCAAGGATTCCGTGGTGTTGAAATGATAGGGCTAGATAATTTCCGTCATTTGTTTCAAGACAAATCATTCTTCATCTCTATGCTCAATAATATCAAATTGTTATTAGCGGTTCCGTTCACTCTATTATTTTCACTGGTGATCGCTATTGTAGTCGATGAGAAAGTGTATTTTAAAAGCTTTTTCAAAATCATTTATTTTATGCCGTATATCTCAAGTGTTGTAGCTGTAGCGATAGTATTTCAGATTTTATTTCATCCTTCTCAAGGTCCTGTAAATGGTTTCTTAATGTCTCTGGGTGTCACCAATCCGCCGAAATGGTTAGCCGATCCTACGTATGCATTACCGTCGATTATGATGATTACGGTCTGGACATCGATTGGCTTCAATATGGTGGTCTATCTCGCAGGGTTACAATCGATTCCGAAAGATCTGTATGAAGCGGCTGATATTGATGGTGCATCATCATGGCGTAAGTTTCACTCCATTACCGTACCGATGTTATCACCGACTACGTTTTTCTTGTTGATTACCGGTATCATTTATTCGTTCAAAACATTTGATCTAATTGCTGTTCTTACGCAGGGCGGACCTGCCAAGTCAACCAATGTGATGGTATATGAAATTTACGATCAAGCATTTGTGAATTTGAAAATGGGTTATGCCGCCGCAGAATCGGTATTTCTGTTTGCTGTTATTTTACTGATTACCGGTATTCAATTCTGGGGTCAGAAAAAATGGGTCAACTACTAATGAATAGGATCGATAAGGAGGTGTAGCTGTTGGAACATCCGATTTCAGCTCCAAATGTATCGTCAACGCATCGTCCCAAAAGAGCCAAGCTGTCTTTGACGAAAATAATTGTAACCGTTATCATGCTGGTGATAGGGATTATCTTTTTACTACCTTTTATCTGGATGTTATCAGCATCGTTTAAGCCAGAAGCCGATGTGTTCAAATATCCGGTTCAATGGATTCCGCATACATGGAATGTAGTCGAAAATTATCGTGCCGTATGGTTCGGTGACCCACCATTTATGTTGTATTACTGGAACTCGATCAAAGTCTCGGTGATGACCATCCTTATCTCAGTAATCACTTCAGCGATGGCAGCCTATGCTTTTTCCAAAATTAACTTTCGAGGTCGAGATACATTATTTATTATCGTGTTACTTACGTTTATGATTCCAGGGCAAGCGGTATTAGTGCCTCAATTTATTATGTATCGCAGTCTAGGATTGTTCGATACGCATATCGGATTGGTATTGCTTGAATCGTTCAGTGCGCTTGGTACATTTATGTTACGACAAGCATTTATGTCGATTCATAGTGAATTTATCGAGTCTGCCAAGATTGATGGAGCAGGGCATGCACGTATTTTCGCTCAAATTGCTTTGCCTTTAGTTCAGCCTTTTATTGCAACTTATGCCATTTTACGATTTATCTGGACATGGAATGATTATCAAGCACCATTGATCTTCCTACGTTCTCCTGAATTATTTACAGTTCAATTAGGTATTAACCGCTTTGCCGATGCTACAGGCGAATACTACTCACTGATTATGGCAGGCACATGCTCGGCGATTTTACCTTTACTGATCGTCTTTTTACTAGCACAAAAACATGTTATCGGTGGAATTGCACTCGGTGGCGTGAAAGGGTAACTGTTATTCATTTATATCAAATGTATATATCCTAAGGGGGATTATAATGAAGCTGAATCTAAAATGGAAATCGATGATCATCATGAGTTGTTGCCTACTATTAGTACTCGCAGGCTGTGGACAAGCCAAAGAAAGTGCCACAACAGCAGATGGCAAAACTAAAATCACATTTTACACATGGTATACCAAAGATCAATTCCACTGGGATGATGTCTATGCCGCATGGCAAAAAAAGAATCCAAATATTGAAGTTGAATATGTAGGTTTATCTGAAAAAAGTGATACCGATGAATATATCAAAAAGTTAGACCTTGCCGCAGGTTCGGGCGATCCTATTGATGTGGTGATGGTCAATAATGCGAATACGTACGCTCAACGTGTGGATATGGGCATGTTTGCACCACTGGACGATTTGATTGATTTTAAATATGAAGATGAATACTTAGCTGACTTCGCAGTCGATGGTAAACGTTATGCATTACCGGGTAAACGTGCGATTACGTATGTGTTACTGAACAAAGATCGTCTGGATAAAGCAGGCTTAAAAGTACCTACCGATTGGACATGGGATGAATTCCGTGAATATGCCAAAAAATTGACAGCACCGGATCATAGCTACTATGGTGTATACTTCCATACATGGGCATCTCAGACGTTACTTGAACTATTGAATCAACCTGAAAATAATAGCTACCTCAAAGCAGACGGTACATCCAACATGGACGACCCTAACTTCCGTGCATCTTTCGAACTGCGTTATCAAGCAGAACACGAAGATCATTCAGCCGTTCCATATAGCGATGCGATTTCACAAAAATTAAATTATCGTGATCAATTTCTAGGTGGATCAGCCAGCATGTTAGTTATGGGAAGCTGGATGAACTCCAATATCGCAGGAAGCAAAGAATCTGCACCTGACTTCAAAGTCGCTGTAGCACCTTACCCTAAAAATAACGCAGATACCAAAGAAATCTATTCAAGCAATGATTATGATTACTACGGAATTGGTGCAGGCTCAGACAAACAAGATGCATCTATGCAATTTATCCGCTGGATGACAACAGAAGGTATCCAAGCACAAGGAACAGATATCTCCTCTTGGCAAAAAGCAGATGTTAGTAAAGCACTAGAAAGTATTATCAATAATGGTACACACCCAGAAAATGTCGATCTAGACTCACTCATCTACACCTTCAAAGTCAGCAAAGGCATTAACAAAGCCCCAGCTGTTCCATACCTGAGCGAAATCGAACAAGAAGTAAACGCTGAATTCGAAAAATATATCCTACAAAAACAAGACATCGACACCACCATCACCAACGCCAAAGCCATTGTCCAACAAATCATAGACGCTAACAAAAGCTAATCCATAGCATCTATTAAAGAATGACACTAAGGCGAAAATCATAAACCAAAACGAAAAGAAATAAAAATTCCTAAACTATAAAACAAGCCCGTATACCAACTAAAATAAGATCATACTAATTCATCTAAAATATTCTTATGTAATAACCAAAAACTCTATACTAAAGCTACAACAAAGAAATCCCAATCACTATCAAACCATACTTTAATCACTACAAAACCAATATTTTTGTAAAACAAACCAACTAATTCTTTTAGCACTAACACGGCTACCCCAAATTAAGAAAGCTTTACATCAAGAAATAGAGTGGTGGCTAGGGAGCACGGAGCGAAGGCAAAGGAATTGTCCTGAAAAAGCGAAGCGATCGCCTTTGAATAAAAATACCGACCGCCAGCGGTCAATCAAGGTATTTTTGTTCACCAGCGATGACAAGGACAATACCTCTGCCGCAGCGGATGATGCCCCAAAGCCCCATTCCATTTTTGATCTAAACTTTTAATCCAAAACGAAAGGTCATATGAGCATGAAGGCATGGAGGAGAATCTGGCATACTTCACTAAGGGGCAAGCTGATTGCCTCCGTGGCCTGTTGCTTGCTGTTAACGATCGGCGCAGGCACAATGTTATCCAGTTGGCTGACCAAAGACATGATGAAAGAAACCGTTTTGCAGAATGCAGGCAATTCACTTGATGCGGCGAATCTGTATTTAACCGATCAGATCAATCGCCTGATCTATATTTCCAACTATCTGTACTTGGATCAAGAACTCAATCTAGCACTCAAATATCGACGTAGTGGTATCTATGTAGGACAGACTGAAGCTTCGGATGTGACCAAGAAACTAGATAATCTTTCTTATGCAGGAGAACAAGTCTATATCTCGGTCTGGACAGGAAATGGTAAAATGATCTATAGCAATTTCCAGTCAGATCAATACCAGCTGGATAAGTTGGATATCCATCAACTGACCCATAGCGGTACATTTATTACAGGGGGTAAGCTTAACTTTTTGCTACATCCATCGTACCTGCAATCCAAAGACGAACCAACCACCCACATGCTCTCGGTGGCTCGCAGTTTACGCTTATTATCAGGCAAAGTCTATGGTTATGTGATTGTTAGTATGAATGAAGAACAATTGAAAGCAGTACTGAATAAGTACGATTCTACCATTCAAATGATGATCGTAGGCGAAGATAATCAGATTATTTCTCATCCCAATAGCCAGATGATCGGTAATGATTTTAGTCAACTGTATCATCCACAAGAAGGTATTCTAGAACTGGAAAGAGATATGTCTGTGGCTGGATGGAGATTGGAAGGATTAGTGCCTTATGGTGTTGCTGCTGAAAAGATTAACCGAATCTATCAAGTGACGAATTTTGTACAGATGGCGGTACTGATCGTATTCCTGATTTTATTAGTGCTAGGGATTGCTCGTCTCACCCGTCCGATTGTCAAATTAACGCAGGTCGTCCGCAAAATTGATAATGATAATCTCAGTATTCGCTCCGGTATTCGAGGAGAAGATGAAGCTGGTGTGCTCGGTCAATCGCTAGATGCCATGTTAGACCGTGTCGAAGAGATGATTATCCAGATCGAACGTGAACAAAGTGAACGTCGCAAAGCAGAACTAGAAATGCTACAAGCACAGATTAACCCTCATTTTTTATTTAATATTTTGGGAGCGATTCGGATGGATCTGTTGTTAAAAGGTTCTGAAGACGCCGCTGTATTATTGGGTTCACTTTCTTCTTTACTACGAATGACTGTCAATCGAGGTAACGAATGTATTTCGCTTCAAGAAGAAATGGAAACCGTACAACATTATATTCGTCTGGTTGATTTTCAGCGAGAAGTGAAAGTGCACTTAGACATGGAATTATCGCCAGATACAATCGACAAATTCGTACCTCGATTTATCGTTCAACCGCTTGTTGAGAACGCTTACCATCATGGGTTATCGAAGTATGGCGGTATTTTGTGGATACAATCTTGGTTGGAAGATTCATATATCTGGATCAGTATTCGTGATAGCGGAGAAGGTATGAATGCAGAACGTTTGCAAGCTGTACAACAAGTGATTGATCAGATTCAAAAACCAAACATAGAATATGCTCTACATCCTTTATCACGATCAGAATCTACACATACTGATTTATCCGAAACAGCATCATCTGATTCAATCCCGTTAGAACAGGAATCAGCTGTACCACCTGTACCTGCTATTTCAGGAATTGGTCTGACGAATGTAATACGCCGTCTGCAAATGATCTATGGTTCTTCGGTACAAGTACACATAGAAAGTCACCCTGGTGAAGGCACAGAAATTAAGATCGGATTGCCACATAGACAATAGAATTGATCCATAGCAGGAATAGTATTTTATATGGTAAGAGTAAAGGAGGTTTATGATGATGTATAGCGTCATACTGGTCGATGATAGCATGCCCGTACTTCATTATTTGTCTCGTGCTGTACCGTGGGAGCAACTTGGCTTTCAATTAGCAGGTTCTTTCAGCGATCCAGAGGAAGCGCTTACTTATGGACAGCAACATGCTCCAGATGTATTAATTACCGATATCGGAATGCCCAAGATAGACGGTATTCAATTGATTGCTTCACTCAAGCAGACACAACAATCGCTGATGTCGGTCATTATTTCGTGTCATGGAGAATTTGCCTATGCTCAGCAGGCGGTAAAGTTAGGAGTACAAGATTATTTGCTCAAAGAAAATCTAACAGCAGATCAATTAGTACCTATTCTGGAGCAGATTCGGCAACGTCTGGATCAAGCACAATCGCATTCCAGTGAACATCAACGTCTACAAGAAGATCATTTGCGACATCGGCTCTTAATTAAGCGCAAATTTACCAGTGAATTGCTGTCAGGCAGTATTCAAGACCCAGAGTATGGTATTCAGCGATTGACTCATTTTGGATTGGATACGCGCGGTAAAATGATTCTGCCGGTCTATTACACCGTAACAGCCAATGAAGAACGCAAACAGCGATTCCATGATCTGGATTTGCTTTCATTTACCGTTGAAAATATCGTTGAAGAAATTGTAGAACATTCAGGAACAGCAGTGCATTTAAGTAAAAGTCCTGGTGAAGGATTTGTCTGGTTTGCTTTGCCTGTTCGTTCAGGTGCGCAACAAGAAATGATTGTGCATGAAGTGATGTACCAGTTGATTTATAGTGTGCAGAAATTTGCCAAAGCCGAGATTGTGACGGTATGTGGTTCGAAGACACTGCACTGGCAAGAAGCGATGAACGATGCGATTCAATTACAAGCGCAAGCAGATCGTTATTTTTATTTACCACCTTCTACATTATGTGATTCTACGCATCGTTTAGATTTTCAAAAAGAAAGTGATCTGTTTGCTAATTATGGAACAGCAGCAGAATCATTAGCACTTGCATTATTGCCAGATGGAGAAATTAATCTTTGGATTAACAACTGGATTGAGCGCTTAAAGCAAGAACGGTATCATCCTGAAACGGTCAAAACATTTATGCTCAAATTAGCGATTGACTGGCAATTGAAGCAACAGCAATTGCATGATCGACCGTTTGCGTTTTCAGTAGAAGAATTACATCGTGAAATGGGACATATTCGTCATATCCATGAATTGACTGAATGGATGAATATCCGTTTTGGAGCGCTGGCAGTGCTATCACGTGATTGGACTTTACAGGCTAATTGTCGTTCAGAAATTATTCATGCGCGTAACTATGTCGAACAACATATGAATCGTCTGGTGAAGTTAGAAGAAGTGGCTGAACATTTACATTTGAATGCCAGTTATTTCAGCCGTTTGTTCAAAAAAGAAACAGGTGAGACGTTTATTGAATATGCGACACGGGTCAAAATGCAACGTGCTAAAGAATGGATTACCGCAGGCAATGGGACGGTAGATGAAGTATCACAGATGTTAGGCTATCAGTACAAAAGCTATTTTCTGAAGCTATACAAATTGTATACAGGACATACTCCTGTCAAAAGCAAAGGGGATACGATATGAATACAACAGCACCTACTCACTGGCAAAGTGAAGCATGGAATTGGGTCGTTCAACAAACATCCACCACCGCACAAGCGATTCAAGACCATTTTCCCCATGTTGCTGAACAAGGTGAATATGATCGTAGAGAAGCAGAGTGGTGGACAGCAGGCTTTTGGCCGGGATTGTTATGGTTAGTTCAATCGACACCTTCGTCATTAACGTTAGCCACAGAAGCAGATTCAGCCTACGATAAAGAAATGTCTACTGGCGAACAGGCTACAGAGCGAAGTAGCGCCTTATCATCCTGGGCGGAAAGTTGTGAAGTACAACTGGAACAATGTCTTCATGATCCTGAAAAAGTCGATCATGATCTTGGATTCACATGGTTACTTAGCGGTGTTGCCCATTACCGATTGTCAGGCAACACAGAATCACGTCGTCGTGGATTGTTAGCGGCTAATTTGTTAGCAGCAAGGTATAATGTACGTGGTCGTTATATTCGGGCATGGAATTTTGGTTCTCCTTTGATGGATACACGTGGAGTGGCAATTATAGATAGTATGATGAATCTTCCTTTGTTATATTGGGCATCCAAAGAAACAGGAGACCCTCGTTATCAAGCACTTGCTATGGAACATGCAGATACCGTAGCCAAAGAATTTGTGCGGGAAGATCATTCCATCTGTCATGCAGTTGAATTTGATCCTTGGACAGGGGAAAAGTTGAAAGAACATGGTGGACAAGGGTTCGCGCCAGGTTCGGCATGGGCTAGAGGAACCGCTTGGGCACTTCACGGATTTACGTTATCTTATGCCTATACAGGAGAACAACGGTATCTGGATATTGCCAAGCAAACAGCGCAATTTTTTCTGACTGAATTAGGCGAAGAGATTGTACCTTTTTGGGATTTTCGAGCACCGGATGAACATCGTATTGCATGGGATTCATCCGCCGCAGCAATCGCCGCTAGTGGATTGTTAGAATTGGCTCGTCATGTACCGGAAAATGAACAATCGTTTTATCAGCGCGCAGGGGAATTGATCGTGCAAGGATTGTATGAACAATTTTCCTCGAAAGAAATAGGTGGCGAAGGATTAATTGCCAAAGGAACGGTGCATTATCCAGAGCAGAAATATTTGAATGTCTCGATTATTTATGGAGATTACTTTTTTGCAGAAGCGTTAGTGAAGCTTCAAGGCAAGCAAGGGTTATTTACACCCGATGCTTATTAAGAGTATGATCTATCTAGTAGTCACGTAAATAGATTGACGATTATGATCATTTGTGGAACTATAAAAGGTATGGTTAGCGTACCTAATTCGCATTTCTGTAACTTACTATTGAACCGGGCGCATACTGTTGCCCGGTTTGTTGCTGTTACCATAACATCATATTTTAAAAATAAATCAAACGTAATAGGTATACACAATGATGAATAATAATGTATGACAGAGGAGAATCATCATGACGGAAGAAGAACGTACAGTTTTGGAACAACAATTAAATGAGTTATTAACACGATCAGAATGGACAGCAGCAGATACTCCTTTAATTGAACAATTATTGCATACATTACAGACCGTTTCAGCTGAAAATAAACGCCTGCGTACAGCACTTCTTAAAGCGAATGCACAACAACCGAAAATGTCTAGTCGTTTACGTGATGCGTTGTACGAATAAGCTACCTTTACACCCTACATGTTAACAATGCTCAAGATATGGTAGAATAGACGTGCCTTAAATCAGATCATACATTATAGATGATCACTGTTACCTGCGGCTTAGAGTATGTGTAAGTATGACAGGTCAAGCCTACTTAATGATAAAGATTGTACTTATATAGAAAAGAGAGTGACTATTAACCATGACAATTAATTGTGATATCGCAATACTAGGTGGAGGAACAGGCGGTTATGTCGCTGCTATTCGTGCTGCTCAATTAGGTAAAGAAGTAGTCATCATCGAACAGGATAAATTAGGCGGAACTTGCCTGCATCGTGGGTGTATTCCAAGCAAAAGCTTACTGCGTAGTGCAGAAGTCTATGCATTGATGCAAGACAGTGAAGATTACGGTATAGCCGCTGAAAATATTACATTACAATTTGCCAAAGTACAGGCTCGCAAACAAGGTATTGTCGATCAATTGCATCAAGGCGTACAGTATTTGATGCGTAAAAATAAAATCAAAGTGGTACAAGGTAAAGGGCGCGTTATAGGCCCATCGATCTTTTCTCCGCAAAGTGGGGCAGTGGCTGTGGAATATGAAGATGGCGAAATGGAAACGGTCGTTTCCAAAAATCTGATTATCGCTACAGGATCACGTCCTCGTGTACTTCCAGGTCTAGAAGCAGATGGTCAATTGATCCTCAATAGTGATCATGCACTTCAATTGGAATCTTTACCTGAATCCATGCTGATTGTTGGCGGTGGTGTGATCGGAATGGAATGGGCTTCGATGTTAAATGATTTTGGCGTGAAGATTACAGTGGTTGAAGCCGCTCCTCAAATTCTGCCTGCGGAAGATCAAGAAGTCGCTCGCGAATTACGTAAATTGTTAGAACAACGTGGTGTAACGATCTATACGGATGCAACCCTGTTAACAGATACATATGCGCCAGCAGCGGATCAACAGGAGCTATCGATTACGATTCGTCATCAAGAACAAGAGCATGTGTTAACGGTATCGAAAGTATTCGTATCGATCGGTCGTCAAGCGAATGCTGAAAGTATCGGACTTGCGAATACCGATGTACAGATTGTGAACGGATTTATCAAAGTAAACAGCAAAATGCAAACGACAGAATCTCATATTTATGCAATCGGTGATGTGATTGGAGGACTGCAATTGGCTCATGCTGCAAGTCATGAAGGCATTGCCGCAGTCAATCATATCTGCGGAGAAGAAGTCCATTATAATCCGCTTCAAGTGTCTCGTTGCGTGTATACACGTCCAGAAGTCGCAAGTACAGGCATCACAGAACAAGAAGCTACCGCTCAAGGAATCGATGTCAAAGTAGGCAAGTTTCCTTTCAAAGCGATCGGTAAAGCATTGGTCTACGGAGAAAGTGACGGTTTTGTGAAAGTCATTGCAGATCGCAATACCGATGATTTATTAGGTGTTCAGATTATTGGACCACAAGCCACAGACTTGATCAGTGAAGCGGCATTAGCTCAATTCCTGAATGCAACGCCGTGGGAAGTGGCTCAGACTGTACATGCTCATCCAACACTTGCTGAAATTTTAGGCGAAGCAATGTTAGCTGTAGATGGCAAAGCGCTCGGAATGTAGTCTGATTTTTACTCTTTTTGACCCTATATACAACGATGCATAAGCGAAGATGGAGAAATCCGTCTTTTCTTTTTGCCCGGGATGTGATTATAATAGGTTTAGGCTCAAGTCTTAGTACCAGGTTTTAAGACAAGCACTAACCTGTACTTGAAGCTTCATTATCCGATTGTTGAATAATCTGTTCCAGTAGCTTAAAATAACTGATCAAGGTTGTTGTAGTGACGGATGCATGTTGTACAATCTTCTATTTTTATCAAAATGACAAGCCATCTCTAATACGGAGCTTGTCTAATTTTAAGGAGGTACCTGCTATGAAAGCGGAAGGTACTATTGACCAACAAACTAGACATGAACAAATTGGATTGACCGACGCTCAAGCGATCGAGATGTACAAATATATGCTTTTAGCACGTAAGTTCGACGAACGTTGTCATTTACTACAACGTGCAGGTAAGATCAATTTCCACGTATCCGGTGTTGGACACGAAGCAGCGCAAGTCGGTGCTGCATTTGCTCTTGATCGGGAAGAAGATTATTTTTTACCGTATTATCGTGATTATGGATTCGTTCTGTCTGTCGGTATGACAGCACGCGAATTGATGTTGTCTGCATTTGCCAAAGCGGAAGATCCGAATAGTGGTGGACGACAAATGCCAGGTCACTTTGGTAGCAAACGTCTACGTATTGTGACAGGTTCCAGCCCAGTAACGACGCAAGTTCCTCATGCAGTCGGTGTAGCACTTGCCGCCAAAATGAAAAAGAAAAAGTTGGTTTCTTTTGTCACGTTTGGCGAAGGTTCAAGTAACCAAGGTGATTTCCATGAAGGTTGTAACTTTGCTGGCGTACATAAATTGCCAGTGATTATGATGTGTCAAAATAACCAGTACGCGATCTCTGTACCTGCACATAAGCAGATCAGTGGTAAAATTAGTGATCGTGCACTGGGTTACGGATTCCCGGGTGTCCAAGTGGATGGTAATGATGTGTTAGAAGTGTACCGTGTGACCAAAGAAGCGCGTGAACGTGCGATCAACGGTGAAGGTCCTACATTGATTGAAGCGATGTTATATCGCCTTTCCCCACACTCTACATCAGATAATGATCTAGCTTATCGTACTCAAGAAGAAGTCGATGAGAATTGGAAAAAAGATAGCTTGCCTCGTTATAAAAAATACCTGATCGACTGCGGTATTTGGAGTGAAGAGCAAGATGCAGAACTAAGCAAAGAATACGTTCAAATCATGAAAGAAGCTACGGAATATGCGGACAATGCCCCTTATCCGCGTGCTGAAGATACATTACTGCATGTGTTTGCAGGCGATGAGGAGGGTAATCAGTAATGGCGATGATGGAATATATTGATGCTATTCGTCTAGCGATGAAAGAAGAAATGGCGCTGGATGATAATGTATTTGTTTTGGGAGAAGATGTAGGGCTTAAAGGTGGAGTATTTACCACGACCAAAGGGTTACAAGAACAATTTGGCGAAGACCGTGTATTGGATACTCCGCTTGCAGAATCTGCGATTGCAGGGGTTGCGATTGGAGCGGCAATGTACGGCATGAAACCTATTGCTGAAATGCAGTATTCAGACTTTATGTTGCCAGCAACCAATCAAATTATTAGTGAAGCAGCGAAGATTCGTTACCGTTCCAACAATGACTGGAGTTGTCCGATCGTTGTCCGTGCCCCTATTGGTGGCGGTGTATTCGGTGGTCTGTATCATTCACAATGTATGGAGTCGGTATTTTTTGGTACAGCAGGTTTGAAGATTGTAGCCCCTTATTCAGCGTATGATGCTAAAGGTCTACTGAAAGCCGCTGTCCGCGATCCTGATCCAGTACTCTTTTTTGAAAATAAAAAATGCTACAAATTGATCAAAGGTGATGTACCTGATGATGATTATGTGGTGCCGATCGGTGAAGCGAATCTGCTACGTTCAGGCGATGATATTACCGTCATCAGCTATAGCTTACCGTTACACTTTATTATGCAAGCGGCAGAAGAGTTAGAACAAGAAGAAGGCATTACTAGCCATGTTCTGGATCTACGTACGATTCAGCCATTGGATCGCCAAGCGATTATTGATGCAGCTCGTCATACAGGTAAAGTATTGATCGTGCATGAAGATAATTTGACAGGCGGTGTAGGTGGAGAAGTAGCAGCGATTATTGCGGAAGAATGTCTATTCGATCTGGATGCGCCGATTCGTCGCCTTGCAGGGCCAGACACACCACCGATGCCAATTAACCCACCTCAAGAAAAGTTCTTTATGCTTAACAAAGATAAAGTCAAAGTCGCTATGCGTGATCTTGCTTTATTTTAAAATAAACAACGATAGCGCGGATTGATATCTAGCGTATCTATACAAAATGTGAAAAGATGTTTGCCTAGCAAAATATCTAATCCTTTAGGAGTGAAATCATATGTCTGCAAAAGGAAATCCGACAGATGTGGTTATGCCACAACTTGCGGAATCTCTCGTATCTGCAACGATTGCCAAATGGCTCAAACAGCCTGGTGAATCTGTAGATCAATATGAACCGATCTGTGAAGTCATTACCGATAAAGTAAATGCTGAGATTCCTTCTGTATTAGAAGGAATTATGGGCGATATTATAGCATTAGAAGGTCAAGAAGTAGCAGTGGGTGAAGTGATCTGTCAGATCATTACCGAACAAGCTCCATCAGCGGATACCGACCATATTGCACCCGCTTCACCAGAAATTACAGTGCATGATGATCTACCTGCTGAGACAGTAGCTACACCTGCTACGACACCATCTGTGTCACCTGTAGCATCAACACGTCCTGCTGGTTCTGCTCCACGTTCTGCTGAATCTGGAAATGGATCGATGAGTGGACGCTATTCCCCTGCTGTACAGTCTCTTGCTGCTGAACATGGAGTGAATCTATCTGGTATTCAAGGTACAGGCGCAGGTGGACGTGTGACTCGTCGTGATGTACTCAAAGCATTAGAAAATGGAACTGCTCATGCTCCTGTAGCATCAGCATCCAATAATAGCAATGCAGCCCAACAAGCGCCTTCAACACCAAGTAATACGACTGCACCGACAGCGGCAAGTATGCCTGCGGCTTCCACAGAATATCAAGTGCGTCATTCAGGTATTCATTTATCAGAGACACCAGCTATTGCTAAGATCGTGATGGAAGAAGATCAGGCGAATCAATTAGGTCAAAGTGAACATTTGATCAATGTCACGCCACTTCGTAATGCGATTGCACGTAATATGCGTCAAAGTGTATCCGAGATTCCTCATGCATGGACAATGATCGAAGTCGATGTAACGAACCTCGTGATGCTGCGCAACAAAGTAAAAGATGAGTTCAAGCGTAAAGAAGGTATTAACTTAACGTATCTATCGTTCTTGCTCAAAGCCGTTGTGAACGCGATTAAAGATTATCCGATTATGAACTCTGTCTGGGCAGTGGATAAAATTATCGTCAAACGCGATATCAATATTGCGCTTGCTGTAGGTACAGAAGATTCAGTCATGACCCCGGTTATTCACAAAGCGGATCAAAAAAATATCGCAGGTCTTGCGCATGAAGTAGAAGATTTGGCACGCCGTACTCGTGATGGCAAGCTCAAATTGGACGATATGCAAGGCGGTACATTTACGGTTAATAATACAGGTTCATTTGGTTCGATTCTGTCGTATCCGATTATTAACTATCCACAAGCAGCGATTTTGACCTTTGAATCGATTGTCAAAAAACCAGTTGTGATTAACGATATGATTGCTGTTCGCTCGATGGCTAATCTATGTCTGTCTTTAGATCATCGTATTCTCGATGGTGTCATCTGCGGACGTTTCTTACAACGTGTTAAAGATAATTTGGAAAGTTATAATACCGATACAAAGTTGTATTAAGAACTTGAATACGGTAAATTAAGATAAAAGGTACACAACAATAGAATAGTCATCAGGGAAGGGACGTGTCTGCATATGAGTAAATTCATTCAAGTCTCCTATACGCCCTCGATGGATTACGCGCAAGCGTGGGAGAAGCAGAAGGAGATTGTTCGCGGGGTTGATACCGGTGAGCAAGAGGAACACCTTCTGCTTCTTCAGCATCCACCGACGTATACTATTGGCTCTCAGCGTCATCCAGAGCATTTGTTATGGAACGAAGAAGAGCTGGCAAAGCGAGGCATTACACTGTTTCAGATTGATCGAGGCGGTGATATTACATACCATGGCCCCGGACAGTTAGTCGGTTATCCGATTCTGTTACTGGATGCCGCCAAAGGCATAGATCCACACCGATATCTGAGAACATTGGAACAGGTGATTATTGATTATTTAGCAGAACAAGGCATTGAAGCCGGACGCAAAGAAGAATATACAGGCGTATGGATTGGTGATCTCAAAATCGCGGCGATAGGCATTAAATTTAATAAATGTCGTCATCGTAAAGGGTTTGTTACCAGTCATGGATTTGCGTTTAATATTTCTTCGGGGATTCAAAATGAAGGGTTTAGCGGTATTGTTCCTTGTGGCATTGAACAATATGGAGTGACTTCGCTTGAAGATATTACCGGCCGTACTTTTACCGTTGAGCAAGTGGCACAGGAGATATTGCCACATTTTATGCGCCATTTTGAGTATGCACAGCCGGAAGAACCATTATCCTTATAAAAACGGTTGAATGACCATCAGTAAAGTAGAACCGACCATTGCAATCAACATGATATAAATAAAGACTTTGAACCATTTTTTCTTTTCCATAAGTGTACTCCTTTATGTCTATAAAATAGGGATCGGTCAACAGAACCCATTCTCTTCATCATACCGATTATAAGGCTATTTTGCAAAAGGAGTCACTGCAATATGTGTATATTTACGTAAACTCAAAGGAGCGAATATTGTGATATCTGAATCCCGTTTAATTGAAGAATTTAAAGAACTTGTACAAATAGACAGTGAAACCAAACAAGAGCGTGCAATCGCAGATCGTTTGACAGAAAAGCTAATTGCACTTGGATTTACCGTTATTGAAGACGAATCAGCTGCCAAAACAGGTCATGCCGCAGGTAACTTGATTGCGACACTACCGGCTAATACGGATAAATCTATTCCTAAATTATTTTTTACTTCTCATATGGATACGGTAAAACCGGGTATTGGAATCGTGCCTGTGATGGATGCAGAAGGTTATATTACCAGCTCAACGGATACCATTTTAGGAGCAGATGACAAAGCAGGCATCGCTGCTCTTTTTGAAATGATTCGAGTGTTAAAAGAACAAAATATAGAGCATGGTCAGATTCAGTTGATTATTACCGCAGGTGAAGAATCCGGTCTGATGGGCGCACGTTCTATGGATTCATCTCTCGTGGATGCAGATTTCGGTTATGCGCTGGATTCTAACGGAACAGTAGGAACGATTGCGGTTGCTGCGCCTACGCAAGCACGTATCGTGATGGAGATTTTCGGCAAATCAGCTCATGCAGGTGTCAATCCTGAAGATGGCATTAGTGCGATCCAAGTGGCAGGCAAAGCGATTTCACGAATGAAATTAGGACGAATCGATCACGAGACGACTGCGAATATTGGTAAATTCGAAGGTGGCGAAGCGACCAATGTCATTTGCGATTATGCACGCTTGGAAGCAGAAGCACGCAGTCTGGTGCACGAAAAAGTAGTAGTACAGTTAGCAGCGATGAAAGCATCGCTTGAAAATACATGTGCAGATTTTGGCGCTACAGGTAAATTTCAAAGTGTGATTGTATATCCGGGCTTCAAATTTACAGAAGATGATGCTGTTGTTCAATTGGCGCAACGTGCCGCAAGTAAATTAGGTGTACCGAATGATATTTTCCATACCGGTGGAGGCAGTGACGCTAATATCTTCAATAGCTTTGGAATTCCAACAGCCAATCTAGCGGTCGGTTATGAATTTATTCATACAACAGATGAGCGTATTCATAAAGACGAATTAGTACGTGCGGCACATCTAGTAACTGAAATTGTACGTGAAACATCCCAGTTAACGAAGTGGAAATAAGACGACATAGCATTCAACGATAAATGATACGTGGAGGAATTGAGATGACAGCGAATAAAGCTTTAGACGAGATTACACTATCCACCGAATCGATTTTTGAAGGGAAAGTCATATCTTTACAAGTGGATACTGTAGAACTTCCAAATGGAAATACGAGTAAGCGCGAGATCGTTCGCCATCCAGGAGCGGTAGCAGTACTGGCTATTCATAACGATCGTATGCTTGTAGTAGAGCAGTATCGTCAAGCACTCGGTCGTACCGAAGTGGAAGTTCCTGCGGGCAAATTGGAAAAAGGGGAACAGCCGGAGGAAGCTATCAAGCGTGAACTGGAAGAAGAAACAGGATATCGCTGTGAGCAAGTGACTTTGTTGAACTCTTTTTATACATCGCCGGGCTTTGCAGATGAGATTATCCATCTCTATCTTGCTGAAAATCTACAAGCAGGTGAGCTAAATCCAGATGACGATGAATTTCTAGAAGTGACCGAGATTACACTTGAAGAAGCATATGAACAGATTCGTGAAGGACGTATTAGCGATGCGAAGACGATTATGGCGGTACAAGCTTGGCATCTGATCAAAGTTACAGGAAAACCTAGTCTGTGAGTGAATTGCAATCGATCTATGCTGATCTTCATATTCATATCGGTAGAAGTGAAGATGGACAACCGGTGAAGATCAGTGGTAGCCGTAATCTGACTTTTGCTAATATCGCCAAAGAATCTTCAGAACGCAAAGGAATCGGATTAACAGGAATTATCGATTGTCATTCACCTGGAGTACAACAAGATATTCGTAACTATATTGCCAGCGGTGAAATGGTTGAAATCGCTGGTGGTGGCATTCGTTATCAAGATACTACCATTCTACTCGGTTCAGAAATCGAGATACGTGAGCCTGGTTATCATGAAGCTCATGTGCTGGTTTATTTTCGCGATCTAGCAACAATCACGGACTTTAGTCAATGGATGAGCAAGCATATGAAAAATGTTCAATTAAGCTCTCAACGTCTACATGTGTCTTTTCAGGAACTGCAAGAGCAAGTCAAACAACGAAATGGTATTTTTATGCCTGCTCATATGTTTACTCCGCATAAAGGCATCTATGGAAGTACCGTAGCGCAGATGAGTGAAGTATTGGACTTGAATAGCATCGATGGTGGAGAACTGGGACTAAGTGCAGATACGACAATGTCCAGTTATATTAGTGAACTTGATCCGTATCCGTTACTTACCAATTCAGATGCTCACTCGCTTGGCAAAATTGGACGTGAATACAACCTTTTTGCGATGCGTGAAGCAAGCTTTGATGAATGGGTAGCTGTACTTCGAGGAGAAAACGGGCGCCATATTATGGCTAATTACGGACTTGATCCTAGACTTGGTAAATACCATCGTACGTATTGTACCAACTGCAACAGTATTATAGATGATGCTTCTCCTGCGATTGAGCGTTGTCCTTATTGCGGTAGTACCAAGCTTACTGTAGGTGTGATGGATCGGATTCTACAGATTGCCGATCGTGAGCAACCTGTTGTGAATGCTCATTGTCCACCGTATCATTATCAGGTGCCATTGTCGTTTATTCCAGGGCTAGGGCCTGCTAAGATGAACCGTTTGCTTGCAGAATACGGTACAGAGATGAATATCTTACATCAGACTTCTATAGAGCAATTAACAGATATCGTAGGTGCTGAAATTGCTTTGTTGATTGTACAAGCAAGAAGCGGGGAACTACAGTTAAGCTCAGGTGGCGGCGGAACATATGGCAAAGTTATGGCGAAGTCAGAGAACAGAATATAGACGTTACAAAATCAGGGATTTGCTTTGAATTGGAAGCAAACACACGTGTTCTAAAAAGTTTGACTTTGTCAAAGAATTCCCCCTATAATAATAGAAGTGAGCATTTACACGATGCAGTGATTTCCACAGGGGGAGGTATAGAATGGAAGCACGGATCGATAAGATTAAACAGCAATTACAATCCAAAGGTTATAAATTAACGCCCCAGCGGGAAGCCACCGTTCGAGTGCTTCTTGAGAATGAAGAAGATCATCTAAGTGCAGAGGATGTCTTCATGTTAGTGAAGCAGAAAGCTCCCGAAATCGGTCTTGCCACTGTTTACCGTACCCTTGAACTTCTGAGTGAACTGCATGTCGTGGAAAAAATCAACTTCGGTGACGGTGTAGCGCGTTATGATTTGCGTACCGACACCAGCAAGCACCATCATCATCATCTTATATGCGTGCAATGCGGAAGTATGGATGAGATCCGCGAAGATTGGCTAGGACCACTAGAAGAACGATTGGATAAAGAATTCGATTTCACGGTTCTGGACCACAGACTCGATTTTTACGGAATTTGTTATCGTTGTAAAGACAAAAACGATATCAACAAAGACGAAAAACCTGACAACTAAAATGGATACCAGAGACTCTCGCCCGATATTTGGCTGTTCGGGAGAGAGTCTTTTTGCCGTAACCATTCCTATGAAGGGACCTGATTTCTGATGAATGAACATTTAGAGACATTTATCCGCTATTTGACGGAAGAAAAAGCATTATCTCGAAATACATTAGAATCGTATCGACGAGATTTGAATCAATTTCTGGAATTTGCTAGACAACGTGATTTGCAATTACCCGATCAAATTCGTAAAACACATATCGCCCTTTTCCTAGGAGAAATGAGACAGATGGGCAAAGCATCATCCACGATTACAAGGATGACTGTTTCGATCCGTTCATTCTGCCAGTATCTGGTGAGACAGGGCATGATTCAGCAAGATCCTTCAATACATATGGAAGCGCCCAAAGCAGAAAAGCGTCTACCGAATGTGATGACGATTGAACAAGTCGGACATTTGATTGATGCACCTGATCGCCAATCACCGCAAGGTCGACGTGATCGTGCGATGCTGGAATTGTTATATGCTACAGGGATACGCGTTTCTGAACTGATTTCGATCAATGTGGACGATGTGCGTCTGGATTTGAAGTTTTTACGCTGTGCGAATAATGCAGGCAAAGAACGGATTATTCCGATTACAGGAGTCACCGTGAAGCGTGTAGGTGAATATATAGAACAGGGTCGTCAGCAACTCATTCGTAATCATCCTGAAGAACTGGCACTCTTTGTGAATCAGCTTGGCACAAGACTTACACGACAAGGCTTTTGGAAAATGATCAAAAAGTATGCTCGTGAAGCTGGGATTGAGGCAGATATTACACCTCATACATTGCGTCATTCTTTTGCGACCCATCTGTTAGAGAGTGGAGCCGATTTGCGTTCGGTACAAGAAATGTTAGGACATGCTGATATTTCCACAACTCAGATTTACACACAGGTATCCAAGAAGAATATGAAAGATGTGTATGAAGCTCATCATCCGCGTGCCAATGTAACCTGATTCATCATCGAATAAGGAGGCATTGATCATGACACAATCAGACACACGTTTTAAACGAATTAGCGTTATCGTGATGGATAGCGTAGGAATTGGCGAATTACCTGATGCATCGAAGTTTGGTGATAAAGGTGCACATACATTAGGTCATATTTTGGAACAAGTTCCAGAGATCCAGATTCCTCATTTGCAACAATTGGGGCTGGCGAATATTACGTCTTTGGCACCCCTTGAGCCAGCAGAACACCCACAAGCTTCTTATGGTAAACTGGCACAGACCTCTATTGGCAAAGATACGATGACCGGCCACTGGGAAATGATGGGCTTGCAAATCAGTTCTCCTTTTAATACGTATCCACACGGGTTCCCTCAGGATCTCATCACTGAGCTAGAGAAACTTACCGGTAGACGTGTAATCGGTAACAAATCAGGTGCAGGGTTAGATATGATTGAACAATACGGGGAAGAACAGATGAAAAGTGGAGCATGGATCATTTATACCTCTGCTGACAGTGTGATGCAGATTGCGGCTCATGAAGATATTATTCCACTGAATAAACTGTATGAAGCATGTAAGATAGCACGTCAACTTACGATGTCGCCTGAACATTCGGTAGCACGTATTATTGCACGTCCTTATCGCGGAGCGCCTGGGCAATTTGTACGGACAGCGAACCGTCGTGACTTTGCTGTCAATCCACCTGAACCTACGGTATTGAACACATTGCAGAATTTTGGATACGATGTTATTTCTGTTGGCAAAATCAATGATATTTTCTCAGGGCATGGGATTACAGCTACCCATCCTACCCGTGGTAATGAAAATGGAATTCAAGTGACGATGGACGTGTTACGCCAAGATTTTAACGGATTATTGTTCACCAATCTGATTGATTTTGATTCGTTATATGGACATCGTCGTGATCCACTAGGATATGCCAAAGCACTGGAACAATTCGATCAAGCGTTACCTGATATATTATCTACTATCGGTGAACAAGATTTGCTGATTATTACCGCAGATCATGGGAATGATCCGGTACACAAAGGAACCGATCATACACGCGAGTATGTCCCTTTGTTAGTCTACAGTCCATCACTACAACAATCTGTTGATCTAGGCATCCGGACGACGTACAGTGATATCGGTGCAACGATCGCAGATAATTTTAGAACAGGTGGTCCATTGCACGGAGAAAGCTTTTTAGATAAATTAAAGTAAGATTGATCTGACTACGGATTTAAGATATTCATTTTATATAGCATAGATATTCAAGGAGGATACTTTAATGACAACTATTACACAAGCAACGATTCAAGAAGCAGCTGCTTATATTCGCAGTCAAAGTGATATCAAACCAGAGATCGGACTTATTTTGGGATCAGGATTAGGTGTGTTGGCGGATTTGATCGAAGATAGCGTAGCGATTGATTATCATCAGATTCCACATTTTCCTGTATCGACTGTAGAAGGTCATGAAGGCGAATTATTGCTAGGTACGATTCAAGGTCGTCCTGTTGTTATGATGAAAGGTCGCTTCCATATGTACGAAGGATACGGCCCTGAAGTAACGGCATTCCCTGTACGTGTGATGAAAGAATTGGGTATTTCTACATTGCTGGTAACCAACGCAGCTGGCGGAGTAAATACTTCGTATGAGCCAGGTGATTTGATGGTATTGAGCGATCATTTGAATATGACAGGTCGCAATCCATTGATCGGACCTAACGATTCGGCTCTAGGTGTACGTTTCCCTGATATGTCAGAAGCGTATAGCCGTCGTCTACGTGCGGTGTTCAAAGAAACAGCTGCACAACAAGGATTAAAAATTCAAGAAGGTGTCTATGCTGGATTGCTTGGTCCAACGTATGAGACGCCTGCTGAGATCGTTATGCTCCGTACATTAGGCGCAGACGCAGTAGGTATGTCTACCGTGTCAGAAACGATTGTAGCGCGTCATGCAGGGATTGAAGTTCTCGGTATTTCTTGTATTACCAATATGGCAGCAGGTATTCTGGATCAACCGTTATCTCATGATGAAGTCATGGAGACAGCAGACCGTGTTCGAGATCAGTTCTTGAAATTGGTATTGGCGATTATTCCTCAAATGTAATTGAATGTGGTTGGGTTGAAGATGGCTGGGCGGGGGAGTTAGACCGCTATAGGAAAAGAATTATTCTTGCCGTCGCTGGCGAAATGGAATCCCTTGATTGGACTGCTAGGCAGTCGGGATTCCACTTCAAAGGCGACTTTCAGAACAATTATTTTCCTTTCGCTCCGAGGTGGGAGCACAGTCATGAGATAAACGCCAACTTTTTGGTGGGTTGGCAGGTAGTGCAGTGGGAGTAAATAGAGGATATGGTCATGTGAAAAAGCTTCTGAATCCTATTTATAGGATTGGAAGCTTTTTTCGTTATTAGATGATATGGAAAGGGTGTAGTATTTGAGAGAGTTTGAGTTAGATGGAGAAAATACTGATAAACTTATGATTCTCCTACATCAGGGTCAGGGGCTACTGTGGGTTGATTGGGTACGGACTCTGGTGTAGGTGTTGGAGAAGGGTTGGAATTTTCTGTTGTTATTTCTGTTGCTGGTGATGGAGCGGCAGTGTCTGGACTGGTTAGTGTTAAGGTATCGCCTTTGTCATTAATATTAACGGCTATGCCTGTAAGCTGACTGATTAATGATGTTGGGACATATACAGTTCCGTCTAGATTTATTGGTGTGCCTTGAAGAGTTGACGATACGCCGTTGATCTCCGCTGCTTTTTGATTCAATGTAAATGTAGCTGTACCGGAAGCACTGGATGTTGCTGTAATGGTCTGGTTCGCTTGATCCCAGAAAAAAGCAAATCCGTATGGAGTCAGCAAAGGTTTGTATGAGATATACGTGACTTTATTTTGAATAAAAGCAGGGATTTCTTTTTTGACATTCACTCCATCTAAAGTGACATTTAAAGATCGGCGTGACGGATTAGATGGTGGTGGCGTTGGTGTGGTCGGTGAAGCAGGTGTATTTGGATTCTTTTTCAACCAGAGTGAATAGCCTTCTTGCGCAACCCAAAGTCCGATTTTTTTATTTCGTCGCCATTCTTCGTTAAAAGCAGATAGGGGCAAGTTGGTTTCACCTGTTTTGATGCCGATTTCCGGTGTAAAAGCAGGTCTACCAAATGTAGTGATAAACCAATCGGTATATCCGCCACCCGAAGGATTATTATTTGGGCGTACTTGGCGATAACCTGTAAACGTAGTAAATATATTAGCCAAACGTTTATCTCGACTTAGATTCTGCGGAAGCGTATGGAAGTTCCAGTACAGAATACGACCGGCTGAATGATACGATACAGCAATTTCAGGATCAATATCGTAGGTGAATGAAGTGGTTGCTTGATTTTCAGCAGTCTGTACAGCAGTGGTTCCTTTATGATTTTTCCAAAATGGATATGGAATATTATCTTCAATCGTGCTCCAATATGCATCATATTGACGATTCGGATCAATACCTTGTGCATTGGCTTTCCAGCGTTTGAAGTTGGTACTACCCCCATTCATTTTGACTAAAGCTTGTCGAACCGAAGCCGGAAAAGCACTTGTTCCTTGTTGTTGCAAAGTTACTCCATCAGGATTAACCATCGGTACAAACCAAATGGTGGTTCGATCTAAAATTTGGCGAGTATTATATCCTTCAAAAGGTCGATTGGCGGTATACGCTATCGCATATTGTTCTAACATGTACATATTGATTGTCGTTGTCATCCATTCACGAGCATGATGAGAACCGTTAATAAATACAGTTGCTTGTCCATGCCCAAGTCCAACTGCCCAGATATCACGACCATACTTGGTTTTACCAATAGATTTGTACTGAATCAAGTCAGGATATTTCTGAGCCAATGACTGAATATGTCGGGTCATGGCTGCATATGTATACGTGACAGACGGGTTAACTACCGTGCTACTTGCTGCTTCAGCTTGGCTTTGGAACAGCAGAGTAGGGACAAATAGTATAAATGCAAGCATAAGACATCCAATCTTTTTCAATGCCATCCTCCTCTAGAAAAATGATATACAATTGTTAGTACCCTAAATGTTTAAAATCCTTGACTTAACGGTATATTAGAGTGTCTCTCTCAAGAATAGTAGCATCTTATTTGAAGTGACGTAAATGCTTATTTTTTCCATATGTAAGTACATTAATAAGCGAATCCATTCATTGGAATCTCACATAAAACACAAATGTTCAGCAAAATAGTCCATTCTGCTATAATATGCACAATGGTTATACTGACTATACACTTCAAGTGAATGAACGGAGGACAACAGATGTATTTACATGGAACAAGTCAAATTAATGATCAAGGTCATCTTGTGATCGGTGGTTGTGATACCGTTCAACTTAAAGAACAATATGGTACGCCTTTATATATTATGGATGAGCATTTAATTCGTAGTCGTTGTCAGGAGTATATGCAAGCTTTTCAAGCATCAGGATTAACTTTTCAAGTGGCGTATGCTAGCAAAGCATTCTGCACGATGGCAATGTGCCGGATTGTAGAAGAAGAAGGATTGTCGATGGATGTAGTATCCGAAGGAGAACTGTATACAGCAATGCAAGCAGGATTCCCTGTTGAACGCATTCATTTTCACGGAAATAACAAAACGCCAGATGAATTAGAAATGGCTTTGGATGCAGGGATCGGTTGCTTTGTTGTCGATAACTTTTTGGAGTTACAAGTGTTAAATGCGATTGCTGCTTCTAAAAAAATGATGCCTAATATTCTGTTACGGGTGACTCCGGGTGTAGAAGCACATACCCATGAATACATTTCAACCGGTCAAGAAGATTCCAAATTCGGATTCGACGTCGGGAACGGAACAGCTTATCAAGCGGTGAAAGAAGCTCATTCACTGGAACATGTCAAATTATTAGGGATTCATTCTCATATCGGATCACAGATTTTTGAAGTGGATGGTTTTCAAGTAGCGGTTGAACGTGTAGCTGCATTTGCACTTGAAGTACAGCAACAAGAAGGCATTTCATTTACAGTCATTAATCTGGGTGGTGGATTCGGTATTCGCTATACATCCGAAGATACGCCGCTTCAAGTATCTGAATATGTAGAAGCAATCACCACAGCGGTTAAAGAGCACTTTTCCAAATTAGAAGGAGCATTACCGCAAATCTGGGTAGAGCCCGGTCGTAGTATCGTTGGGGATGCAGGAACAACGTTATACACAGTAGGGTCTAACAAAGATATTCCCAATGTACGCAAATATGTATCGGTTGATGGCGGTATGACAGACAATCCACGTCTAGCTCTGTATGAAGCGAAATATGAAGCTGTGATTGCCAATCGTGCCAATGATGAAGCAACAGAATTGGTATCGGTCGCTGGTAAATGTTGTGAAAGTGGCGATATGCTCATCTGGGATATTGAACTGGCTTCGCCTGTAGCAGGCGATCTGTTAGCAGTAGCATGTACAGGGGCTTATAATTATTCTATGGCAAGCAATTACAATCGTATTCGTCGCCCGGCAGTCGTATTAGTTAAAGACGGCAAAAGTGATGTGATTGTAGAGCGGGAAACATTTGAAGATATTACAAGTAATGATGTGATTCCAGCTCGTCTAACTCGTGCAACGATCACTACGTAGAGACTGAATCTTATTTATATGATTAGTATCTAATGTATGAAAATGTTTATCATGATTGTACAGATGGTGACTCTATATATCGGTATCATGAACGGAATGTAGCGAAAAAGAAGTGAACATGCCTTTGCGCAGAATCGCTTTTCATAGTAAACTAAAGAGGATGCTGTCCTACAGATCTATTTCTCGCTTAATCGTACTCTGGTGAAGTAGAGGCATGCGTCCTAATTTCTGTTTTTAATTGAGAGGAGATTTATTATATTATGTCTAAACAAGCGAACATCAAACTTGCAAACGGTGGAGAGATCGTTATCGACCTGTTTGATCAAGATGCACCGAATACGGTTGCTAACTTTGAAAAATTAGCAAATGATGGTTTCTACAACGGATTAACATTTCACCGTGTAATCCCTGGTTTCGTAGCTCAAGGTGGATGCCCTAACGGTACAGGTACTGGTGGACCAGGCTACACAATCAACTGCGAAATCAACCCGAACAAACACGAGCGCGGTTCTTTGGCTATGGCTCATGCAGGACGCAATACAGGCGGAAGCCAGTTCTACATCTGCTACCAACCACAACCACACTTGGATGGACAACACACTGTGTTTGGTAAAGTAGTTAAAGGTTTGGAATATGTTGATGCTCTTAAAGGCAGCGACAAAATGGAAACTGTTGCAATTGTAGAAGCGTAAGCTTTTTTCAATAACAATAGCTTCACTTTTTTATCATCAAGAACTTGTTCTCTTTAGAGAGCAGGTTCTTTTTTTATTCATTTTGACTTTATTCCCTTTGATGTGAATAATGGTATGTATCGAAACAATTGGATAAAAAAGGAAGGCGAGCCGATGAATATTAATCATGCTGAACATCCTGTACAGCTTTTAATAGCATGCGATAACGAGGAGAAGCAATCTCAAATCGATCTCAAACTTTTTGTTGTTCGCAAAGAGAAAGAAGCTGACCATTATTACCGGAGCAAAGTGATTACATTAGCAGAAGAAGTCACCAGCTGGTTAAAAGATCAGTTAATTCGTTCTTTTAAAAGCTTTCAGCAACCAGAAGGTGATGAATCTAAGTTTGCGGTCAGTGATTATCATTTGGAAGTACAAAAAAATGAGCAACTGGCTAAGCTAGTGATCCAAGAACAACATAGTACATTGAATGCTCGCAAAAACGGTCTACTGCATGCATTAACAGAAACAGATCAAAGTATCGAAGAACGGGATACCCATTTTCAAATCATACGATTAGATATAGAACAACATAAAGTATATTGTTGTTTTTATCGTAAACCCAAAGTAGGAACCAAAAAGAGAAGATTAGCGATAAAAGACTCCAATGTGTTTCATTTTGTCAGCGATGATTTGTTAGAATTAGGTGGGAAAATAGATTTTTTTATCTTCAATAATGAGATCTATATTTCCAATCTGTTATCTTTTGAAAATATGTTTGATTATCGTGATCATATTAACGAAGCTAGAGATTATAATCTGCATCAAATTGTGAATCTTCCTTTTTTTGCCGCAGAAGAGTCCAATAAAGACATATTTGAGCAACATTGCAAGCAACATGTGTATTCTAGAAGTCTGGCACAATTGAGCGCAGACAATATAGCAGCGTTAGAGGATAATTTTGAAGAACGATGTGATGAGCTGAAATTAATTAGAAAAAGGTTACCTCGAAATGCTCAAAAAGCAGAAGAGTATAGAAAAAAATATGCCGCGATCTGGGAGTTATATTCATTTCTGGATCTGGAACATTACAAAATCAAATATGAACCTGATCAAAAACCAACCACTTTAATTCATTTTTTTGCTGATAAAATAAAACAATCTTTTTTAACTAAAAACTTTAGTATTGCTGTGGATATAGATCCATTGGAGAATGATTCATAATTTACAAATTGGAGAAGGAGACTGATAATGTGGTCTAAAAAAGAGCAACTTATTTTATGGATAACCGCTTATTTTCCACTTCTGTTTTTAATTGTCGCTGGATTTTTGTATGAAAATAATCTTCTACCTTCATGGCTTCAGAAGAAAAATGTAGCGTTATGGTTTGCTCATCAATGGACAGGTGAAGCACTGTTTATCATCATTGTATTGGTGTTGTCTATTGTATTGTACCGGATTGTGATTGTATGGTTGCTGGCTGGTATAGAACAAAAGTTATTGTCTAAAAAGGTCGGAAATCAATACGCTGTGCGCCACTTTGAGAAATTATCGGCTAGCGAATATTCTTTCTTTTTGATCACATTATTATTGCCTCGTATTGCATTAGATTATTCATCGATCATGAATGTAGCTCTTTCTTTATTAGTGATTATTTTTATTATTTCCGTGTATGTCAAAACAGATACGATCTCTTCATGCCCACTATTTTTTGTATCAGGCAGACAGGTGCTAAAAGTCATCATTTCAGAGCATACATTAGAAGAAGAACGTGAACATCCTGAGTACCGTAAACATGTGATCTGTCTTGTAAAAGAAAAAGATTTGGATTTGTCGACTTCATATAGAGGGCAACATCTAGTGAGCAATATGTATATGATTGCTAAAGAAAACTCTATCAAGTACATTAAATAAATAGATCTATGAAATAAAGGAGAATGATTAATGGCAGGCACATTATTTACACATGGAACATTTGCATTTAGCACTCATCTTCAACCCGATGCAGATGCAATCTACATAGACAATGGCATTATTCAAGCGGTTGGTACCACTTCAGAATTATCACTACAGTTGTCTGGCAAAGACTATCACCAAGTGGATTGGGATGGTGCTTATGTCTTGCCCGGATTAACGGATTCTCATATGCACTTGTCGATGCACGGAATGAAGTTATCGATGCTCGATTTCTCAGAAGTGACATCCAAAGAAGAAATGATCAGCCTGATTCGTCAGCGTGTAGCTATGACACCAGCAGGGCAATGGATTGTAGGCTTGAACTGGAATGAAAATAACTTTAACCCACCGATTCCACCTTTACGAACAGAGCTAGATGAGATTACAACAGAGCATCCTATTTACCTGACGAGAACGTGTTTTCATGCTTTTCTAGGCAACAGTCTAGCCTTTTCCAGAGCAGGAGTGACCTCTTCTTCACCAGATCCTGAAGCAGGCTCCTATGGTCGTGATGAAGCAGGAGAATTAAATGGCTGGATTTATGAAGAAGCTTCAGCGGCTTTTACCGCAGTACAACCAGAACCTGATTATAATACCAAAAAAGAAGCGATTCGGCGCGCTTGTCAGGATGCGCTTCGATTGGGATTAACAGCGTCACATACGGAAGATTTACGGTTTTTGGGAAGTATAGAGACCATGTTGCAGATTTATCGTGAATTGCATGCAGAAGGGCTACATTTCCGAACACATCAATTGATTTTTTATACTCATTTACAAGAAGCGCAAGCATTGGGCTTACGAGCAGGGGACGGAGATGAATGGTTGCGCATTGGTGCAGCCAAATTGTTCTCAGACGGAGCGATTGGTGGACGTACGGCGCTACTCCAACAACCGTATAGCGATGCACCTCATACACGAGGAATGGCAATTCATACAACTGCTCAATTGAATGAAATTACATCGTATGCACGTTCGCTTGGTTATCCGATTGCGGTACATGCCATTGGGGATGGAGCAGCTGACCTTACTTTATCGGCGATGGAAGCTCATCCACTACAAGGCATTTCCCATTTACCAGATCGATTTATTCATGCTCAAGTACTGGATCAATTATTGCTAAAGCGTATGACTCAATTGCCACTGATTGCAGATATTCAGCCTCGATTTGTAGCCAGTGATTTCCCATGGGTGATGGAACGTGTGGGTGCAGAGCGTACAGATTATTTGTATGCTTGGAAAAAGTTAATAGACGCAGGCGTAATCTGTGCTGGTGGAAGTGATGCACCGATCGAGCCACTTGATCCCATGCTTGGTATTCATGCGGCTGTCACTCGTCGCAAACCTCATAGTGCAGAGCCTGTAGAAGGCTATTTACCGCAGGAGCGACTGACTATAGCGGAAGCTGTACATTTATTTACAGTCGGTAGTGCACAAGCGGCAGGCGAAGAACAAGAGCGAGGTAGTATTCAAGTTGGCAAAGCTGCTGATTTTACAGTACTGGATCGAGATATCGCAACAGATTCAGAGTCTTTGTTACAGACTCAAGTTAAGATGACCATTGTTAATGGACATATCGCTTATCAAGCCTAGTAAACTGTAGTTATTCTATTTAGCACATCATGAACTCAAAAAACACCTATAGATGATCTGCTTTTTTGGACAGAGCTTATGTATAGGTGTTTTTTTATATTGGATTAACGAATAATATGGTGTTGCAAAAAATCTAAAAAGTCTTGTTGCATGGTGCCGAGTGGCAAGATTTTTTTGATGATTCGAAACCGCCAGCGTTGACCGTTACTTTGAAATGACCATAAAGCATCCAGCAAACTGCCTGTATTATAATTCTGCTCCTGTAGATCAGTCACTGGAATCTCTAGAGTATGTATGACTTTTGATGAGAAAAAATTAAGAAATAAAATGATTAGCTTATCATGATTTAGGAGCAATATCGTTTTACTAGAATAGGAGGCAAAACTTTGAGACTGGGCATAACAGATCTGCGTATTGGCTTCTATGTACGGTGTAGTTAGTTTGCGAATAAGCTTTTTGTGGATAAATAGCATCATCAAGCACCTTTCTATGTGAATAATAAAGAACTTACAATGGGTGACAACATACATTATCTAACTATAAAAAAGTCAATTTATTATACAATATTAGTAATAGACAAGTCATGCGACAAGTCATTTTCAAAAGAATAATATTCATAATGACTATCTACAAAAAAGGTAGAAATGGAGCTTTCTTGATTTTTAATTGTTTCGATGATATGATTTCAGCATCACAGCAAAATCGTGATTATAATTTCATACGTTATCCTTCGGGGCGGGGCGCAATTCCCCACCGGCGGTGTTGAGATCAAGTTTGTATAGGTCTCTAAGTCCGTGACCCGGCTATGTGTTGTATAATCATAGACGGTGGATCTGGTGAGAATCCGGAGCCGACAGTATAGTCTGGATGGGAGAGGGATACAGAAGTCGCTTGCATAGCGATTTCTGAATTAAGATGCACTTATTTGAGTGTATAGTTTACTATTTTCAGGAAGCAATAATCTGTGGATAACAGGTTTATTTGGTCTCTGATGATAGTCTATATATTGAAAATATGTTGATATTGGATCAGTGGATCAAGCTGAGCCGATAGTAGATATACAGTTTTGTGCTGTACATTTACAGACATACGATCGCCATCAAATAAGCACATTCCATTCTTACTCCTATACATGAAGATGTTAAGCCCTGTAAACATTCGGATATTATTCCGGTTTACAGGGCTTTTTGCTTGTCATTGTATCATTTTAACCTTTATAATTTAGTTATTAAATTATGAATAGTAACTAAATATGAGGATACGAATATGTGAAATCATTACCGTATAGATGATCTATTGCATGGTGCGGTATGAAAGATCTATTGTATCGAAGGAGCCCTTAATCATGAACGTAATCAATGATGAATTTTACATGACACTAGCACTAGATTTAGCAGAAAAGGCTCAAGGGCAGACAGATATCAATCCTGTTGTCGGTTGCGTAGTCGTCAAAGACGGCAGAATTGTCGGCATGGGAGCCCATTTACAACGTGGAACCGGACATGCTGAAGTCCATGCGCTCAATATGGCAGGAGATCAAGCAGAAGGTGCAACAGCGTATGTGACATTAGAGCCATGCAGTCATTATGGCAAAACGCCTCCTTGTAGTGATCGTCTGATCAAAGAAAAAGTGAAGCGGGTTGTGGTGGCAGCAGTAGATCCGAATCCACAGGTAGCTGGTTCAGGTATCGAAAAGCTACGCAGTCATGGGATTGAAGTGGTGACAGGAGTACTGGCTAAGCGATCAGAACGACTGAACGAAACATTTAACAAATATATTACAACAGGGCTACCTTTCGTAACGCTCAAAACAGCCAGTACGTTAGACGGTCGTCTGGCTTCTCGCACAGGGGATAGTAAATGGATATCCAATAGCGATGCTCGTACGATCGTTCATACGATGCGTCATCGTCATCAAGGCATTATGGTAGGCATTGGTACAGTATTGGCTGATGATCCTGAGCTGACCACACGTACAGAAGTGACAGGTCTTCAGCCGACTCGAATTGTGATTGACTCGCAACTTCGTATTCCTGATACCGCCAAGTTATTAAATACAGAAGTGGCTCCTACGATTATTGTCACAACATATCAAGCGAATCGAGATCGTATCCATGAACTACAAGAACGTGGAATCACAGTCATTATCTGTGGTAGCGGCCCGTATGTGGATCTTCCTTTTGCGATGAAAAAGCTTGGCGAACTGGAGATATCTTCGATTCTGTTAGAAGGTGGAGGTACGCTGAACGGTTCGATGCTTGAAGCTGGATTGATCGATCGAATCACTTTATTTTTTGCTCCCAAAATTATCGGGGGTACATTATCCACTTTTGCATTTGACGGATTTGAAAAAATGAATCAAGCAGTCACTTTAGATGAACTCGAAATAGAGACGTTAGAGGACAATGTTTATATCAGTGGATTACCACGTTATCATCACCTATAACCTTGGAGCAGATCAGCTTTATCGAAAGGAGGATATCTATCTATGTTCACCGGATTGATCGAAGAAATAGGAACACTGAGACAAAATGGACGACGTGGTGAAACGATGGTTCTGGGTATTAACGCATCACGTATTATGGACGGGCTTCAAATTGGAGACAGCGTAGCATGTAACGGGGTCTGCTTAACAGTAACCACGATTGCAGGTTCGATGTTTACAGTAGACGTAATGCCAGAGACTTATCGGTCGTCCAGTCTTAAAGAACTGACGACAGGCAGTCCGATTAATCTAGAGCGGGCGATGATCGCTAACGGACGCTTTGGAGGGCATATTGTACAAGGTCATGTCGATGGAACAGCGCATATTGAGCAGATACAGAGTAACCAGAATGCTGTGATTTTCCAGATTGCACCGACAGATCATGATTTATTTCGTTATATCATTCCCAAAGGTTCAATCACAGTCGATGGAATCAGCTTAACGGTAGTATCGGTAACCAGCACTTCGTTTACAATCTCGATTATTCCTCATACGCTTAAAGAAACAGTGCTTGCTTACCGCAAAGCAGGCGACATGGTCAATATTGAATGTGATGTGCTTGGTAAATATGTCGAACATTTATTACAGTACCAATCGAATACAGCTAATGATGCAACCCATCAGAAAAAGCCATCAATCACCAGTCAATTTTTGCAGGAAAATGGATATATGTAAGCGCTTGGCAGTATAAGCGCGAAAGAGTTCAATAAAAAAATGATTTTTGCAAAGCAAAATATCTTACAGTAAGCGCTTGGCAGTATAAGCGCGAAAGAGTTCAATAAAAAATGATTTTTGCAAAGCAAAATATCTTACAGTAAGCGCTTGGCAGTATAAGCGTGAAAGAGTTCAATAAAAAAATGATTTTTGCAAAGCAAAATATCTGACAGCAAGCGCTTGGCAGTATAAGCGCGAAAGAGTTCAATAAAAAATGATTTTTGCAAAGCAAAATATCTTACAGCAAGCGCTTGGCAGTATAAGCACGAGAGAGTTCAAAAGGAGGTTATATCAATGAATCATGCATCTACCCACTTACATTCTATCGAAGAAGCGTTAGAAGATTTGAAGCAAGGAAAAGTGATTATCGTGGTTGATGATGAAGATCGGGAAAATGAAGGCGACTTTATCGCTTTAGCTGATCGTGCGACTCCTGAAGTCATCAATTTTATGGTCACTGAAGGTCGTGGTCTGGTATGTGCTCCGATCACGAGTGAGCGTGCGACAGAGCTAGAACTGATTCCTATGGTTGCGCAAAATACCGATTATCATGGCACGGCTTTTACAGTATCTGTAGATCATATCAGTACATCTACAGGAATCTCTGCACAAGAGCGATCCATGACCGTCATCGGTCTGACCGATCCAGAAGCAACAGCATCTCATTTTCGCCGTCCAGGTCATATGTTTCCATTGATTGCGAGTGAAGGCGGTGTACGGCAACGTGCAGGACATACAGAAGCCGCTATTGATTTGGCTCGCTTATGTGATGCTCCACCTGCCGGTGTGATCTGTGAAATTATGAATACCGATGGTACGATGGCACGTTTGCCAGAATTACAGAAGATCGCAACACAACATCAGCTCAAATTGATCAGCATTCAAGCGTTAATTACCTATTTGGAACAGACATCTCCAACGCTTCATACTAACTAATTTATCGAAAAGAGGATGAACACTATGGCTAATATTTTTGAAGGACATTTAATCGCGCAGGATCTTAAATTTGGTATTGTTGTTGGACGTTTTAATGAATTTATTACGACCAAACTTCTAGGCGGAGCACTGGATGCACTCAAACGTCACGGAACCGCTGAAAATGATATTGATGTGGCATGGGTGCCAGGAGCATTTGAAATTCCTTTAGTTGCACAAAAGATGGCTGAAAGTGGAAAATACGATGCAGTCATTACACTGGGAACTGTGATTCGTGGTTCTACTACCCATTATGATTATGTATGTAATGAAGTCGCCAAAGGCGTATCTGCTATTAATTTAAAAACAGGTGTACCTGTTATTTTCGGAATTGTAACGACTGAAAGTATCGAGCAAGCGATTGAACGTGCAGGAACCAAAGCAGGCAACAAAGGCTGGGATTCCGCAAATGCAGCTATCGAAATGGCGAATTTAACGAAAATGATGAAATAAGATGTACCGTATAATAATCAAATAGAAAGCAAAAAAAGGGCAGAAACAGGATTTGCCCTTTTTTTGCTGAATATATACTGTGAAAAGTGCGCGATTGAGATACAATAAGAGATGAGAATCTATTGATTAAGAGGAGTGGTCCAGTGACGACTGTACTGTACAAACTGGAAACGTTTGAAGGGCCGCTCGATTTGTTGCTTCATTTAATTGATGAATCCGAAATTAATATCCAGGATATTCCGATCAGCAAAATTACAGATCAATATCTGGAATATCTTCATAGCATGAAAGAATTGGAACTTGAAGTGACCAGTGAATTTCTAGTGATGGCAGCGACATTATTGTCAATCAAAAGCAAGTTGCTATTGCCACGTCCGCCTGTGATAGAGATGGATGATTTTGATTATTATGAGGAAGACGATCTGGACCCGCGTGCAGAGTTGGTACGCAAGCTGGTAGAATACCGTAAGTACAAGGGAATTGCGGTTCATTTACGGGAAATGGAAACCGAGCGTAGTCTGATTTTCACAAAAGAACCGGAAGACTTAACTGCTTTTATGCCAAAAGATGATGTGAATCCAGTAGAAGGACTGCACACGTTAGACTTGATGGAAGCTTTTCGCAAAGCGCTTCGTAAAGTCGTTCGTCGTACACAAGTCACAAGGATTCAGCGTGATGAGATTTCGGTCAAAGATCGGATACGTGAAGTCTCTACCCGTTTTCAAGGATTAGGTAAAGGAGAAAGCTTGTTGTTTTCCAAACTGCTACACCAGGAAATGTATCGTCATGAGATCGTGGTGACTTTTTTGGCTGTGCTGGAATTAATGAAAATGAAGCAAATTTCCTGCTACCAAAGCCGGCTTTTTGACGATATCGTGATGGAGTGGAGAGGTGAAATAAGTAACAATGAAGTCCCAGAAATTGAAGTCGATTATTGAAGGTATGTTATTTCTGGCTGGAGAAGAAGGATTGAATGCGAAGCAAATTTCAGAAGTAACCGATCAACCGGTACAAACGGTACAGATCGCTATCGAAGAATTGCAAGCTGATCTGAAGAAAGCAAGACGGGGGATTCAAGTCGTTAATATTGCAGGAGGGTATCAGTTATCAACGATACGTGCCCATGCGGAATATTATGAACGATTGGCATATTCGCCTTCCCGTTCTTCATTATCTCAAGCCGCACTTGAAACGTTATCTATCGTAGCGTATCGCCAGCCGATTACACGTATCGAGATTGAAGAAATTCGTGGTGTCAAATCAGAGCGTGCGATCTATACGTTAGTGAACAAAGATTTGATTCAAGAAACAGGACGGGCTGAAGCGATTGGACGACCTATTTTATACGGTACAACCAAATCGTTTTTGGATTACTTTGGTCTTGGTAATATTCGTGAACTCCCTGATGCGTCTGCTTTTGAAAATGCAGATGATTTAGAAGGGGAAACACAGTTATTATTCGATCGTTTGGAAGAGAAAGTGCATAGTGAAGATATAGTAGAGCTAGAAGAATTAGGTGAAGAACTAACTGAAATTGCAGAAGATATTCTTTCAGAATCTATTTCGAGTACAGAGCAATCATCATCAAAAGAGACTACACTACCATCATCCACGTCTTCCAAAGATACATCGATCGAAGACTAAATCGTATATCCTCATATAAAGGATACGATTCGAGCAATATCATCTCATAAACGAAAAAAGCAAAAACGATTTCGAGAATATCCGAAATGGTTTTTGCTTTTTTTGTTAGGATTTACTTTTTCAATAGCAAATAAAGAAAATAAGGAGCTCCGATTAAGGCTACAACGATCCCCGCGGGCAACCCATCAGGATCAGACAAGTTGCGACCGATCGTATCTGCAACCAGTAATAACCATCCACCGATCAGAATAGCTACAGGCACAAACAATTGATGACGTGGCCCGACAAGCGCTCTAGCGATATGGGGAGCCATCAGTCCGATAAAAGCAATACCGCCTGTTACAGATACGGCAGACGCAGCAAGCGCCACAGCAGCTAACATGAGTAAAATACGATCTTTTTGAATCGGTACCCCCGCACCAATCGCAGTACCTTCATTTAGCGCTAACAGATTCAGAGAGCGACATTTATACAGTATAAAGGGAGTCAGAATAATCAGCCACGGTAATAGAGCGATGACAAACGGCCAATCGGTTCCCCATACATTGCCAGCTAACCATCTTGAAATAAAATCGACTTTTACCCGATCTACGGAGGAGATTAATACGATCATTACACCGGATAAGGCGAGAGAAAATCCAACACCTGTAATAATAAACTTCATCGGTTGCATGCCTTCTACACGATTATACGAAAATAGATAAATGAATATCGCTGTAATCAATGCCCCTAAAAAAGCCACGATAGGTAATATGTAGACAAACGTCCCCACTTCAAGCGGTGCAAATAAGAAAAATACAGTAACCCCTAGACCTGCTCCTGCATTAATCCCGATAATACCCGGATCAGCAAGTTCATTACGGGTGACTCCCTGCAATACACAACCAGACAAAGCCAGTGCCATTCCTGCAAGTAAAGTCACCAACATACGGGGTAATCGAATAGAAAAGAGTACAAACTCATCTACAAAAGTACCTTGTCCAAGCAATGTTGGAATCAGCCGATCATACGATACCGAAGAAGACCCAACACTCAAAGCTATTACCATCGTAATCAAAATAACAACGGTGAATACAACAAGAATCATTTTTTGGTAACGGGCAGGTTGTAATTGTTTTATCATAATGATCGCACTCCTTTACGTACAATCAGTAGAAAGAAAGGTAGACCTATAATCGCGACAATCGCTGCTAATGGTGTCTCAAAAGGAGCATTGATCATGCGTGCAAATGTATCTGCAAATACCATAAATGTTGCGCCTGCAATCGCAGATAGTGGCAAAATTGTTCGATAATCAGTACCTGCAACCATACGTACCAGATGAGGAATCATTAGCCCGATAAAAGCTAGATTTCCAACCAATGCGACGGATGCACCTGCAAGTAATGTAATTAATACAAACAACACCATTTTGATCTGTTGCGTTTGCAGTCCTAATCCTACAGCAGTACTCTCATTCAAGCTAAGGATAGTGAGTTGTCTTGAACATAGAATAGCAATCACAATACAGATCACGATAACAGGTGTAATACTTTGAATCTGTCCCCATGTTGTACCGATCAATCCGCCAGATGTCCACATCGTGACACTTTTCGAAATTTTGAATTGTAGACTAACTCCTTCAGCCACAGCAGATAATAAAGCTGAAACGGCTGCTCCTGCTAGCACCATACGTAGCGGTGACATGTTGCGTTTACGAATAGCGGTTAATCCAAATACGAGAAGCATACCTACCGCTGCTCCGATAAAACAAGCGATCATAATACCAAAATATCCAATCGAAGGTAAAAAAACTAAAGCAATAGCAAGTGCTGCATTCGCACCGGAACTTAATCCAAGCAACCCGGGATCAGCCAAAGGATTACGAGTTAATCCTTGCATAATCGCTCCAGCCACAGCAAGTGCTGCTCCTACCAAGACACCTGCAACTTCGCGTGGAAGACGAAGTTCACGAATAATAGAGATATCTCCACCGGTCACTTGAGGATGAAATATCGCATTCCAGATATCAGATAATGAGATACTTTTAGCACCCACCATAATAGCGACGACGAACACAACAACAAATAATAATATCATCAGTACCAATTTGATAAGAAAAGAACGGAAATGTTTTGCAGTCATATCATTTTTCATTATACGGATCGTTTCCTTCTCTGTATTTAGAAAAGAAGGAACGCTAGGCGCCCCTTCTTTTCATTTGTAATTTAGATTTAAGACTGACCTAGCAACGATTTCGTAATAAAGTCTAACTGATAATCTAAAGATGCCGCATCATTGAAATAGAATCCACGTGCATCGACTTCAAATACATGTTTGTTTTTAACCGCTGGAATATTTTTGTACGTATCTGTATTCTGGAATGAAGCATCTACGCTCGGGTCTTTACTATAGAATACATAATCGCCTAGATATTCAGGTAATACTTCAAGCGATAGATCATAATATCCTTTTTCAGAGGTCATTTCTTTCACTTTATCAGGCATTTTGAGACCCATTGCTTGATAAATGATCTCAGTACCACGTCCCCAAGCACTACCGAATATATAGAGTTGCTTGGAATCGCCTTCCATCACGGTTACAGTAGCATCATCGCCAATTTTAGCTTTGATTTCTGTACCTGCTTTTTGTGCACGTTCTTTAAAATCAGCGATCCATGCAGCGCCTTTATCTGCTTGGTTCACCGCTTTAGCGATTTCTTCAACCTGTTTCAAATAATCGACTTTGTTATACGTATAAGCAACAACTGGAGCAATTTTTTTTAATTTATCCATGTTTTTAGTATCGCTTGCAGCAATAATCAAATCAGGTTTGAGTTCAATCATTTTTTCTATATTTTCATCTGATACTTCAGCGACATCTTTTAATTGTTCTGCAAAGTTAGGATCAGCTTTTGTCCATGAATCTACACCAACCAGTGGAACACCAAGAGCAATCAAGTTGCCTGCATAACCTGCTAAAGCAATAACACGTTGTGGGTTAGCTGGAACTTCTACAGGGCCTGTCTCAGATTGATATGTAATGGTACCTGTAGCTGCTGGAGTAGAAGTGCTTGCTTCTGAAGAACTTGTATTGCCTGTAGTTGCCTGCTTTTCCGACGCATTACCACATGCGCTTAATACCAACACAATCACCATCATTAATGGTAACAACAATTTTTTCATACGTTAATTCTCCTTTTAGATAGAATGAAATTGATAATCATTATCATACAATGACTCTCAAACTTTAAATCCAAGCGTTTTCTTTGTCAATATTTATTTTAATTATGATATTAAAATAACGCTTAAATATGGTAAATACTACAGATGAAATACAGATAGCCAAATAGATGGGATAAGCTAGTATATAAAATAGAAAAACGGTGTATTCTATTGCAAACTGCCGTATTTAGTAATGAAATACCGCAACATAGACGTTATAGCATATCAGCCGATTTGCTTCTTAAATCTAGTCGTAGTAAGGTGTACTCATAACCTAATATTGGAAGGATGAATTTGTCTTATGACTAATTTGCAAGCGCTACAATTTCGTCAATCGTTAAAGCAATGGACTTTCAAAGCTGTCGATGAATCAGAGTGGTTACCAGCTACTGTGCCAGGGACAGTGCATACTGATTTATTAGATAATGGTAAAATTTCGAACCCTTTTTATGGTACTAATGAGAAAGACGTGCAATGGATTGATAAAAAGGACTGGGAGTACATAACAACAATTGATGTCGAAGAAAATGTGATGAATCATTCGCATATTGAACTTGTTTTTGCAGGTTTGGACACCTATGCAGAAGTATATGTAAATGAACAACATGTATTGTCAGCCGATAATATGTTCCGTACATGGCGTGCAGATGTGAAGCCTTACATCCGATTAGGTGCCAATCATATTCGTATTCATTTCCGTTCCCCGATTATGGAAGACTTACCGAAGCTTGAAGCTTTAGGTTACGGATTACCGGCAACCAATGATCAATCTGAAGTTGGCGAGCTAGGAGACAAAAGAGTTAGCGTTTTTGCTCGTAAAGCGCCTTATCATTATGGATGGGATTGGGGTCCACGTTTTGTTACGAGTGGAATCTGGCGTGAAGCCGAATTAGTGGCATGGTCAGATGTGCGTATCGAAAATGTATATATTCGTCAAAATCAAGTGCATGCTGAATCTGCCGATCTAACAGCAGTTGTGCAAATTTATTCCGAACAAGAACGTCAGGTTAATTTGCGTGTTTATGCTGACGGACAAAATTGGGAGCAGATTGTAACTTTGGCTGAAGGTACAGATGCTGTACAGATTCCTTTAACGTTAAATAATCCTAAATTGTGGTGGTCTAGAGGACTCGGCGATGCTTATCTGTATACGTTTACAGTGGAAGTGTTAGAGCAGAATCAGACACTAGCTGTCAAATCAGAACGCACAGGTATTCGCGCTATTCGTCTGGTTACCGAACCACATCCTGATTATCCAGGAACTTCGTTTTATTTTGAACTGAACGGTGTACCGGTATTTGCCAAAGGAGCTAACCATATTCCAAATGACAGCTTTTCACCACGAGTGACATTAGAGCGCTATCGTCATGAGATTGTGACTGCTGTGGAATCGAATATGAATATGCTGCGTGTATGGGGCGGCGGTATTTATGAAAATGATGAGTTTTATGACCTCTGTGATGAGTACGGTATTCTGGTATGGCAAGACTTTATGTTTGCTTGTAGTATGTACCCGGGGGATGAAGAGTTCTTAGATAGTGTGCAAGCAGAAGCAGAAGATAATATTCGTCGTCTACGCAATCATCCAAGTATTGTGCTTTGGTGTGGTAATAATGAGATTGATTCAGCTTGGTCTCAATATGTGGAAGATGGCGGTTGGGGTTGGAAAAAAGATTATAATGCAGAACAACGTACTCAAATCTGGGCAGATTATGAAGCACTGTTCCATGAGTTATTACCAGAAGTCGTGCAAACCGAACATCCAGGGATCTCGTATTGGCCTTCTTCACCTATAGTTGCAGTGACAAATAACGAAAAACAGCATACTCATGGTATTACAGATTCTGGAGATATTCATTATTGGGGAGTATGGCATAACAGCGAACCATTTGAGCGGTACAACACATATATTGGACGCTTTATGAGTGAGTACGGTTTTCAATCGTTCCCAGAATACAAGTCTGTTCGTACGTATGCTGAAGAATCAGATTTGGAATTGGAATCTGAAGTAATGCTACGTCATCAGAAAAATGGTGCAGGTAATCGACTAATCAAAGAATATATGGATAAATATTTACCAGCACCTAAAGAATTCCCTTCCTTCTTATATATGAGTCAAGTTCTGCAAGCCGAAGCGATGAAAACAGCGATTGAAGCTCATCGTCGTCGTAAACCTTATTGCATGGGAACATTATACTGGCAAATGAATGATTGCTGGCCTGTAGCATCATGGTCAAGTATGGATTACTATGGTCGCTGGAAAGCAGTTCAATATTATGCCAAACGTAGCTTTGAAGATATTTTGATCTCGATTGATCAATCGGTCTCAGGCAAAGTTGATATTCATCTAGTTTCGGATCTGATTGCACCCAAGTCACTCACTGTACGCGTGAAAGTACTTGGACTGGATGGAACGTTGTACAAAGAAATGCCGCAATCTCTTACACTTGCAGGTGGAGAAGCGATCAAAGTATTGTCTGTGACGACAGAACAGTTACTTGGAGATGTTCATCCAGCTGAAGCGATACTGGTAGCCGAATTGGAGCATGAAGATCAATTGATTCATGCAGAGATCGCTTACTTTGTGTCTGCGCCTGAGCTATCATTGCAACAGCCACATCTTCAGATCGTAGAAACAGAAGTCGATGGTGTGGTTGCCTATCAATTGACTACTGATGTATTAGCACGTCAGGTCTGGTTATCTAGCGAAAATGAAGGAATCTTTAGTGATAACTTCTTTGATCTGATTCCTGGCGTGACGAAGACTGTTCAATTCAAGAAGTTACAGACACTACAAGAAGTGGAAGAAGCCGCTCATAGCCATGTGGAGTCTAATATTGTGCAGAAACCTGTACCTCATTTACCTCATTTTGTTCCTGCAAAGCCAGAAGGTTTGCAGATTCAATCGATGGCAGATTTTATTCATCTTTCATAAGAAGCGATCTATATGGATTGAATCGACAGTTTTCCTTTTAAATATATCCTTTCAAAATCACATGAAACTCCCTAAAATCACAATAAACTTGGGGAGTGTCTTGTGATTTTGTGCATAGATGAGTATCATTAGTGTGAGGTGAATTAACTATTATGGAACGATTGCAAAAAATATTAGCACAAGCAGGTATAGCTTCCCGACGCAAATGTGAAGAGTTAATTGTTGCGGGTAAGGTAACTCTGAACGGCGAAGTAGTAACTGAGCTTGGAACCAAAGCAGATCCAACAGTGGATGAGATTATTGTCAACGGACGATCAATTGCTGCGGAGAAAAAAGTATACATTATGTTCAACAAACCTAAAGGTGTAATTACAAGTGCTTCTGATCCAGAAGGACGTAAAATTGTAGGCGATTATCTTAAAGGTGTTCGTGAGCGTGTATATCCTGTAGGACGACTGGATTATGATTCAGAAGGTCTTTTGATTTTGACCAATGATGGGGAATTAGCTAATCGCTTAACTCATCCAAGACATCATGTACCCAAAACGTATCATGTAACCGTAGAAGGCGTACCACACGGTACAGCACTAGAGAAGTTCCGCCAAGGAATTCAATTGGAAGACGGTATGACTCAACCTGCTGAAGCAGATTATTATGATATCGATACAGAGAAGAAACAAGCTACGATACGTGTAACGATTCATGAAGGTAGAAACCGTCAGATTCGTCGTATGTTTGAAGCGTTATCTCATAAAGTAGTTCGTTTGAAACGTATTTCTTTTGGCGAGTTACTGATCGGTAATTTGAAGCGTGGTCTTTATCGCCATTTGACCAAAGAAGAAATTGATAAGCTAAAAAGCAGCGGTAAAGCATAACATAGAGATCATTTATATCCATTGATGACAGCTAGGAGGCTTTAGTGAATGAGTGACCAGATGAATCGCATTTTAGTGGTAGATGACGAAGAACGTATTCGCCGTTTACTACGCATGTATTTGGAAAAAGAAGGTTATGAAATTGATGAAGCGGAAGACGGTGAAGCCGCTCTACGCAAAGCAGTCGCAGAAGATTACGGATTAATTATGCTTGATTTGATGCTTCCCGGTATAGATGGAATCGAAGTATGTAGTCGTTTACGCCAAGTGAAATCAACACCGGTATTGATGCTAACCGCCAAAGGCGAAGAAGTGAACCGTGTGCAAGGATTTGAAGTCGGTGCAGATGATTATGTGGTCAAACCATTTAGCCCGCGCGAAGTGATCTATCGGGTCAAAGCGATTATGCGTCGTTCTTCAGCAACCGCTTATCTGTCTCAAGAAAACAATTCAAGTAATAATATTGTATTCCCGAATTTGATTATTGAGCATGATGCGCATCGTGTCACTGCAAGTGGGCATGAGATTAGCTTGACTCCGAAAGAATACGAATTGCTACATTTTCTAGCGGTATCACCGGATAAAGTCTTTTCACGTGAAGAATTGCTCAAAGATGTCTGGAATTATGAATTTTTTGGTGATTTGCGTACTGTAGATACCCATGTAAAACGGTTGCGTGAAAAACTAAATAAAGTATCACCTGAATCAGCCGCAATGATCACTACGGTATGGGGCGTTGGTTACAAGTTAGAGGTTCCAAAGTAAGTGGACTTCTGGAGAACGCTTGTCGGTAAGTTGTGGCTGACGATTAGCGCATTAGTGGCTTGTGTACTTTTAACACTTGGTTTATTTTTGTTGCCTTATATTGATAGCACATTTACCAATTCCGGTTCAATCAAACGTTTATTTACCTATGTCTCTATCGTAGGATTCTCGATGACTACCTTTTTCGCTCTTTTTTTATTGACCAAAATTACACAACCGATGCAGCAATTAATTCAAGCCGCAGACGGGATTCGCAAAGGAAAGTACAATACACGTGTTTCTTTGCAAACTAGTGATGAAATTGGGCAATTAGCGAGCGCCTTTAATCATATGGCAGAAGAATTGGAAAAGAATATTCAGAATTTACAACTGGAAAAAGAACAAATGGCAAGTATACTCCGCAGTATGGGAGATGCTGTGATTACATTCGATAAATCTGGAAATATGATTCTGCATAATCCACCAGGCGAAATGATTATGGATACATGGCACAAAGCAGGCTGGGAACGTCAAGAACAAGATGGAATCACAGCGGATACCAAAGTGCCCGAACCATTGTATCCGATGTTCCAGAGTGTGATAAGTGAACGTCAGGATCAAAGTTCGAATATCCATGTCAAACAACAAGTCTGGTCTGTTAATATGGCTCCGTTGTACTCAGGAGATGATGTACGTGGAACGGTATCTGTGCTTCGTAATGTAACGGATGAAGTGAAAGCAGAGAAAATGCGACGTGATTTTGTCGCTAATGTTTCTCATGAGATTCGTACACCATTACAGATGATTCAAGGGTATAGTGAAGCATTGCTTGATGGGATGGCAACATCCAAAGAAGAAAGCGATGAATTGGTGCAGGTCATTTACGATGAATCTCTACGTATGGGGAGATTGGTGCAGGATCTATTGGATCTAGCGCGTATGGAAGCCGGACATATCGATATGAACTTCGATCAGATTGATCTGAATGAATTGATGGATCGGGTATATCGTAAATTTACAGTGCGAGCCAAAGAACGAGAGCTCAAGCTGAACTTTGTACGAGACGATTCTCTACAGTTGTATGCAGATGTTGATCGGTTAGAGCAGATCTTCACCAATTTGCTAGATAATGCTTTTCGTCATACTTCTGCCGGTGGCATCATTACAGTAACCGCTCATAAAGAAAAAGAAGTGATTCGTGTCGTATTCCAAGATACAGGTGCAGGAATACCGATTGATGATCTTCCTTTTATTTTTGAACGTTTTTACAAAGCAGACAAAGCTCGTGTACGCGGCGAAGCTGGCGGTACAGGTCTAGGTCTTGCGATTGTACGTAATATCGTAGAAGCCCATCATGGAAGTATTACAGCGGATAGTATATTAGGTAAAGGTACTGAATTTACATTATTACTTCCGATTAAGCATCCTGATGAAGTCTAATCAGATTTGATTTTGAGTATCATCCCCTCCCAGTAGACAGTGAAAAAAGAGATATCATTCAATGATCTCAACGCTGAAAGCTAGAAGGGGATTTTTTGTATATACAAAATAAATAATATTCTAAAGATAATGGACAAAATAAAGAAGCTGCTCGATACAATAATATCTTGTATCAAGCAGCTTTCTTTTATTTAGACTATAAATTATACCAATACCACTTCTTGTGCTTTGTTCAAGTTAGGCAAGTCGACAAGTGCAGATAATACATCTTTGTTGACATCTTTATCTACCGTCAAGATCATAATTGCTTCGCCGCCTTCTTGCTTACGTCCTACTTGCATGGATGCAATATTGACATCTTTTTGACCAAGTAGTGAACCCACATTACCGATAATACCTGGCTTATCGGTATGAGAGATAAGAATTTGGTGACCGCTTGGCAATACATCGACAGAATAATCATTGATGCGCACGATGCGCTCGCCATAACCAGCTAACAATGTACCGGCAACACGAGGTTCTTCGCCGTTTTGTCCTTTAAGACTCACCGTAATCAAGTTAGTAAAGCCTTTCGTCGATGGAGCACTTGTAATGATCACGTTGAGATCTCGTACTTTAGCAAGGTGCATCGAGTTCACGATATTTGCTTCGTCTCCCATATGACGGGAAAGAATACCTTTTAGAATATAACGAGTCAACGGTTGAGTATCGACTTCAGATAGGTCACCTGCATAATCAATACGAATTTCTTGAATCGCTTGTGTTGCCATTTGAGCCGCAAAGCTACCTAATTTCTCACCGAGGGAGAAGTAAGGTTGCAATTTGTTCATCACACTTGCTGCGACTGGAGGCATGTTAACAGCATTTTTGAAAGGCTCATCACGCAAAATGTGCAATACTTGCTCAGATACATCAATCGCTACATTTTCCTGTGCTTCAATCGTAGATGCACCTAAATGTGGAGTTACGATAATTTGAGGATGACTCAAAAATGGATGATCGGCTTGAGGAGGTTCGCTTTCAAATACGTCAAAAGCAGCACCAGCTACAATACCTTCATTCACAGCTGTAATTAAAGCCGTCTCATCAATAACCCCACCACGTGCACAGTTAATAATACGCATGCCTTTTTTCATGACCTGAAATTGAGCAGTAGAGATCATATGTTTTGTTTCTGGCGTTAACGGTGTATGTACCGTCATAAAATCAGCATTGCGGATAATTTCGTCTACACTGGCTAAAGTTACACCCATTTTATCTGCACGTTCTTGCGTTAAGAATGGATCGTATCCCAAAATTTCCATCCCGAATGCTTTGGCACGCTTCGCCACTTCGCTACCGATGCGACCCATACCGAGTACACCTAACGTTTTGTTACGAAGTTCAACCCCGAGGAAAGATTTACGATCCCAAGTACCGCCGATGGTTTTGGCATATGCTTGAGGAATATGACGAGCTAGAGCCATCATCATTGCAAAAGTATGTTCACAGGTAGTGATTGTATTACCGTCTGGTGCATTGATAACAATGATACCGCGTTCTGTTGCAGCATTCAGATCAATATTGTCTACGCCTACACCTGCACGTCCAACGACTTTGAGCTTGGTGGCAGCGTCCATTATTTTTTTAGTGACAGTTGTTTGACTACGTACAAGCAAAGCATCGTAGTCGCCAATAATAGCCACTAATTCATCTTCGCTAAGTCCAGTCTGCTTATCCACAATAATATCTTGAGCGTCTACCAATTGCTGAATTCCTAGATCACTAATCGGGTCTGATACCAATACCTTAAACATAATTTCTTTCCTCCTCCAAAATGGTCAGTCTCTGTACAATCGTTATTTGTCATTTATATAAACACTCGCATCTGCTGTCAGCGCTGAAAACAGCTATGCTATGCTAATATCTATCGTACACATTCTTTTTGGCGAGTTCAATGAGTGAACGCACTACCGCATGAAAGTGAAAATCATACAAAAAAAGCACCCATCCGCACACTACTACTGTAGCAAAGGGACGAGAGCTGTCGTGGTACCACCCTAATTCGCTGTTCTTTCACAAGAATCAGCCTTATGGTCAATGTATTGACCGGATCGCTAACGGGATCAACCGACTGTACCTACTTGAGTTCAATACAGTGACTCAGGATCGCTCAAAGATAACATTTGGCTTACCGATTTGCACCAACCATCGGCTCTCTGAAAACCATCATGTACCTTTTTTCCTTCATAGACGTTAGAATCATTTAATTTTTCATAATGTAACATGGGTTACATATCATGTCAATACAGCAAAGTGAGAAAGTCATAACAAAAGTCCAAAATGAATTTTATCTGAAACGACAAATGTATTCGAACGTAAAGATGTGAGATAATACAATCGTAAATAATTAGGAGCAGAGATAGAAGCTTGTATCCGATAAAATGATATAATAGACAGATACACTATTTTACGTAGCTAAAGGATTGTGATTATGAAAAAAAGCAAGTTTCGTTCATTTAAGATCAAACGAGTACAACCTGAACAATTAACCGATAAATTATTATTGATTAATTTGTATTTAACTCAAGGATTAACACTACTTGTGGGACTGATATGGATATGGTTACAAGGTCGTAATCCATTCACATTGTTAAAGTTACCACAAGAGCTTACATTTATTTTTTGGGGATTAGGACTTGCAGCGCTAATGTTAATTGTTGATCTGTTTATTTCCAAAGTCTTGCCTGAAAATAGTATGGACGATGGCGGAATTAACGAAATGATCTTCAAAAATCGTCCAATCTGGCATATTATTATCATTACACTACTGGTAGGGGTCTGCGAAGAGATTTTGTTCCGTGGAGCTATTCAATATGCAGTAGGTCCTTATTGGACTAGCATTATATTTGCAGCTATTCATTTCCGTTATCTACGACATTGGATTCCTACAGCTTGGGTATTCGTCAGTAGCTACGCACTTGGGTATATATATATTGAATCCGGAACATTGTGGGCACCTATATTATGTCACTTTGCGATTGACCTGATATCCGGTCTAATTATTTCATTGCGGAGGGAAAAATGAGCGAGCGCCTAAGTAGGTTAGAACGTTATAGTAATACAGCAACAACACGAGAAACAAAACAATCCAGTAGAGTAGCCAAATACAGTAGTGGCGAAGAAGGACTTCTTACAGGAGGCCGTATTCGTTTACCAGCAGGTCGTAAAAAGAATGCTGCACATACCGTTCGTAGAGCTGTAAATGAACAAGGGGTATTGACACGATCTAGAACAGGCGAAGTTAGCGAAACCGATGAAGAAGAGAACGAAAAAGATAAAGAATATGTACCTCGAAGTACAATTTATCCATCTCGCAAAATCAAAATTGCTAAGTTTTTTTATGGTTATCTTATTTTCTTGTTTGTTGCCTTGACGATTATGTTGTTATGGTGGGGGATTAAGCTATCTGGATTTATGCCGAATTGGTATTGGCTTCAGAATTTAGCAGGTCGTTCCGGTTTATAACTTCATGAATGTTGAACACATCAATTCATCCAACAAAAAAAGCAAGGGTCACAGTTATTACACTGTAACTCTTGCTTTTTCATTATTTGTTCAAAAGAATGATATTAACGCGCTTTAGGCTCAATCGCATTCGGATCAACAAAAGTATATCCTTTGGCTTCAAGTTTGGTTAATAGTTCATCCAATGCTTCGACAGTCCATGGCAATTCATGCATCAAAATAATACTGCCTGAATGTAATTGATCCATTACGTTAGAAATCACAGCATCTGGATCTTTTTGATTTACCCAGTCCAGTGAACCTACAGACCAGTTCATATACAGCATATTATGTTTTTTCGCTAAGGCATGCACAGTATCATTAGTAGCACCATTTGGAGCACGAAGGAAGCGTGGTGATTCATCAATCGTATCTTCGATCAGCTTCTGAGTGTCCTCGATTTGTTGAGTAACTTTGGCTTTGGATTCATGTTTGAGCACGATATGATCTTGTGTATGATTACCGATAATTCCACCACGATCATGAATCAATTTCAGCAATTCAGGATGAGTTTTGATTCGATAGCCGTTAACGAAGAAAATCGCTTTAGCATTATGTTTGTCTAACGTATCCATCATGCTGTCGATCATTTTTTTCTCTTTCGGACCATCATCGAAAGTTAAAAGAATCACTTTTTTAGGCGTTTCTTTTGATTCTTTGTTAGGTACGATATCATAATTTTTGTTCATATGATATGTATATTCAGCAGGAGCTGTAGCTTCGCTGTCTTTGGCAGATGTACTTTCAGAAGATTGTCCAGTTGTCGTTCCTTCTGTAGAAGTCGCAGGAGTTGCCGGAGTCTCTGATGTAGCTGTCTCGCTACTTTCAGGTGTTGTTGCCGCTGGAGTGCTAGTATTACTTTGTTCTGTGCTTGTAGTAGGTGTTTCTGTAGTATTTGCCGGTGCTTGATTGCTACAAGCAGACAATATAATCACAGATAACAACAACCAACTTGCTGTTTTTTTAAACATACATTCACGCTCTTTTCTGTCTGAATTGTGAGAAAATAACATCATCAAAAACACGGTGGTGCAAAATACCGCATATGTAAATTAAATCCTTAAACCCTGTGCAAGGTCAACCACAAATATAAAACAATAAGTTACAATCTAGCTATAAATAGGACAAGACCTAAAAAGCACAAACTATTCTTTAAACAAAATAGGTAGTCACTGAAACATTTTTGAGACAAAATAGTCTACCCTATGTATTATTCGTAATCAAGCGTTTTAGTGCGTGCATTTAAGGATAATAAATGGTAACATACCTAATATAGCATTGCTATATTTATCATCGATATGAATAGGCAGTGACATAACCTATACTAATATAGCGGTTATGACCTATGTTTTCCAAGGGGGATCCTATTATGAAAATAGAACGATTGAGCTCAGACAAAATACGGATTTTCCTTACGTTTGATGATCTCACTGAGCGTGGAATTCAAAAAGAAGACATGTGGCAGGAAATTCCTAAAGTCCATGATCTTTTTACGGAAATGATGGATCAAGCTTATAGCGAGCTTGGATTTGATGCTACCGGTCCGCTTGCAGTGGAAGTATTTGCACTTCCTGCACAAGGAATGGTTGTTATCGTGACGCGTGGCAAGTATGACCAACACTTGGGCACGATCAATGAAGAAGATATGGCTGACGAAATATATGAAATGGAAGTTACGCTTGAAGAAACTGATTTTATAGCGTACTCTTTCAAAGATTTTGAAGTTCTTATTGAAGCAGCTCATACTCTCTCCAAAAATGTCACTGAAGCCGGACGGCTGTACCATTATAAAGATAAATGGATTTTGACGATGGATCCAGCTGATGTAGATCTAACAAAACATGCTGCATTGATCGCTGTATTGGCTGAGTTTGGTGATACCACATCATTAACAGAAGCTGTTTTAGAAGAATACGGCAAAGTCGTCATGGCTGAAAATGCAATCGCAACAATCTGTGAACATTTTGATCGTAACGACTAAGCCTTATATAAAGGCACTTCAGGTATATCCTTCGTATGTATAGCGTGAACCGACCGGAAGGAGTTCCTAATCGTATCAGCATTTGGCACAACGTCGGACGGGGTTTACGCAAGAATGGAGGGAGAATATCGAGTGTCTTTATTTTCGATCATGATGGCAGCAATAGCTCCGGGTATTGCTCTGTTGATCTATTTTTACCTCAAGGACAGATATGAACCAGAACCACTCCATTTGGTGATCAAATTTTTTTTCTTGGGCGTAGCTATCGTATTTCCGCTTATGATCATACAACGGACTATGGTGCTTGGACTCGGCGATAGTCCTTATGTATTTTCATTTTTAACGTCAGCAGGAGTCGAAGAATTCGCCAAATGGTTTATTATCTATCATATTTTGTATAACCATACAGAGTTCGATGAACCTTATGATGGAATACTCTATACTGTCGCACTATCACTTGGTTTTGCGACATTAGAAAATGTACTATATGCCTTATACAATTCCATGTCAGTCATGTCTTTACTATTAAGAGGATTACTTCCTGTTTCCGGACATGCTTTATTTGGAGTGATTATGGGCGATTATATCGGCAAAGCCAAATTTACGACAACAAAGCGTAAACGTAATATATTCCTTGCTTTAGGATTAATACTTCCTATTTTCTGGCATGGATTATATGATTTGATTTTGCATATGATGAGCCAATATTGGTTATGGTACATTATTCCGTTGATGATCGTTCTCTGGTATGGAGGAATGAGTAAGATCACAAGAGCAAGTAACCGTTCACCTTTCCGCTTTATCAAACGTGAGGAAGAAGTTAACTTGTAGTATTTTCATAAAAAGTAATCAATCGATCTGTTGCTATAGTGCAGAGAAGGTTGATTGCTTTTTTTTGTGTAAAGTGGCAAATTAATACGTATCATTTATAGCGCAAAATGGTATAATTCGTATAACTATAAACGGTGTTGATCACATCAGGGTATCAGTAGAAATGGTTGGATATTGTTCAAGGAGGAAGAAGGTATGTCGGTTCAATCGGGGGATATTATTTATTTTCAATTTCAAGCGGTAGAAGGAGATCAGACAGAGATTTATCAAGCGATCGTAGGACGTGTAGATGATGATTCTTTGTATATTGGACAGCTCAGTCACAAAAAGTCTTCTTCTGTTAAAAAATTAGTCTTAGGTGAAGAGTTGTATGCTTATTATTTGATTGATAATGAGATCAAACATTATTTTAGCACCATCGTAACAGGCTTCGATTCTACCTCTTCATTCAGTCGTATTCGCAAACCTCATCAAGAAGAAATTTCAGTGGTTCAAAGACGGCAATATTTGCGTGTCAAAGCTCAAATCGAAGTTGCAATCAAAAAAGAAGATCATCGCTTTGTGGCTATTACGGACAACGTAAGTGCAGGTGGTCTTTCTTTTACAACAGATATCATGAATAAAATACAGAAGAATGATCTGCTAGAATGTTGGTTATTGCTTCATATGAAAAATGGCAAGATTGATCATATTCCTTTAACAGCCAGAGTGATGAGTGTGATTGATTCTACATCGCTGACTCCTAGATATTTAGCAGAGTACACTGTGATATCGGAAATGGATCGACAAAAAATGATAAGGTATTGTTTTGAACGTCAATTCGATTTTAGAGTGCTTTAATTGACGTATGGTTTTTGCATGTTATATTGTACTGTGGTATAATTTGCTTGTCGCAGGCAATGCCTGCTTTTTTAGTGAGTTGTAGTATGAAGTGTTGAGGGGGATTCCCGATTGGTGCGCCAAGGATTAGAACATAGCGGGAAAATGAACATTGCGATTGACGGCCCTGCTGGGGCTGGTAAAAGTACAATAGCCAGGTTGGTAGCTAAACGTCTCGGTTACGTATATGTGGACACCGGTGCAATGTACAGAGCAGTAACATGGCATATGTTAGAACGAAATATCGATCCAGAAAATACTGTAGAAGTGCTTCAAGAGGCACAAAATCTGGTGATTGAATTAATACCGGATGAAGAAGGTCAAAAAGTCCTTGCTAATGAAGTAGACGTTACAGCAGATATTCGTAGCCTTGCCATAAACCGGATTGTTTCACGATATGCGCAAATCGAGGGGCTGAGAGTGAAGCTTGCAGCTTTACAGCGGCAAATGGCTTTGCGTAAAGGCGTTGTGATGGATGGACGCGATATCGGTACTCATGTGCTTCCGGATGCAGAAGTCAAAGTTTTTATGACTGCTACTGTACAAGAAAGAGCAAGACGCAGATACGCAGAAATGAATGCTTCGGAAAGTATTACATTAGAGCAACTTGAACGTGAAATTGCAGCGCGCGATCAATTGGATGAACAGCGTGAATTTTCTCCGCTCGTTTGTGCAGAAGACGCCACAGTGCTTGATACTACTTTCATGCCTATTGAAGAAGTGGTCGAGAGTATTATTGCAATGGCACAGAGTGTGCAGTCAGGGAGAGTCTGATTCATGGTATATACCATCTGTAGCACCATTTTACGCATCTTGTATGTTTTTCTATTTAGACTTAAAGCTGTAGGTAAAGAGCACGTTCCCGAGCAAGGTGGAGTATTACTTTGTTCTAATCATATTAGTAATTTGGATCCGCCTACTGTAGGCATTCTGCTAAACCGTAAAGTTCGCTTTATGGCAAAGGAAGAGTTATTCAAAGTTCCTGTTCTGGGTCCATTGATTAGACAGCTCGGTGCTTATCCTGTCAAACGTGGCGGTGTAAGCAAAGAATCGATCAAAACATCCCTTTTGATTTTACGTGAAGGCGGTGTATTGGGGATTTTTCCTGAAGGTAGTCGTAATGCAGGAGATGCTGCTGCCAAAAATGGCGCTGCAAGCTTTGCACTACGAACCGATGCAGCAGTAGTACCTGTCGCTATTGTAGGTCAATACAAGCTGTTCGGCAAAACGAAAGTCGTCTATGGTCCACCTATTAATCTCGATGATTATCGGGGTAAAGGGGCAATAGGTACTGTAGATGAAGCAACAGACAAGATTATGCTAGCGATACGCCAATTAATTCAAGAAAATCAATAATGTTTAATGAAGTTTTGAACCCTGCATTTTGCGGGTTTAAATAAATGGGGTTTGAATTGAGGAGGGCATTGACATGTCGGAAGAAAATAATAACCAAGAAACTACCGAAGTTACAAACCAGGAGGCGCTTGATCAGTTCGTCTCACTGAACAAAGGTGACACTGTCACAGGAACGATCGTCAAAATTGAAGATAACCAAGCTTATGTAAGCATCGGATATAAATATGACGGTATCATTCCGATCCGTGAACTTTCTTCACTACAAGTAGACAATGCTTCTGCAGCTGTTGAAGTAGGACAAGAAGTAGAATGTAAAGTTGTAAGTATCGACGATGAGAAAGAGAAATTGGTTCTTTCCAAACGTGCGATTGACAGCGAAAATGCTTGGGAAGTTCTTGAAAAGAACTTTGAATCAGGCGAAATATTTGAAGTGACTGTATCAGACGTGGTTAAAGGTGGCGTAGTTGCTGATGTTGGCGTACGCGGTTTTATCCCGGCTTCTATGGTAGAACGTCATTTCGTAGAAGATTTCAGCGATTACAAAGGACGCACATTGCGCGTTAAAGTAAAAGAATTGGATCGCGAAAACAACAAAGTCATTCTTTCACAAAAAGATGTATTGGAAGCTGAATACGAAGCTAACAAACACACAGTGATGGAAAGTCTTAAAGAAGGACAAGAATTGACAGGTACTGTACAACGCTTGACTCAATTCGGTGCTTTTGTAGACGTTGGCGGCGTAGACGGTTTGGTTCACGTATCCGAGATCGCTTGGAATCACGTAGACAAACCATCTGATGTATTGTCTGAAGGCGACGAAGTAAAAGTAAAAGTACTTCGTGTTGACCCTGAAAAAGGTAAAATCAGCTTGAGTATCAAAGCTGCTCAACCAGGACCTTGGGATTCAGCTTCTGACAAATTCAACATCGGTGATATCGTAACTGGTGAAGTTAAACGTCTTGTGAACTTTGGTGCTTTCGTTGAGATCGCTCCAGGAGTAGAAGGTTTGGTTCATATTTCTCAAATCTCTCACAAACACATCGGTACTCCACAAGAAGTTCTTGAAGAAGGACAAACGGTTTCTGTTAAAGTACTTGATGTTAACACAGAAGAAAAACGTGTTAGCTTGAGTATCAAAGAAACAGAAGAAGCTCCTGCACAATCTGCTAAACCAGAACGCAGCAACAACCGTGGCGACAGAGCTCCTAAACAAGAAGAATTGAACAACCCTAACGTATCTCTAAGCAACCAAGGATTAAGCATCACTCTTGGCGAACGTTTTGGTGACAAATTAAGCAAATTTAAGTGATCATGAGCGAGTGATTTCCTCGCTTAAGCAAACATTAACGTTTTAATAATGTTTGCACTGTTTTGAACTTTAAAACGATAGCGAGTGATTTTCTCACTTCATTATTTAAATCATAGTACGGGCTTTTTATGGACGGTCCATTGATAGTCAAGCGACCGCCTTTCTAGTAAAAGTCACTCAATCAATCGGCGAATCCGCAATGGATTCGTCGATTATTGGTTTTAAAGGAATAAATGAAACAGTCGTAAAGTTCATCATAATGTTAGCCAAGTGCAATGTTTTTTGCTATGATGAAAAGCGGAAAGAATGAACAGGAGGAATGGATCGTATGGCAAGACCTGTAGTTGCAATCGTGGGCCGCCCGAATGTGGGGAAATCCACAGTATTTAACCGCATGATCGGTGATCGGCTAGCTATTGTTGAAGATAAGCCTGGTATTACGCGTGACCGTATCTATGGAACATCTGAATGGAATGGTAAAGCATTCAGTGTGATTGATACCGGAGGTATCGAATTAGATGGGGAAGATATGATGCTGAAGTCGATTCGGATGCAAGCTGAACTTGCGATCGAAGAAGCAGATGTTATCGTATTTATGTGTGATGTCAAAAGCGGATTGACTCAATCCGATGAAGAAGTAGCTGGAATACTCTATCGTTCAGGTAAACCGATTATTGTTGCTATTAACAAAGTAGATAACATGGGTCGTATGAATGATATTTATGAATTTTATAATTTAGGATTTGGCGAGCCAATCGGAATCTCAGGAAGTCACGGTAGCGGTATGGGTGATTTGCTAGATGCTGTAGTGAAAGAATTGCCTGAAACTGTTGATGATGAGTATGGCGATGATGTAATTCGTGTAGCTCTAATCGGTCGTCCTAACGTAGGTAAATCTTCGTTGGTCAATGCGATTTTGGGTGAAGAACGCGTTATCGTAAGTAGTGTAGCAGGTACAACACGTGATGCGATTGATACTCCTTTTGAGCGTGACGGACAACGTTATGTATTAATTGATACAGCAGGTATGCGTAAACGTGGTAAAGTATACGAGAATACAGAAAAATATAGTGTCATGCGTGCGATGAAAGCGATTGAACGTGCAGATGTAGTGTTAACGGTTATCAATGGTGAAGAAGGTATTATTGACCAGGATAAACACGTAGCAGGTTATGCACATGAAGCAGGAAAAGCAGCTATTTTCGTAGTAAATAAATGGGATGTTGTAGAAAAAGATGACAAAACCATGCGTCAATTTGAATCCAATATCCGTGATCATTTCTTATTTATGAGTTATGCTCCTGTTGTATTCTTGTCTGCATTGACGAAGCAACGTGTTCACAAATTATTACCGGTTGTGCAACAAGTAGCTGAGCAACATGCACTACGTATTCCAACTCATTTATTAAATGATGTAGTCTCTGATGCGATTGCTATCAATCCTCCACCGACAGATAAAGGGAAACGGATGCGTATTAACTATGTAACTCAGGTTGCAGTTAAGCCACCAACAGTAATTGTCTTTGTGAATGAACCTGAAATGATGCACTTTTCGTATGAGCGTTATTTGGAAAATAAAATTCGTGCGGCGTTCGACTTTATTGGTACGCCGATTCGAATATTTACACGCCGAAAATCAGCATCAGATAATTAAGGAGAGAAGCATGTGATTTTATCAGTCGTGGCTATTATTATTAGTTATCTGATTGGTTCGATCAGCTTTAGCGTACTTATTGCTAAATGGCTGAAAGGAATCGATATCCGTGATCACGGAAGCGGCAACGCCGGAGCAACCAATACATTGCGCGTACTAGGCAAAGGACCTGCTATATTTGTACTTTTGTTAGATGCGCTCAAAGGTGTGGCAGCTATTTGGCTTGGCGTTTGGTTCAGTATCGGGCTATCCGGACATACGATGTACTGGGTTCCTGCTTTATGCGGAATTGCAGCTATCTTGGGGCATAACTGGCCGATCTATTTCCGTTTTCGCGGAGGTAAAGGAATTGCAACAACGATTGGTGTTCTCGCCACGTTATGTATTGTTCCAACATTGATTGCAGGCGTATTCGCTATTGCATCGATTGTGATCACTCGTTATGTATCATTAGGTTCGTTAATTTTTGTTACGTTAACGCCTATTGTATTACTGATTCAAGGATATTCTGCACCGATTGTTACAGTCAGTGTAATTATCTGGTTGCTTGCAGTATGGCGCCATCAGACGAATATTGTCAAAATATTCAAAGGCACTGAAAACAAAATCGGATCCAAAGCAGACAAGGGAGGAAACAAAGTTGTCTGAAAAAGTGACCGTTCTAGTAGCTGGTAGTTGGGGAACTGCGCTTGCTTCTGTGCTTGCAGACAATGGTCTACAAGTAACCGTATGGGCGCGTAGTGAAGAGCAAGTTGCCGAGATGAATCAACAGCACACCAATACAAAGTATTTACCAGATGCAGTTCTGTCCACTCAAATTACAGCAACTTCTGATCTTGCTGCTGCAATGGATGGAACAAAAGCAGTTGTGATTGTTGCCCCTTCCAAAGCAATGCGTCAAGTATGTAGTGATCTTAAGCCTTATTACCATCCTGATATGCTCTGTATTCATGCGACCAAAGGGTTTGAAACTAAGACACTGAAACGCATGTCTACTGTCATCAGCGAAGAACTAGGCTGTTTAGAGTCAGATGTGGTTGTTCTATCTGGCCCTAGTCATGCCGAAGAAGTGGTGAAACGTCTACCGACTACGGTAGTGGTTGCTTCTCACAATGCCAAAGCAGCAGCGGCGGCACAGTCTTTATTTATGAATGAAGATTATTTCCGTGTCTATACCAATCTAGATCTAGTTGGTGTAGAGCTTGCAGGTGCACTTAAAAACATTATTGCGCTAGGCGCAGGAATGGTCGATGGTCTTGGATTTGGTGATAATGCCAAAGCCGCTTTGTTGACTCGTGGACTTGCTGAAATGGTACGTGTAGGTAGTGAAATGGGTGCGAATCCATTAACCTTTTCAGGACTTGCCGGGATCGGTGACTTGATGGTCACAGCTAGTAGCCAACATAGTCGTAACTGGAGAGCAGGCTATATGTTAGGTCAAGGCAAATCACTCGATGAAGTGATGGCTTCGATGAATATGGTTGTTGAAGGTATACGTACGACTGAAGCAGCACGGGATATCTCTTTAAAATACAATGTACAAATGCCGATAGCTGAGCAATTGTATCATGTGTTATTTGAGCAGAGTGATCCTCGTACAGCAGTAGAAACGTTAATGGGACGTAATCCCAAAAATGAAATGGAAGTCATGAAGCTAGAAACATGGCAACAATGGCATTCCTAAAAAAAGAAATAGGCAGGAACGACGGGGTAGATATCATCCTTTCGTTCTTTTTGCACAGGAAGGAGTAGGAAATCATGGTGGAAACGCAGCAGCAGGTACAGCAGAAAAAAGAGCTGATACCGTCTCTGGAGCAGCTTGTTCGTCTGCTTCAACCTTTGGAGGAGCAATCTCCATGGTTGCTTGGTGGAAGCTGTGGTCTTTTACTGCATGGTGTGAAATTAGACAAAGCTCCACGCGATATTGATTTATATACCGATGAGATTCGGATAGATACGCTTCACAAACAATTGTCGAGTGAGTTCTCTATTTTGGATGAACCAATACTTGACGAGACAAGAACCTATCGCTCAACATTAAGCCATTATCAGTTAGGTACTTATACAATCGAATTGGTAGGTGGATTTGAAGTTCGAGCCAGAGAGTCCTATTATCGTGTGCATGTAGAGCCTGTGCTTTATCCTGCTGCTCCTGTATATACGCTAGAATCAGGTGGTAGTATTCATTTGATGCCTTTAGCCCATGAGTTGATTTTTAATCTATTGCGTGATCGACCGGATCGTTATGAACCTATTAGTGAGCGTATTCGTGAGCAATCACAGGATCATGCAACACTGATTGAACAGATCATTCAACATAATGGATTTCATCCTCAATTTATGCAGCGTATACGTAGATTAGCTGGAATAAACGGTTAAAAGGAGAAAATAATGTCCAGAACAGACAAAGCTCAAATCACCTTTTTGCCATCTGGTAAGTCGATACAGGTCAGTTCAGGAACCACAGTACTTACAGCCGCACGTAAAGCAGGCGTTCATATTGCTGTGCGTTGCGATGGCAAAGCCGCTTGTTTGATGTGCAAAGTGAATATTGCTCATCCCTATGATGAAGAGAATCAATCATGTATTTCAACAGCAGAACCTGCCGAAACACGCAAATTAGGAGTTTTGATCGGTCAGGGTGTACGATTGTCATGTCAAGCCAAAGTGATCGGTGATTTGACGGTAGAAGTTCCAGAAGATCGGCTGAAAGCCGCGATTCGCAAACAAATGGAGCAACAAAACGAAGATCTGAGTGATTGGTAGATAAAAAAGCGTAAAATGCTTGAAATTAAAGGGTGAGTATATTACTATAGGTTTGTTCCGCCTTCTGCGCTCTATAGGCAGTTGGTGATATTTTCGAAAATTCCGCGGTGTTTACGTATATTTCGTGCAAACGAAAAACCTAGCAGCAAGTGGAGCAATCGATACAAATACTTTAGGAGGTGAAACATATGAACAAATCCGAATTGATCGCGCAAGTATCAGAAACAACTGATTTGCCGAAAAAAGACGTAACTAAAGCAGTTGATGCTGTTTTTGAAGCTATCGCTGGTGCACTACAAAGTGGTGATAAAGTACAATTAGTTGGATTTGGTAACTTCGAAGTTCGTGAGCGTTCTGCACGTAAAGGACGTAACCCACAAACAGGTGAAGAGATCGATATCGCAGCTAGCAAAATCCCGGCTTTTAAACCTGGTAAAGCATTGAAAGATGGAATTAAATAAGTTATTACATATTCCATGTGCAGGAAAGACCGTGACGATCATGTTCACGGTCTTTTCCATATCTGATCTACGTTGAATACGAAAAGGGGATAACATTTATGGAATCACCAGACAATAATTATACCAATAGTGACTATATTGTGATCAAAGCCAAAGATAACGGAGTACAGGTAATTGGCTTGACTCGTGGACGTGATACTCGTTTTCATCATACAGAGAAATTGGACAAAGGCGAAATTATGGTTGTTCAATTTACAGAGAATACATCAGCGATTAAAGTGCGTGGTAAAGCGGAAGTCATGACTAAACATGGCTCTATGGATACAGAAGTATAATCAATATGGCATCTAATCTTGAATACGTAATGCACTTAAATACTGGCTTCCTCATGTTTAATAGTTGATTAAGGTTGAGGAAACCAGTATTTTTCTATGTCATGAATGAACTTACAAATCTTCACTAGCCCTGTCTTGTCAAAAAAACATATGGTATAATGAACTGAAATGGCTGAAAAGATATCTTTTAGGCTATACTATGTTTGTGAAAATAAAGACTTGCACTATAAAGGCGTCGGAGGCTGAGATGAAACCATACCGTTTGTTGGAAACATCCCGAAAATACACAGAATACGATATGATTCAAAAGCATACAGGAGTTCCCGAGTTTCCAGACACTCGTGTACATTTACTTCATGCCTTTTTGAATATGAAAGATCAGGATGATACTGTCTCACATCGTGGAGAATTATTCCCCCTTGTAGCAGGTATTGTACAGATGGCAATGGATACCCATGATATGATCGATACACTGGCTGTTCATCAAGAAGAAGAAGCGATGCGTGCTAGACAGTTAAATGTGTTAGCAGGTGACTTTTTCAGTAGTCGTTTTTACGAATTGTTGTCCAAAGCAGGCGAGATTGAAATGATCTCATTACTAAGTGCAGCCATTTGTGAAACAAATCGTCTCAAGATGAATCTGTATCACAATGTTCAAAGTGAACAATTTACAGCAGAGCAATATGTAGAGTCGCTGACACAGCTTAAAATGGAGCTGTTTATTTTGTTTACACCGTATATTCCTACAGAAGTAGCTGAATTATGGCAAGCATTATTGGTTGATTTTAGTCGTGCAGAGATACTAGCTAATGAATTGACACGCGCACATGGAGAACAAGGGCCTTTTGGTAGCTATGCTCTGTATAAAGTGCTTGCACATGTACAAGAGCAAAATAAAGAGAATCTGATGAGTGATGCCGTCACTACAGACCATTGGAATAAATGGAACCAGACGTATCAGATCAATGAACATCTTCGTTCAGAATTAAATGCTGTGTTGACAGATATTAAGCAACGTCTAGCGCAAGCCGGTTATGCTGAATTGCAGACTGAAATTGTACAGCTGACAGAGGCTTATCAGGATATAGCATCGACTAAAAATCGCTAAGTCTTTTAGTTAAAATCATAATATTCCCAAAGTAGTTACTTTAAAATGAGGTGATTGTATCGTGAGTAAACCAGAAGCTGTCAAACCTAAAGAGCAATTTGTACAATCTGTTTTTGAGTCTATTGCTCCAAAATACGATATGATGAATGATTTGCTCAGTTTCCGTCGCCACAAAGCATGGCGCAAATTTACAATGAAAAAGATGAACGTGCAACCAGGGACTTCGGCGCTGGATGTGTGTTGCGGAACATGTGATTGGACACTAAGTATTGCTGAAGCTAGCGGTACGGGTCAAATCAAAGGGTTAGATTTCAGTCCAAATATGTTGCAAGTTGGTCAGCACAAAATCAACCGTGATGGTTGGAAAGATAATATTACGTTGACTCAAGGGAATGCAATGGATCTTCCATACGAAAATAATTCTTTTGATTATGTCACAATAGGGTTCGGATTACGTAATGTACCAGATCTGGTTCAAGTGTTAAAAGAAATGCAGCGTGTTGTGAAACCTGGGGGTATGGTAGTTTGTTTAGAATTATCCAAACCCACATGGCAACCATTTAAAGGGCTGTATTATTTCTATTTCCAAAACTTATTGCCACTTATGGGCAAACTTGTAGCCAAACATTACGAGCAATACAAATGGCTGCCTGATTCACTCAAGCTGTTCCCGGGACGTGCAGAACTGGCGCAAATTTTCCGAGATGTTGGGCTAGATAATGTTCAGGCGTACCCCTTAACAGGTGGTATTGCGGCACTTCATATTGGGATCAAGGAGAAGTAGAATGTTTAAGAAATTTAAAGTATTTTTAGAAATGATTAAAATAGAGCATACGCTATTTGCGTTGCCTTTTGCTTTTATGGGAGCAATTTTAGGATCCTATGTGATTAATGGTCATTTGCCTTTATGGTCACAGATTGGATGGATTTTGTTAGCGATGATCGGAGCACGTACAGCTGCGATGAGTCTTAACCGTCTCATAGATCAGGTATTTGATGGCAAAAATCCACGTACAATGATGCGTGCGATTCCAGCAGGTCTGTTGCGTTCAAGTGAAGTGGTATTATTTACACTGATTTCATTAGTGATCTTTTTCTGGGCAGTGACACAGTTAGATCCGTTAGCGTTGAAATTATTACCGATTGCTATCTTCATGCTGGTGATCTATTCCTACACCAAACGTTTTACATGGCTTTGTCATGTGATACTGGGTATGACGCTGGGTCTAGCTCCATTAGGTGGATGGATTGCAGTAACCGGTCATTTTAGCTGGACAGCGATTGTGTTTTATATTGCAGTTACATTTTGGACAGCTGGTTTTGATGTGATTTATGCTTGTGCAGATGAAGAATTTGACCGTGAAGAAGGGTTATATTCGATTCCAAGTCGCTTTGGTATTGCTAGAGCGCTCAAAATTGCACAAGGATTCCATGTGATTACAGCAGTCGGTCTGATTGCGATTGGTATTATGGCAGGATTGGGTTGGTGGTATTTCGCCGGCGCTGTAATTGCACTTGCTATCTTATTCTATCAACATTATATTTTGACACCTAAAGATTTAAGTCGTTTGCAGACTTCATTCTTTACATTAAATAGTACGCTGAGTCTGATCGTATTTGTATTTACATTGATCGATCTGGTGGTGAAACAGTGGTGGTAAATTCTACAGAACATACAGCGAATCAACGCTATATTGTAGGAATTACAGGTGCTAGTGGTTCGATATATGGCATTCGACTAACCGAGGTATTATTATCCCTCGGTTATACTGTTCATCTAGTGATCTCGAATGCGGGTTGGCGCGTACTTAAAGAAGAGATGGACTGGGAAGCCTCAAGCCGGGAAGAAATGCTAGAGCAGTATTTCAGTACATGGTCAGCACAATTAGTCTATCATTCCTTTGCAGACATCGGAGCTACGATAGCGAGTGGATCATTTCGGGTCAAAGCAATGATCATTGTTCCTTGTTCGATGGGCACTCTGGCGAATATCGCAGGAGGAATGTCTGCTAACTTAATGACACGAGCAGCAGATGTGGTGCTTAAAGAGGAGCGTAAACTGGTTATAGTACCAAGAGAGACTCCGCTTCAAGCGATACATTTAGAAAATATGTTAAAACTAGCACGTATGGGCGTGAGTATTGTTCCGGCTATGCCTGCTTTTTATTATCGTCCGAAAACGTTGGATGATACGGTCGACTTCATGGTTGGCAAGGTGCTCGATATTCTGGACATCGAACATCAATTATTTGAACGATGGGGGAATGGTCGTGAAAAGTTTTGAACAGCCTTTCAAAATTGGTAAAATAGAATATACAAACGATTGGCCGGTGTATCATCATTTTGATCCGTCGGCTCTATCCTTGCCCGCAGAGATTCATAGCGATCTTCCTGCTAACTTGAATCGTGGTTTGTTAGAAGAAACATTGTATCTTACCCCTGTGTCCTCATTTGCTTATGGTACGCGTTCATCTGATTTCTGGTTATTGCCTGATCTATCAGTGAGTGCTAAAAATGCAGTCGGATCGATTCTTCTGTTTTCCAGAAAGCCTATTGCGGAACTGGGAAATGGAACGATCGCACTGACCAATACGTCAGCTACTTCGATCAATCTACTCAAAATTATTCTGCATAAACGTTATCAATTGACACCAGAATATATTTCGATGGATCCAAGTTTGGATGAAATGATGGAACAAGCAGATGCAGCATTATTGATTGGCGATCATGCTATTGCAGCGGCACAAAAAGAAACAGGTTATATTGTGACCGATTTAGGGCAAGAGTGGAAGTCATGGACAGGACTCAGTATGACTTTTGCTGTATGGGCTGTTAACAAGAAATTTGCAGCTACATATCCTGAGTTTGTAACCGAAACAGCGCAACAATTAGTGAAAAGTAAACAACGTTCTATCGCTGATCTGAATCCAGTGATTCAAGAAGCTCAGCAAAAAATGGGCGGCGATCATGCGTATTGGAAACATTATTTTCAGCAATTATGGTATGATTTTGGAGAAAAAGAGCAACAAGGTCTAGCATTGTATTTTAAATATGCGTATGAACTCGAATTATTAGATCATGAAGTACACATGGAATTATGGACTGACAATACACTGATACGGGTGAACGAATGAAACTACTGGATATTTTCGGGACACTAAAAAAAGATATGAATGTGATAGAAAGACAGCTTAGTCATAGTATAGACAGTGAGCATCCTTTATTGAATGAGACATCACTGCATCTGCTCAAAGCGGGAGGCAAACGACTTCGTCCCGCTTTTGTGTTACTTGGAGGCAAGTACGGTACGTATGATCTAGATCGTCTTAGTAATGTCGCTGTAGCTTTGGAATTGATTCATATGGCTTCACTGGTACATGATGATGTGATTGATGATGCAGATACACGTCGTGGTCAGCCCACTGTCAAATCCAAATGGGATAACCGGATAGCGATGTATACAGGCGATTATATTTATGCCAAAGCATTGATGATTGTTGCTCGTCTGGAAAATCCTCAAATTCATCAGGTATTATCTAAAGCGATGGTACAGATGTCGATTGGTGAGATGGAACAGATTAGAGACTTTTTCAATACAGGGCAAAGTATTCGTCGCTACTTACTGCGTATTCGTCGTAAAACAGCGCTATTGATTGCGATCAGTTGCCAATTAGGTGGAATTGCAGCGAATGCACCCAAAGAAGTTACTCGCGAGTTATATCGTTATGGCTACAACGTAGGCATGGCTTTTCAGATTCGTGATGATGTACTTGATCTGTGTGGTACCGAGAAGCAATTAGGTAAACCACCAGGTAGTGATTTGCGTCAAGGCAATATTACGATCCCTGTTTTGTATGCTCTTCAAGATGAATCACGTAGAGAACCGCTACTTGCTGAAATTACAAGAATTCATAACGCCAATGGCGAGACAGATGTAACAACAGCAGTACGTATGGTACGTGAAAGTCAGGGTATTCAAGAAGCTGAATTATTAGCTGATCGTTATATTCAAAAAGCAATGCATGCACTGAGTCAATTGCCAGCGGGTAGAACTCAAAAGCATTTGCAAGAGATTGCTAAATTTGTCGCTAATCGTTCACATTAATCTACAACAATGTTCGACAATTTAATGTTTTATGGCACAATATAGAAGATTGTGTAAAATAAAAGTCTTTTAGATACGTAAAATATTTCTTAATCACTAATAGAGTGGGATCATACGGTCGATATATACATTACAAAGCATATTGAATAGCGGTTCAAATCTATATTTTGTTCAAATATTCGATATGTCCAGTAATGTATGCTACTCAGGTTTGAGTACAATCAGAAAATGTCGAAAATTGCTATGAAACGCTTCCTTTCTGTAAACAATGGTTTCTGTTAGAATACACAGGTGGGCATAATTACCAATCGTGTCCAATGCAGATCACATTGTAGATAATGGGAGAGTGAACCAATGGAACGCACATTTTTGATGATTAAACCTGATGGTGTGCAGCGGGGGTTAATAGGACGCATTGTCAGTCGTTTGGAGGACAAAGGCTTTAAGCTGGTAGGTGGCAAATTCGTAACCGCAACAGAGGAACAGGCAAAACGTCATTATGCTGAGCACGAAGGCAAAGCATTCTATGATAATTTGATTAGCTTTATTACTTCAGGTCCGGTATTCGCTATGGTCTGGGAAGGTGATGATATCATCACAATCTCTCGTATGGTTATCGGCAAAACCAAAGTAACTGAAGCACAACCTGGAACGATTCGTGGTGACTTTGCTAATCATACTCCACTCAATCTGATTCACGGTTCCGATTCAGTTGAAAGTGCTGAACGGGAGATTGCTAATTTTTTTGACGAGAACGAACTAAGCGTTTACGACAAAAATATTTCAGCATGGATCTAAACATACCCTCGCATGGACTGCACTTATAATGATGATCAAGGAAGTGATCCCATGCTTATTAATGATACTATTCATTCAGATTCGGATTATGTAGGTTTTATAAAAAAAGTAAAAGATAATACTGGAATCGATTTGTCTCAATACAAAGAAGCTCAAATGAAGCGTCGTCTGACCACATTACGTACCAAAAATGGTTTTTCTACATTTAGCGCTTTTTTCGATGCGATGTTAAAAGATAAAACGTTATTTTATGAATTTTTGGATCGTATGACGATCAACGTATCTGAATTTTGGCGTAACCCGAACCGTTGGGAAGTATTGCGTGATTCCATTTTACCGCAATTGCAAAAAAACAACGGTAAAAACTTGAAAGTATGGAGCGCAGCATGTTCTACAGGTGAAGAGCCATATACATTGTCTATGATCCTTGCTGACAAAAATCTGTTGTCCAGTACAACTTTACATGCTACGGATATTGATGATGGCGCATTGGAAAAAGCTAAAAAAGGAATGTATCTAGAACGTTCGCTTAAAGATGTTCCTGCTGATGTAGCCAAACGTCATTTTACAGCAGATGGTCATATGTTCCATATTAGTGACTCGCTGAAAAAAGCGGTTAATTTCCGTAAAGGTAATCTACTGACCGATACGTTTGAAACAGGATACGATCTAATCGTATGTCGCAATGTTATGATTTATTTTACAGAAGAAGCCAAAAACATGCTGTATCATAAATTCGCTAACAGTCTGCGTCCTGGTGGAGTATTATTTGTAGGCAGTACGGAGCAGATTTTCTCTCCGGCACAATATGGGTTTGAGACATCAGAAACATTCTTCTATTACAAAAAAGGCTAATTATTGCCTAGACTGCAATAGAAAAAGTGCACATGATTGAGGCTAGTACTACGCGATACTTATCTATGTATAGAGTGATCTGTTATGTTCTACATGCAGAAAAACGATACAATAACTTTAAATAAAAACACGCTGCTTGTATCGTCGATGACGAAAAGGTAGCGTGTTTTTTATGATACACAGGGAGAAAGAACACTTTAAATCAATGTTTTGCGCTTTCTTGTCAAACCGCTAGATGCTGTACTATAATAAGCAAAGATAATTACGGATTTTAGCAATGCACAGTTTAACAGTTTAAAGGGGGAACGCAACAATGAGTTTACGTTATTTAACAGCAGGGGAGACACATGGTCCCCAATTGACTGCGATTATTGAAGGATTACCAAGCCAGCTTGAGCTGGATTTTGAAGCATTGAATTTCCAACTAGCACGTCGTCAGAAAGGGTATGGACGAGGTCGCCGGATGCAAATTGAAAAAGATACAGCTGATATCGTAGGCGGTGTACGTCATGGATACACAACAGGAGCGCCTGTAGCTCTAGTTGTAGCGAACAATGATTGGAAACACTGGACAAAGATTATGAATATTGAGCCGATGGAAGGTACAGATGAAGAAAAACGTCGTGTACACCGTCCACGTCCAGGTCATGCGGATCTGAATGGCGGCCTTAAATATAATCATAAAGATTTGCGTAACGTATTAGAGCGCTCCAGTGCGCGTGAAACTGCTATTCGTGTAGCTTGTGGAGCAGTAGCACGTCAGTTCCTTGAAGCATTCGGAATCAAAGTAGCTGGACAAGTCATTCGTATTGGTGAAATTGTAGCTCCACCTCACAATCTTCCACTGGATGAGCTGGTTGCTCAGACAGAAGAATCTTCTGTGCGTGTAGTGGATAAAGAAACCGAGCAAAAAATGGAAGCTTATATTGAGCAAATCAAAAAAGAAGGCGACTCGATCGGTGGTGTGGTTGAATGTATTATCGAGGGCGTGCCTGTAGGTTTGGGAAGTTTTGTTCAATATGATCGCAAGCTCGATGCACGTATCGCTCAAGCTGTAATGTCGATCAATGCTTTTAAAGGCGTAGAGATTGGCATAGGCTTTGAAGCAGGTGAACTTCGTGGCTCACAAGTGCATGATGAGATTTTATATAATGAAGAGCGTGGATATCACCGTGCAAGCAATCGTTTAGGCGGATTTGAAGGCGGAATGACAAATGGTATGCCTATCGTGGTTCGTGGTGTCATGAAACCTATTCCTACTTTGTACAAACCGCTACAAAGTGTAGATATCGATACCAAAGAAGCATTTACAGCTCAAGTCGAGCGGTCAGATGCTTGTGCTGTACCTGCCGCTAGTGTTGTACTTGAAAGTGTTGTTGCTTGGGAAGTAGCCAAGGCTTTCCTTGAGAAATTTGGTGGCGATTCGATGGATGAGATTCGTAATAATCTTAAAAATTATTTAGCTCAAGTGGAGCAATACTAATGTCTGCGGTGAGAACCGTTGATGTCCAACTTGGCGAACGCTCTTATCCGATTTATATTGGAGAAGATTTGTTACAAAAGGCAGGAACGTATTTAGACAATCATCGCATTTCCAAGCAAAGCCCGGTACTGATCGTCACCGATGAACATGTGGCTGATCCTTATCTTGCTATCGTGGAGCAGTCTTTGACTGCTTCTGGATTTACAGTTGTGACAGCGATTGTAGGTGCAGGTGAACAATCCAAATCGATGTCTGTATTTGAAGAAGTGATGACCAAAGCCATTCAAGGCGGTCTGGATCGGAAATCGACTGTAATTGCACTCGGTGGCGGCGTAGTGGGCGATCTAGCTGGGTTTGTAGCTGGTTCATATATGCGCGGGATTCGTTTTATCCAAATGCCTACTAGTGTACTTGCTCATGATAGTAGTGTGGGTGGTAAAGTAGCGATTAATCATCGTCTAGCGAAAAATATGATTGGTGTTTTTCATCAGCCGGAGTTCGTATTATATGATCTGACAACACTTCAAACATTACCCAAACGTGAAGTTTATGCTGGACTTGCAGAGATGGTGAAGCATGGTTTAATCTGGGATAAAGAATTTGCTTACTGGTGTCTGGAACACGCTGACGAACTGAAATCAGTCGATATGACAGCGATGGGTTATGGTCTGGAAAAAGGCTGTTCTATCAAAGCGATCGTGGTTTCTCGTGATGAGCGTGAGAACGACTTGCGAGCTATTCTTAATTTGGGACATACGATAGGGCATGCCATCGAAGCTGTAGCAGGATATGGCGAGATTATTCACGGTGAAGCGATCTCTATCGGTATGGTTGGTTCTGCGCTTATCGGTGAACAATTAGGTGGAGAACCGGGTCTTGTTGATACCACCCGTCATATGTTGACAGCTCTTGGATTACCTACAGTATTGCCTCAGCGTTTAGATGTCGATCAGATTATGGAAGCAATGATGCATGATAAGAAATTCCAAGAAGGATCAATGACATTTGTGGTTCCCAAATCAATCGGTGTTGTGGAAATCGATCACAACGTAGATTATGATCTGGTACGCCGGGTTGTTGAGCAATTAAAGGAAGAGGTGTAAACGATGTACAATCGAGGAATTCGTGGGGCTACTACAGTGATCAATAACGACAAAAAGGAAATATTGGATGAAACCGTAGTATTGCTGAAGGAGATTGTAGACCGTAATCAATTTGAACCTGAAGATATCAGCTGTATCTGGATTACGATGACCCCTGATCTGGATGCTATTTTTCCAGCACTCGCTATTCGTGAGATGGAAGGTTGGAATATGGTTCCTTTAATGTGTGCGGTAGAAGCAGCGGTACAGAACAGCTTACCTCAATGTATCCGGTTAATGATTCAAGTGAATACGACGAAATCACAACAAGAAATCAGACATGTGTATTTAAACGAAGCCAAGCGGTTACGTCCTGATTTGGCACTTTCAGAATAGGGATAAGATGTAAGGGTTGCGTTAGACGTTTCTTTTGCTGTATAGTAGTCGTTAAGATAAATAGTAAGAGCCGTGTAATGAGCTGAGATGCAAGTTAGAGGTAGAGAAGAGTATAGATGAGAATGAAACGTAAGCCTTGTCGGCGGGCAGAGCGGATTGATCCATAGGTGTGAAGACACTGTATGTTATTCAATTCGGATCGTGTGCCAGCAGGAAGACAACAGCGAAGACGTTTCAAGCAGTATAACGTAGTATAGCTAGAAATAGAATTATAGAAAGAACTGTATGGTGAGATAGTCATCATCGATTGGATTATTATTGTATTCATTATTTATAGATAACGAGAGGTACAAGAGTGTATCGCTGTTATGCTAAATAAGCAATAAGAGATTCATAGATGCTAACTTGATCGCTAACAGATTATAAGTCAGCCGTATACATAGATATGTTATACGATTGCTACTTTCTTTATACTATTTGTAGTGTAATACTTCGGGTCTGCCAGAATCTGAGGTAGTCGATTCTGACATTTGTACATTTTGTACGTCTATTGTAGCCTTCATGCGTCAACACGCGTGAAGGCTTTTTTAGTACCCAAAATACAAATCTGAGGAGCGACTTCTATGATTCAACCCAATATCGAACAAGTGATTGCAACATCGAAAGAATATAATTTGATTCCTATTGTCAAACGTTTGCTAGGAGATATGGAGACACCGATTCGGATTTTTCAACGTTATGCTGATCATAAGCGCGCATTTCTGTTGGAAAGCGTAGAGGGCGGTAGCAAATGGGCGCGATATTCATTTATTGGTAGTGATCCATTTTTATTGATCTCCGGGAAAAAGGGCAGAATCAAGCTTGAAATCAATGGTCAGGAAGCTGAATTAGCAGGTAAGCCGATTGAACAACTCAAAACATTATTACAGCGTTATCGCAGTCCCAAAGTAGAAGGCTTACCTCCATTTACAGGTGGAGCTATTGGTTTCTTCGGTTACGATCTACAGCAATATTATGAAAAATTACCTGCTCATCGCATAGATGACATGCAGATGGATGATATTCAGTTTATGTTTTGTGATCAGATTGTCGTCTTTGATCATGTGAAGCAACATATTTTGCTAGTTGGTAATGTACATGTACCGGATAACGCAACAGAACAACAGATTCGTGAAGCGTATATCAAAGCTAGTCGTAAGCTAGAAGCAACAGAAGATTTGTTGAAAACACAACCTTCTATAAGCACGATGGGACGTAGCCCGGTATCGGAAGATGTAGAAATGGGCGAAATTCAATCCAATATGACCAAAGAAGAATATATAGATGGTGTGCATCGTGCCAAAGAATATATTCGTGCCGGTGACATTTTTCAAGTGGTGTTGTCACAACGTTTTCATATCGAGACTGAAGTTTCACCACTTGAAGTGTATCGGGTGTTACGTACGATGAACCCCTCGCCTTATATGTATTATTTGAAAATGGATGATGAGATTATCGTTGGGACATCACCAGAAGCGCTTGTCAAAGTAGCGGGTGATCGCTTAGAGACTCGACCGATAGCAGGCACACGTCCTCGCGGTAAAACAGAAGCGGAAGATCAAGCTTTGGCTGAAGAATTGCTTCAAGATGAAAAAGAACGTGCAGAGCATCTTATGCTTGTCGATCTAGGACGTAATGATCTAGGACGTGTCTCTGAATTCGGAAGCGTCAAAACAGATACGTTTATGGAAATTGAACGTTATTCGCATGTAATGCATATTGTGTCTGGGGTATCAGGTACACTGCATAAAGATAAAGACTTTTTCGATGCTTTCTTATCTTGTCTACCCGCAGGAACCGTATCAGGTGCACCTAAGTTAAGAGCGATGGAGATTATCGCTGAGATCGAAAATGAAGCACGTGGTGCGTATGCGGGTGCTATCGGATATCTTGGATTCTCTGGCAATATGGATGCTTGTATCACGATTCGGACGATTATTTTCAAAAATGGTAAAGCTTATGTGCAAGCCGGAGCAGGCATTGTATGGGACTCGGTTCCAGAAAAAGAATATGAAGAGACGGTGAATAAAGCAAAAGGGATGCTGAAGTCGATTCGTGTAGCTGAAGCGATGTTTTTACCTAAACCACAAGATCATGATTCTGAAATTAATCAAGATTATATGTACGGATATGATCGTTAAATAGCATTAAACCCATAGGTATAGAAAGATAAAAGAGTTAAAGGAGAGACAGAGATGGTTGGGAATGAACTGATGCAACAAGCGATAGCTACAATTATAGAAGGCAAGCACTTAACACGAGAGCAATCCAATCAAGTGATGCATGTGATTATGAGCGGTATTGCGACACCTTCACAGATTGGAGGGTTACTGACAGCCCTTCGTATTAAAGGAGAAACGGTCGAAGAAATCACAGGTTTGGCTGAAGCAATGCGTACAAATGGTGGGAGTGTGCCGGTACTATCCGATGGATTATTAGATACATGTGGAACAGGCGGTTCCGGGATTCACAAATTTAATATTTCAACTGTATCAGCGATTATTGCTTCTTCGATCGGTGTAAGGGTAGCGAAGCATGGTAACCGCTCTGCTTCAGGTAAAGCTGGAAGTGCAGACGTATTAGAAGCTTTGGGTGTGAATATTAGTCTTAATCCAGATCAAGCAGCTAAATGTCTAGAAGATATCGGCATCTGCTTTATGTTTGCACAGGTTTTTCATCCATCGATGAAGCATGCCGCAGCGACTCGTCGTGAATTAGGCGTACGAACGGTATTTAATATGTTAGGGCCTTTAACCAATCCAGCAGGAGCAGATCGTCAATTGATTGGACTGTATGATATTACAAAAATCGAGACCGTAGCACATACACTTCATTTATTAGGGCTAAAACGTGCACTGGTTGTGGCAAGTCTGGATGGTCTGGATGAGATCAGTATATCTGCACCTACAAGAGTTGCTGAGTTAAAAGATGGACACGTACACACATATGAGATCAGTCCTAGCGATTTTGGATTACCGACTCATCCGATTGAACATACATTAGGCGGAGACGCCATGGAAAATGCAGATATTATTCGTAGTGTGCTTCGTGGAGAAGAAAGTGCTTATCGAGATGTAGTCGTAGCGAATAGCGCAGCTTGTATTTACCTTTCAGGGCAAGCAGAGACATTGGCTCAAGGAGCGATTATAGCAGCACAAGCGATAGATTCAGGTGCTGCTGCTCATAAGTTACAACAATTAATAGACACAACGGAGGGATTAAGTTATGTATCTTGATCGTATTGTAGTGACCAAACAGCAGGAAGTAGAACTATTGAAAAAAACATTTTCGGTAGAACAAGCCAAAGAACAGATTAAAGCATTGCCTGCAACTAAAGGTTTTCGCAAAGCTTTAATTCAGCATCCTCATCATTCAATGGGCTTGATTGCAGAAGTGAAAAAAGCTTCACCGTCTAAAGGTTTGATTCGTCCTGATTTTGATCCTGTTCAGATTGCTCAAGCGTATGAAGATGCAGGAGCTGATTGTATTTCTGTATTAACTGATGTTGACTATTTTCAAGGAAGTAAAGAGTATCTAACTGCGATTCATCAAGCGGTAAAGCTTCCGTTATTGCGTAAAGATTTTATTATTGATGAAGTACAGATTTACGAAGCACGCTTAATCGGTGCAGATGCTATTTTACTTATCGCGGCTATTTTGACACCTGAACAATTGCAATCCTATTTCGATCTAGCATTATCAATCGGGTTGGATGTGTTGATTGAAGTGCATGATCATGAAGAATTGGCAACCGTCCTGCAAATAAAAGGGGCTGCTGAACATGGATTGATTGGTGTAAACAATCGCAATCTCAAAACATTCGAAACTTCACTGGCGACAACGGTTGAACTGATTAATCTTGTTCCTGAACATGTTCCTTTGATCAGTGAAAGTGGTATTTCTGGTGTGGACGATATGGTCTATTTATCGGGTGCAGGAGCTAAAGGAGTATTGGTAGGCGAATACTTTATGCGTAAAGACGATATTCGTGACGCTGTAAAAACACTTATGGAACCTACCAAAAAACAAAATCATGACTGAAAAAAAATACGTAAAAATTTGTGGACTTCAAAGCGTTGAAGTGCTAAAATCTATGATACAATTACCGATTGATTACATCGGTTTCGTTTTTGCTACAAGTAAGCGTCAGGTGAATTCTGAACAAGCCTCTATTCTGATTCAAACGCTTCAGGAATGGGAAGATTACCCTGCTCCTCAAAGTGTTGGCGTGTTCGTTAATCCAACACTGGAACAACTTAACCAGATTGTTGAGATCGCTCCACTTGATGTGATTCAGCTTCATGGTCAAGAAAGCCCTGAGTTATGCAGACAGATCAAGGAACAATTGCATAAGCAGGTATTCAAAGTGATCTCACTCACACAGACAGACCAACCACAACCGGTAGAACAACAACTTTTACCTTACAAAGGCGTAGTCGATGCCTTTTTATTAGATACGTATGACCCTCTATATGGAGGAGGCTCAGGTAAGACATTTGCTTGGGATCAGATACAACCGTATCACCAGTGGACAGCGCAACAAGGGATTCCATTGCTTGTAGCTGGAGGATTAACACCGGAGAATATATCTTCTCTATTGGACAACCATTTGCTTGAAGGCGTTGATGTATCGAGCGGCGTGGAAACGGATGGTATCAAAGACATCATGAAAATAACAACATTTGTAGAAAGGGTGAAGGCATAATGACTACATTACCAGATGCAAAAGGACGTTTCGGCGATTTCGGAGGAAGATATGTGCCTGAGACTCTTATGAATGCACTTATCGAATTGGAGCAGTCTTATTATCAATATGCAGAAGATGAAGAATTTCAGACTGAGCTGAAATATTTGCTCAAAGAATATTCAGGTCGGGAAACGCCTCTTTATTATGCACAACGCTTAAGTGAAGAATTGGGCGGGCCTAAAATCTATCTCAAACGTGAAGATTTAAATCATACAGGTGCACATAAAATCAATAATGCGCTTGCTCAAGGGTTGCTTGCGAAGCGTACCGGTAAAAAGAAAGTTATTGCTGAAACGGGTGCAGGGCAACATGGTGTAGCGACAGCGACGGTAGCCGCATTATTTGGACTTGAGTGTAAAGTATTTATGGGTGAAGAAGATATTCGCCGTCAGCAATTGAATGTATTTCGGATGAAGTTATTGGGAGCAGAAGTGGTTCCTGTGACTTCAGGTACGATGACACTTAAAGATGCAGGAAATGAAGCATTACGCTACTGGGTAAGTAATGTCGAAGATACGTTTTATATTCTAGGCTCAGCGGTAGGCCCTCATCCATATCCAATGATGGTACGTAATTTCCAACGTATTATTGGAGATGAGACACGCCGTCAGATACTTGAACTTGAAAATCGCTTACCAGATACAGTTGTAGCTTGTATCGGTGGCGGTAGTAATGCAATCGGTATGTTCTATCCATTTATTGAAGATACTGAGGTTAATTTGATCGGTGTAGAAGCAGCAGGACGTGGGATTGATACGCCTTTGCATGCGGCAACGATGAGTCTGGGAACCAAAGGTGTCTTTCAAGGTTCTATGAGTTATTTACTACAAGATGAATATGGACAAGTACAGCCTGCACATTCGATTTCAGCTGGTCTGGATTATCCGGGTGTAGGTCCTGAACATTCGTATCTTAAAGATATCAAGCGTGTTCAGTACGTGCCTGTAACAGATGCAGAAGCGCTAGACGCTCTAAAATTATTGTGTCGTACCGAAGGTATTATTCCTGCACTCGAGTCTTCACATGCAATTGCCCATGTGGTTAAAATGGCGAAAGATATGAATAGTGATCAGTTGCTAGTGATCTGCCTTTCCGGTCGTGGCGATAAAGATGTAGAGTCAATTATGCAGTATGAGGAGGGCGTACAATGAGTATGACTGATCAAAGTCAGAACCGTATGGATGCTACATTTGCTAGACTCAAAGAAGAAGGCAAAACAGCATTGATTCCCTTTCTCACTGTAGGCGATCCTGATCCGCAGACAACGATCGATATTATTGTAGAATTGGAAGCAGCAGGTGCCGATATTTTGGAATTAGGCGTTCCTTATTCTGATCCACTGGCAGATGGCCCTGTCATCCAGCGTGCTTCTCAGCGTGCGCTTACCCATCATGTAACGATCAACACTTGCCTCGAAGTTGCTGACGGAGCACGTCAACGCGGGGTAGAAATGCCGTTTATTTTGTTTACGTATTATAATCCGATTTTGCAATTTGGACTGGAACGCTTTTTTGAGACGATGCAAGCTCATGGCATTAGTGGCATGATTATTCCAGATCTACCAGTTGAAGAATCCGGTGAAATGAGAGAGCGTTCCAAAGCCGCAGGTGTTAGCTTAATTCCGCTAGTGGCTCCTACATCACATGATCGAATTGCAGCCATTTTAGACGGTGCACAAGGATTCGTCTATTGTGTATCTTCACTTGGAGTGACAGGAGAACGAGCTTCTTTTCATAATAACGTAGAGCAATTTATCCGTGATGTGAAAAGCAATACCGATCTTCCCGTTGCTGTTGGGTTCGGTATTTCTAGTAGTGAGCAAGTGAGAGAATTTTCAAAATTCTGTGATGGTGTTGTTGTAGGTAGTGCGATTGTACGCCAGATCGAATCACAAATACCTCTTCTAACTAATCCAGAACGCAAAATCGAAGGATTATTGCAAATTCGCAAATTTGTGGCAGAATTAAAAGAATAACAATAGTCATTACTATATCCAATAAAGATGGAGCCCTATATTAGTGGCTCCACCTTTTACATGAAGGAGTCAAAAACCATGAAGCCAAAATCTCGTATTGTCAATATCCCTGTATACCAACCAGGTAAGCCTTTAGAAGAAGTAAAGCGTGAATTAGGTCTAAGTGAAGTCATTAAGTTAGCTTCGAATGAAAATCCATACGGTTCTGCTCCATCTGTTCAGGCTGCGATTGCTCAAGAATTAACGCAACTACATATCTATCCTGATGGTGGAGCTGTAGAGCTAACTGCACAATTAGGCGCACATCTAGGTGTTCAGTCGGATCAGATTATTTTCGGTTGTGGATCAGATGAGATTATTGCATTGATCACACGTGCTTTTTTAGAGCCTGGCGACGAGACGATTATGGCAGATCAGACATTTTCAGTCTATAAAAGTAATGCCGATATCGAAGGAGCACTTGTGCATGAAGTGCCTTTAAAAGACGGCGTACATGATCTTGAAGGTATGATGGCACAGGTGAATGGTCGTACCAAAATCATCTGGGTATGTAATCCTAACAATCCAACAGGTACGATTGTATCTCACGAAGAATTAATTGGCTTTTTGGAACAAGTGCCTAGTAGCGTAATGGTGGTATTGGACGAAGCATACTATGAGTATGTGACCGATGCGGCTTACCCACAAAGTCTTAAATTGCTTGAAAAATATACAAATCTAGTGATCTTACGTACATTCTCCAAAATCTATGGTCTAGCTGCACTCCGAATTGGTTATGGTGTAGGACATGCCGATGTTATTAAATTGATCAATCAAGTGCGTGAGCCGTTCAATACTTCACGTATTGGTCAAGCAGCTGCACGTCAAGCTTTGGCAGATCAAGATTTCGTACAAGAATGTCATAATAAAAATAAAGAAGGTATCGAGTATCTAACGGCTGAATTTGACCGTCTAGGACTTCATTACTTCCCATCACAGACGAACTTTATTATGGTCGATGTGAAGCATCAAGCATTAGAATTGTTCCAATCGATGCTTCGTCGTGGAGTCATTGTACGTGCAGGGCATCAGAAATATCCAACGTATATTCGTGTTACGGTTGGAACAGCACGTGAAAATGAAATCTTTATTCGTGCATTAGAAGAGTCGATGCAAGAACAATCAACAACTGTTTAATTTCGTAAGCAAGTGCGTTCGTATCAGGATCGATGCAAGCAGAAAAGATCTAGCTAAGCATGGTCCTGATATGAACCATACTTGATATCAGATAAAGAATGAGTGGGATATGTGATGACAACTAAAATTGCAATTTTCGGTGTAGGGCTGATTGGTGGCTCGCTTGCACTATGTTTTAAAGGCAAGCCTGATCTATATGTAACGGGCTACACGCACCTCCCTGAATTAATACATACGTATCAAGAACGGGAAGTTGTTGACCATGCTACACTTTCGATAGAAGAGGCGGCGTTAGATGCCGACTTTATTTTTTTATGTGTGCCTGTTAGCTTGATTGGTACTTATTTGGACAAGTTAAGTCATTTGCCACTTAAAAAGGGTTGTATTATAACAGATGTAGGCAGTACCAAAGCATCTGTGATTGCTCATGCAGAACAATTGAATTTGGATTCCGTGTATTTTATAGGTGGGCATCCTATGGCAGGTTCAGAACGTGCAGGGGTAGGAGCTGCTTCAGCGCTTTTATTTGAAAATGCATATTACGTACTTACACCTCCAGAAAATGTACCACAGGACGTTGTAGACCGTTTAGGTCATCTTTTGGAACAGACGACAAGAGCACAGATTGTAAAAGTAGAACCGGTTATGCATGATGAAATTGTGGGGGCGATTAGTCATTTACCACATGTCATTGCAGTCGCACTGGTCAATCAAATTCGTCAATACAATCAAGATAATCCATTGTATCGTATGTTAGCCGCAGGTGGATTCCGTGATATTACACGTATCGCTTCCAGTGATCCGATCGTATGGCGAGATATTTTACTGAATAATCGACAGATTATATTGTCTTTGTTGGAAGATTGGAATAGCGGTGTAGCTGACTTTATTGAATTATTGAATCAACAAGACTCTCGTGGGATTGAAGAACAATTTGAAAAAGCAGGCGCTTTCCGTGATCAATTGCCTGAACGTCGTAAAGGTATGATTGCTTCGCTTTATGATCTTTATCTAGAAGTACCCGATCATCCAGGGATTATTGGTAAAATCACAACTGAAATTGGTAATCAAGGCATTAACATTAGCAATGTTCAGATTGTGGAGAGTCGAGAAGATGTACCGGGTGTAATGCGGTTATCCTTTAGACAAGAACATGATATGGAAAAAGCGAAGATTATGCTACAAGATCAGCAATATAGTGTATTTGTATAAAATAGAATCATAAGTATTAGATAAGATATAAAGTTAGAATAATTGAAGTAAACATTAAGGAAACCAGTCTACATCTACAATTTACTGTACCGTAAACTGGCTTCCAAAAATGGATTTTTAAATTATTTATAGAAAAATATGAAAAAATTAACTAAGAGTGTTGACAGAATGAAAGCGTATACAGTATACTGAAAGTACAGTATGGTTTCTCTCCACTCCTATCCAATACTAGCTCCCCCTTATTAGGTGGGAACGAACCGCTAACTTATGTTAGCGGTTTCTTTTTGTGTTTTGAGGGAAAATTAGCTATGGTAATATACAATGACTAAGAATAGACACATCGAAAATATATCAATTATAATCATTGTGGATTCCAATGTATCAATGTAACAGGAGGTCAATTCATGAGAGCCATCACAATTAGACAACCATGGGCAACTTTGATTGCACTAGGAGAAAAAAGGTTCGAAACCCGTAGTTGGGCAACCAAGCATCGTGGAGCCATAGCGATTCATGCAGGTAAAGCAGTAGACAAAAAAGCGTGTGCACATCCAGCGATAAAAACGATACTGTCAAAGCACGGATATTCTACACCTAACGATCTTCCAATAGGTGCAGTCATTGCTACAGGAGTGTTAATGGATTGTTGGCAATCTTTTACACAGGAAGATCAAGTGATACTTGAATCAGCAGGTAAAATTAAAAACATTACTGCTTTTGAAGAATCCGTAGGAGATTATACCGAAGGACGATATGCTTGGGAATTAGATCAAATGAACATACTACGAAAGCCTATTCCAGCTAGAGGATACTTAAGTCTTTGGAATTGGGAAGAAAGTATAGAAGGGAACTAAAGCAATATAAGTATAATAAGTGTGAATTGAACATATACCCCTTGCTAAATAACTTCATCAGATATACAGGTCTAACCGATAACTATCTATAGTCAAAAGGAGACACTACATAAAGAAGCATAAAAGTAGCCAAATTGAAGGTATTTAGTACCTGTTAGACGAACCTACTCCAAGCTTCAAATCGATTTTCAAAAATAAATTCGAATTTTTTAAATTTTTTTGCTAAAATCAGCAACCTTTTTGGTACATGCTCCGTCTGATAATTAGATAGGTTATAAAAGGGCATTTTTCTGAGGCTTATTTTAAATCAATAAAGCTCTCTCAATCGTAACAACTGACGATCATTCATCGCTTATTATATTGCAGTTTAGTGACATTCGTAATTTTTATCATTCAAATACATTTCAAACTAGAGAAGTTGTTGTAAAGTTGTGGAAACTTGGTTTTCTACCGCAACTTTTGCCGTTCGTTTCGGTATTACATAGTATACATGGAACGGAAAGATGCGGCGGCAGCAACGAGGAGGGTCGCATTAGAATGACAGATGATTCCCTGTTGATTCAGGAAATTAAAAACGGTGATGTGGAGTTATATTCAGAGCTGATGCGTCGTTATCAGCGCAAAATTTTGGCATTTGTGTATCACATGCTCAAAAACTCCAGTCTCGAAATGATGGCAGAGGATTTATGTTCAGAGACGTTCTACAAGGCTTATAAAAGCCTTCATTCCTTCCGGGAAGTAGATGCTTCGTTCTCGACATGGTTGTATACAATTGCACGCAATACTGTACTTAGTGAACTGCGCAAACAAAAAAATGGCAGTGTACCGCTTGAAGAAAGTGGTTTTGTTCCATTAGCACCGAATAGTATGGTGCCTGAGCAAGCTGCATTGCGTAATGAACGTGTACAAATGGTACGTGAAGCAATTGATCTGTTACCTGAAAAGCAAAGATCTGCATTGATCCTCCGCGAATATGATCAGATGGATTATCAGGAAATCGCTGAAATCCTTTCTCAGAGCGTAAGCTCCGTCAAGTCTCTTTTGTTCCGGGCAAGAGCGAGTGTGAAAATTCGGTTAGAACCGTATTTTTATGATTCGGTCTATGATGAGCCTATTGAAGGGATGAAAAGAAAATGAATTGCAGAGAGGCCGAAGAGTTATTCGGGATTTATCACGATCTTCCGAAAAATGATTCGCGCCGCCAGGCACTTGACCGTCATATAGAAGAGTGTCCGGCTTGTGCGGCGGAATTTCAAATATGGCAGGAAAGTTATGATTTAATTCAAGCTCAGGTTGCAGAAGATGAAGCTGCTGAGCTGATGATGAATGCTGAGGCAGAGAAAGTAAACCTTAGCGTCATGGATCGTATTTACGCTGAATCTCCATGGGTATTACAGACCGATCGTAAGCATGGACCTATTTTGCGTTTGTTCCGCCGTCGTTTATCGGCCTGGATTCTCTGCTTGTTTGCTATATTTATATGTAGTTCGTTATATTTAACACTTGATTTTTCAGGCACATTTGATCGAGATGCGGCGCAAGAGCGTGTATCAGGGATTGTACCTACGGCTATTGCCACAAGCGATAGCGCAACAGTAGCTAATTCTTCTCTACATTTTGTAGGCTCTGAACGTGGTCTAATCGATCCTTTGGTCATTCCTATGAACCCAAGCCATCCTCAATACTGGATGATTTTGTCGGTAGTAGGTATGATGCTTGCTTTACTGTCATTACGCTGGCTTGCCAAAGCACGTCATTAATCATTTGCTGATATTCCAAACAGTTCACAATCGTAACCATGAACGGAACATGGGGATTGTGAACTGTTTTTTGTTTGGAATACATGTAAATTGTGTTAGTATAGATTATTGTTTTGTATTTAGAGTGACATGGAATAAAAATAGAAAGTAGGGTAATCACTAATGCGTATAGGCTTAATAAGACATGGACTCACTGATTGGAATGCTTTGGGACGGATTCAAGGACATAGTGATATTCCTTTAAATGATGAAGGCAGACGACAAGCGGGATTATTAGCAGAACGTCTTGTGACTGAACGTGAATCCGTACAATGGGATTTTATCGTAGCAAGTGAATTGTCTCGTGCTCAAGAAACCGCTCAAATTATAGCAGATCGTTTACATATTCCTTTGTTGGAACCGGATCAACGATTGAAAGAGCGTTCTTTTGGACAGGTGGAAGGATTAACATGGCAAGAGCGAGAAGAAAAGTGGGGCGCTGATTGGGAAACATTAGAATTGGGTCAAGAAAAAGTAGAAGATATTCAAGCGCGTGGATTGGAATTTTTGAATCATACGATGGAACAATATCCAGAGCAAAATATTCTCGTTGTCAGTCATGGTGGATTTTTATCACAGTTATTTACATTACTACTAAAAGAAGCTCACACCGAGCGAATTGGCAATCTTTCTTTGACGGTTTTGGAGCGTACAGAGCAGGAGTGGACGACCATTTTATATAACAATATACAGCATTTACAATAACCCTTCTTTAGACGGGTTATTTTTTATTTTATTTTTTTGTATAATTAGTGATGCGCTTACAAATAAATTGGTTAAATGCCATTAAGGAGTTAATCACATGTTATTGCCTTATCATAATCAACTACCGAATATCGATCCCACTGTTTTTGTTGCAGAAGGTGCCAAATTAATTGGTCATGTAACTGCCGGCAAAGACAGCAGTATATGGTTTAATGCTGTACTTCGTGGCGATCTTGCTCCAGTAATCATTGGAGAGCGTTGTAATATTCAAGATTTAGTTGTGGGACATGTACATGAGAAACATCCGTTATGGATTGAAGATGATGTCTCTGTCGGACACTCCGCTATCGTACACGGTTGCCGAATAGGTAAAGGTTCTCTCATTGGAATGGGAGCTATTATTCTGAACGGTGCTGATATTGGAGAGTATGCTTTGATTGGTGCAGGTTCACTCGTCACTGAGAACACAATAATACCACCTTATACTCTTTCTTTAGGTTCACCAGCACGTGTAATACGCGAGCTTACCGAGCACGATTTGGAACGGATGGCACGTACTACACAGAGTTATGTGGACAAAGGAGCAGAGTTCAGGAATCCATGAAATAGCATTATGGAGGTGCGCCCTATGTACAAGATGAAAGTAACCTATGAAGTTATGCTGGGACTAGCGGCTGAAATGGTATGGGATCAAGTACTACGTGAGCATCGGATGAATGAATTACATCTTTTAATTGATCAAGCACTTGCGGAAAGAGATGAAGATTCTTTTCAACGTCTAACCGATGAGTTACGTACTCTTGCTTCTACAGTTGTTGTGGAAGAACCGGTGTTAGAAATCGTTGAACGAAAATCATTATCTTTTTAATCAAAAAGTGTGTAAGATCCTGATCTGTTTGTAAGCGTAGCAAGCAGAACAATAATAATTCGTATGGATGCCGTTGTCGGACATAAGGAAGAAACGGAATTTGATTATAAAAAGTTAGTGTATGCTAACTGTCGGAGTCTGCCTATATCAGGCAGGCTTTTTTGTGTATATGAATCGCAAATAAAACGGTTAGCTCCAGGTATAAGTACTTGCGCCTGATCTCACATCCTATTAAAATGATATAGATTCATGGCTAACCAAGAATACAGCAGAGTGGTACAGATAAAGGGGAATGTTGATGTCGATTTCATTATTGTGGAGTAAAGCACTGTTAACAGATCGTAGAGTGCTCTGGTTACTACTTATCTGTAATGCATTGGGGACAGTGTATGGATACATATGGTATGGATTGCAATTAGAATATACATTAGAGATCAAGCCGACATGGATGATCATTTTTGTACCTGATAGTCCAACCGCAAGCTTATTTTTTACGGTAGCTTTAGCTTTTATTTTATATCCACCCAAGCAAAAAGCATGGATTGTGATTCGGAAATTGTTCGAAGCACTCGCAGTAGTCACTTCTGTAAAATATGGAGTATGGGCAGTGGTAATGATCTTCTGGGGCGTAGCGTTAGGTGATCCATTATACTGGCAAGATTGGATGTTAACCGCTTCTCATTTAACGATGGCAGTCGAATCGTTATTGTTTGTACGCTTTTTCGTTTTTGGCTGGAAATACCTTCTGATCGCTTTGGCATGGACACTGCTAAACGATTATATGGATTACTCGCAACATATTTATCCATGGCTCAGTCCGCTTCTTGTCGACCGATTAGATCAAGTTCGGAATTTTACAGTCATGCTTACTTTCGCGTCTGCTTTGGCAGGAGCTCTAGCATTAAGACAAGCCCGTAAAATACGGTTGTTTGATTAATAGACTTTGTGATATCTGTATACGTCGAAAAAATCTGTACATGAAAGAACACGTTAAAAAGATTCACTAAAACAGTATATTCAACAAAAGAACCACAAACCTTTTTAAAGATTGTGGTTCTTTTGTTTTATAGCGACCATAAGAACAATGATTTTGATGGAGTGGATGATGCAAAAGCGACTACTTCTATGACTTGAATGGTACCAACTCAGCTATCCTCACGAAATCCTTCACCATGCACATCATTCACTTCATTAATAATCATAAAAGCACGCGGATCCACAGAACGAACAATCATTTGCACCCGTCGAATCTCTTGCCTAGATACGACACAATACGCAATTTCTTTGGCGTGTTTAGAATAAGCGCCAATTGCTGGAATTAAAGTAACTCCACGATCCAATTCTTTCATAATAATTTCAGCAATCTCACCGGCATGATCACTAATAATAGTAAACGCTTTACCTGAATACGCACCATCTTGAATAAAGTCGATTAACTTGGAGGCAATATAGACAGTCACTAAGGTGTACAACACTAATTCTTTACTGATAAAAAATAATGAAGATCCAATAATCGCAATATCAATAACTAACATAATCTGACCCATACTCCAACCGAACTTTAAATGAAGAATACGAGCAATAATATCTGAACCACCGGTAGTGCCTCCAAAGCGGAATACAATCCCAAGTCCTGTACCTAATGTTACACCTGCATAAAGTGCAGCTAAAATATAATCATTTTTGGTCTGAAATGTACCGATCCAACCCATTTTGATCATTCGTTCAAATAACCATAAGAAAAAGGTAAGCGAAGCAATCCCTACGCCAGTATAGATCATCTGACGTTTACCTAATAATTTAAGACCAATTAGAAATAAAGGAATATTCAAAATAAGTGTAGACAAGGAGGGCGATATACCAAATGCATAATTCAGCAGTACGGTGATTCCTGTGACTCCACCTTCCATCAAGGTGTTGGGAATAATAAAATAGAGCAAACCAAATGCATACAAGCCGGCTCCGAATATAATCGGAATAATCAATCGAAGTTGATTCCAATATTTGTGCTTTGACATCGCCAATACCTCCGTAAAATAAACTAACCTTTAACAGTATACATTTTTTCGTGCATAATTGCATAAAAGTTATTGCAATGAGTATAGTCACAAATATTGATTTGTGTTCAAAATCGCTTTAGGATAACATTGTAGTAACAATGAACATCGTTAATTTGTTGGAAATACCGGGTACATAAGATTGAAAATGTGTAATGGAGGCTATAATTAATGACAGAGAAATCTTTAGCAGAAATGCAGCGCGAAGTTGATGCGTATATTTCACAATTCAAAGAAGGTTATTTTTCTCCACTCGCTATGTTAGCACGCATGTCTGAAGAAGTGGGCGAGTTGGCACGTGAAGTCAATCATTCTTTTGGCGAAAAACCGAAAAAAAATGATGAAGATGATAATTCTATCGAATTGGAACTGGGTGATATTTTATTTATTACGATGTGCTTTGCCAATTCATTAGGAATTGATCTTACACAAGCACATAATCAAGTAATGCATAAATTTAACACACGCGATAAAGATCGCTGGACACGTATAGACGAAAGTAGCACTGAAGAACAATAATATCAATCAAGCATTTTAAAGTAAAAGGAGTCTGTTATGACAACATTGATCAAAGTAATCGTCGCCGGAGCTGGCGGGCGTATGGGTAAAGAAGTCTTGAAATTAGTACTAGGTGACAAACAATTAGAATTAGCGGCAGCAATCGGTCGCTCTGATGCGGGCAAAGACGCAGGCGAATTAGTAGGTCTGCCTACAGCACATATCCAAGTCGTTGCTGATCTCAAGCAAGCATTAGCAGACTATCCAGCAGATGTATTAGTAGACTTTACGACACCTGAATATGCATATGAGCATGCTTCATTAGCCATCGAAGCAGGTGTGCGTCCAGTGATGGGTACAACAGGATATACAACCGAGCAAATTCAGGAATTAGATCAGAAATGTCAGGCAGCTGGTCTAGGTGGATTGATTGCACCGAACTTTTCGATCGGAGCTATTTTAATGATGCGTTTTGCAACACAAGCCGCCAAACATTTTCCGAATCTAGAGATTATTGAATATCACGGCGATCAGAAATTAGATGCGCCTTCAGGCACAGCTGTCAAAACAGCAGAAATGATCTCAGAAGTTCGTGAATCGATGAAACAAGGTAACCCGAATGAGAAAGAAAATATAAAAGGTGCTCGTGGTGGAGAATATGACGGATTCCGTATCCATAGTGTTCGTTTGCCAGGTGTATTTGCACAACAAGAAGTGATTTTTGGCGGTGCTGGAGAATTACTCAAAATCCGCAATGATTCGTATGAGCGTTCTAGCTACATGCCAGGTGTAAAGCTAGGGGTTCAAAAAGTAATGGAATACAGCGGTATGATCTATGGATTTGAGCGTTTTATCGATTAATTTGAAGAGTAGGGGAGATTTCGATGTTTAATATCGCTTTTATTGCCCATGACCGTAAAAAAGATGAGATGGTCAACTTTGTGATTGCTTATGAAAATGTTTTTGATGGACATCAATTATATTCTACAGGTACCACAGGAATGCGTATTATGGAACATACCCAGTTGAAAATTCATCGTTATTTATCAGGTCCACTAGGTGGAGATCAACAGATCGGTGCTATGGTTGCGCAAAATGATATGGATTTGATTATCTTTTTACGTGATCCATTGATGGCACAGCCGCATGAACCGGATATCAGTGCTTTGCTTCGTATCTGTGATGTACAAGGGATTCCTGTAGCTACCAATATTGCAACCGCTGAGATTCTGGTTAAAGCGTTAGATCGTGGCGATTTTGCATGGCGTGAGCTTGTTCATAAATACAAGCCGGAGGCACTGTAATGAGTCAGTCTGTTGATATTCTTGTATTTGGTGCGCATGCAGATGATGCAGAGATTGGCATGGCGGGTACGATCGCTAAGCATGCCGCGGCAGGTCTAAAAGTAGGCATTTGCGATTTGACTGAAGCAGAGATGTCTTCGAATGGGAATGTGGAGTTGCGTAAGCAAGAAGCAGAAGCCGCAAGTAAAGTATTGGGATTAGCTTATCGTAGTAATTTGGGATTACCTGATCGCCGTTTGGCACGTTCTACAGAGCAATTAGATGCGATTACTGCTGAGATTCGTAAGCTATCTCCCAAAATTGTATTTGCTCCGTATTGGATCGATCGTCATCCCGATCATATGATCTGTAGTCAACTGGTAGAAGAAGCTGTATTTAATGCGAAGTTGCGTCGTTATATGCCAGAACTTCCTCCAGTAACTGTGCAGCAGACCTATTATTATTTTATCAATGATCCTGCGCCTACCGATCTGCTTGTAGATGTTACTGATGTATATGAGCAGAAAGAACAAGCTTTACTTTGTTATCGTTCTCAATTTGGCGGATTAGGTGCAGATATCGATATGGTTGAGACACCGCTAACACAAGGGTATGTCGAACGAGTACGTTATCGGGATAGCTTAGCAGGTCAACGCAGTCAGATTAAATTTGCTGAAGGATTTGTAACGAAGACTCCTTTTGTCGTTGATCTTTTTCGCTAAAATCTCTTTTTTTTGCTAACACAATTATAAAGAGTATGTATATAATATAAAGTAATGAACTTACCTGATATAAAACGTAGAGCTTACATCATGATAAATGAGGTAAGTGAAAGGAGACAGCCCTTATGGACACGATGCTCAAAATCGGCATCACATGTTATCCGTCGCTGGGCGGCTCCGGCGTCGTGGCAACAGAATTAGGCAAATTACTTGCTGAAAAAGGGCATCAAGTGCATTTTATTTCGCACAGTGTTCCTTTTCGATTAGGAACATTTCACAAAAATATTTTTTATCATGAAGTTGAAGTGAATGATTATTACGTGTTTAAATATCCGCCGTATGATCTAACATTGGCTAACAAAATGGCTCAAGTCGCTAAAATGCAACAGCTGGATGTTCTGCATGTGCATTATGCTGTGCCTCATGCAGTATGTGCTTTTCTAGCGAAGCAAATGGTTGGCGATCATCTGAAAGTCGTTACGACTTTGCATGGAACAGATATCACAGTGCTCGCACAAGATGAATCTTTGAAAGATTTGATTCGATTAGCGATCAACGAAAGTGATGCTGTAACAGCTGTATCGAAAGACTTGATTCGTGAGACGCACGAATTGTTAGATATTACACGCAATATTGATTTGACGTACAATTTTGTAGACAAACGAATGTATTATCCACGAGATACGACTGAATTGCATAAAGATTATGCTTTTGGTGATGATCGTGTACTGATGCATGTATCGAATTTTCGCCCGGTCAAACGTGTTAGCGATGTGGTAGAGATTTTTGCCAAAGTCAATGAGAAGATACCTTCCCGATTGTTACTTGTAGGTGAAGGGCCTGATCTGCCTAAAATTCAATTTCAGATTCAAGAATTGGGCTTAACCGATCGTGTGATGTTTCTCGGTAAGCAAGATGATATCCCGCAAGTGATCTCGTTAGCTGATATTTTGTTACTGCCTTCGGAAAAAGAAAGCTTTGGCTTGGTAGCGTTAGAAGCTATGGCATGCGGTGTACCCACTGTAGGTTCACAAGCAGGCGGTATTCCTGAATTGATTATTCACGGAGAAACGGGTTATCTTGCGCCGATTGGGGATACAGACAAAATGGCAGAACATGCCATAGAATTATTAACCAACCATCAGTTGATGCAGACGATGATCAAAAATTGTCTGGATCGTTCGCAACGTGAATTTAGCAACGAACGCATGATGGCTGAATATGAACAAATTTACTACCGGGTACTTGGACGTGAATTGTCTCAGCCTTCTCCGGTATGTGGTTGAGGGGATTAGACCATGCAATGGAAATGGGTAGATCCGCAAACGGCGGAGCAGGGACAATCTCTGCTCCGCCGTTTGACTGATCAAGGATTTGAAGGATATTTTGTAGGTGGATGTGTACGTGATGAATTAATGGGGCGACCGGTCAATGATATGGATATTGCAACCAATGCCACACCAGAGCAGGTAATTGCTTTATTTGAACGTACCATTCCGACAGGATTAGAACACGGTACAATTACCGTTTTGATTGAAAATGAGCCTTTTGAAGTGACTACATACCGTACGGAAACGGAATACGTCGATCATCGTCGTCCAGAACAGGTACAATTTGTGCGTGAACTGAGTGAAGATTTGCGCCGACGTGATTTTACAATGAATGCTATTGCACGGGGGATAGATGGAGAGTACGTCGATCCTTTTCATGGCATCGAAGATTTACGCAATGGAATTATTCGCTGTGTAGGTATAGCGGATGAACGGTTTGAAGAAGATGCATTACGGATGGTACGAGGGATTCGATTTGCTTCGGTGTTTGATTTTGAGATTGAACAGCAGACATGGCAAGCGCTTCTCAATCATCAAGCTTTAATCAAACATATTGCTACTGAACGTATTCGTGTCGAAATGGAAAAAATGATAGCAGGTCCATATCCGTATCATGGGATTGAATTGCTGTTAAGCAGTGGATTGATTCCTTATATGAAAGTCGATGTACCTTGCGAAAAGTTGAATCTTGATTTACTACGCTCATTAGAATCATTACCCTCATCGCCATTGGTTTTGCGTTGGACATTGATTGCATTAGCGTTAGGTATGGATGAACAACAGATCAAGCAATATTTCAAATCATGGACATTTCCAAATACAATCACAGATCAAGTATCTAAAATCGTACGGATGAATCAGCGCTTATATGATGGAATAGTAGAACAAGAATCTGTATCACTGGTAGAGAATGAAGTGGTTATAGAGTCAACATCCAGCATCGATCAGTCTTATGTGAGATTTGTTAGTTGTGTATTGGATTATGGGAAAGAGATTGCTCAACACTGGCATACAATGTATCCTGTTTTACCATCCACACAGCAACAACGATTATCTACCATCGGACAGCAAGCAGATAGTTGGTTAGAGCAGTTAACGATTTACAGTCTAGCTGATCTACCGATTAAAGGACAAGAAGTGCTGGAATATGTAAAGATTCCCGCTGGAAAATGGTTGGGCGAATTATTCAATGAGATTCTACTTGTTGTTGCTACAGGGCAATTGGAAAATAACAAAGAGGCTATATTACATTATGCAGATCAAGCCTTAGTAAGGAAGGGATTACGATGAATGATGAACATCTGCTTCAATTGCTGAATGAACATCCAGGACAATATATTTCAGGTGAAGAAATCAGTCGCCGCATGTCGGTGAGTCGAACAGCCATCTGGAAAGGAATTAATCGTTTGAAAGAAAAAGGGTATGAATTTGACTCGACTTCTCGCAAAGGATATCGGATCACACGTCGTCCAGATCGATTCGATGTCACAGCACTACAATTAGCATTAAGTGAAAAAGGTTCGTGGGGTCAACCTCTACATTTATTCGAGTCTGTACTTTCTACACAGGATGAAGCACGAACTCTTGCAGAACAACAGACCGCTGAAGGGACATTAGTAATCTCTGAAGAACAGACCGCAGGTCGTGGCAGACAAGGAAGACCTTTCTATTCACCATCTGGTAGAGGCATCTGGATGAGTCTGGTGATGCGTCCGACACAACCATTACAGTATATGTCTCAATTAACATTACTGGCTGCTGTAGCGGTATGTAGAGCGTTACGTAACATCACACAATTAGATATCGGCATTAAATGGCCGAATGATCTATTAATAGATGGACGCAAAGTATGCGGTATTCTGATCGAATCGGCGGCGGAAGATGGATGTGTACGTTATGCGATTGCAGGTATCGGTATAGATGCTAACTTAACAGCAGAAGATCTGCCAGAACATTTACAGCCGATTGCAACTTCTCTACGAATTGAATCCGGTCAGATCGTAGATCGTACAGTTGTTGTCGCTGAAGTGATCTCTGAACTAGAAACGTTGTATCAATTGTATGCAGAAGAAGGATTCACCCCCATTGCAGCTTTATGGGAAAGTATGGCGATTTCAATCGGCAAATCGATTCAAGTCCACAATGCACAAGGTTCTTTACAAGGGATTGCTCAAGGTCTAGGGATGAACGGTGAACTGTTACTACGCCTTGCTGATGATCAGGTGGTTCCTATTTATTCAGGAGATATCGAATTTTAATTTAAAAATAATTGTGACTCAAACTAGTGAATTTAAGTATTTGTTCTGTTATACTATATCGGAAGACGGTATCGGCAAGACCGAACCGTACTTTTTGATGTTAACTTGGTGTTACCAGCGCTTGGCAATATAAGCGCTTGGCAGTAAAAGTACATTATGCAAGCCGCTCTAATGTTCACTCAATTACCGAGGTTATCTGTCTGTTGAAAAGATCACTGTTATTCAGCAGAAATAAACCTACAATTTTTGAGTCGCAGATTAGAGTACTAACTGAATAGGTATCCCATCCAGGATACACATGTGAAGCGAGGTGTTGGCTTACATTCAATTCTGCTCTGAGCCGTTTTATAGGACCGAGACAGGAGAGATGATCGCAAAGTGACTCTTTTTTGGACTCAGGACCTTTTTAGTGAACGACTAGACTAAAAGGTTTTTTATTTTGTCCGAAAGACTATACCCAACTTAAAAGGAGCTTGATGTCACCATGGCAGCCAAAATGCCGCTTAATATTTTGAAAATGAAAAAAATGAAACAGGAAGGTCATCCGATTACGATGATTACCGCCTACGATTATCCAACAGCTCAGCTTGCCGAAGAAGCGGGAGTAGATATGTTATTGATTGGAGATTCGTTAGGTAATGTCGTGCTTGGATATGATTCGACGATTCCTGTAACTATAGATGATATTGTATACCATTCGCGTGCAGTTGCTCGCGGCGCAGGATCTACGTTTATCGTAGCTGATTTGCCTTTTATGACGTATCACGGAAGTATTGACGAGACATTAAAAAGTGTTCGTCGATTAATGCAAGAAGGTCATGCTCATGCAATCAAACTTGAAGGTGGTGCAGAGATTGCAGATACCGTCAAAGCGATTGTACAAGCAGGTGTGCCGGTTATTGCGCATATCGGTCTAACTCCACAATCGGTACATCAGATTGGTGGATATCGGATTCAAGGGAAAGACGAGAAGGATGCACAACGTTTATTGGACGATGCTCTGGCATTAGAAGCGGCAGGCGCATTTGGAATTGTGTTAGAGCTTGTTACCGAAGAAGCAGCGACAACCATTAGCCAAAAGTTATCGATTCCAACAATTGGTATTGGAGCAGGTCGTGGTTGTGATGGTCAAGTGCTAGTGTTCCACGATGCAGTGAAATACACATCGTCTTACCGTGAAAAACGATTTGTTAAAACGTATGCGGATATAGGCGATACCATTCGTACGGCTTTGCAAGAGTATGTCAATGAAGTGAGAAGCGGCGCATTCCCAGCAGAACAGCATGTGTTTAGTGGAGATCAAGAAGCATTAGGATCATTGTATGGAGCCAAACGGAAGGTGGAGACTCAATCGTGAAAGTAGTACGTAGCATCACCGAAATGAGAACCGAAGTCAAACAATTGCGCAAACAACGTTCGACGATAGATCATGAAGCAACAGTTGGACTTGTTCCAACAATGGGATTTTTGCATGATGGACATGCTAGTCTAATGCAAAAAGCAACAGAAATGAGCGATATTATAGCGATCAGTATTTTCGTTAATCCGATTCAATTTGGACCGAATGAAGATTTCGAACGTTATCCTCGTGATGAGAAGCGTGATCTTGCCTTAGCTGAAAAAAATGGAGTCGATCTGGTCTTTATGCCAGATGTTGAAGATATGTATCCTACACCAATCAAAACCCATGTCACTGTTGCTGATCTCACAGATACACTATGTGGTGCTTCGCGTCCAGGTCATTTTGATGGGGTATCGACTGTAGTCACCAAGCTTTTCAATATTGTAAAGCCTGATTATGCGTTCTTCGGTACAAAAGATGCACAACAAGTTGCTGTGCTTCGTCAAATGGTGACTGATTTGAATATGGATGTGAACATTGTCCCTTGTCCGATTGTCCGTGAACAAGATGGACTGGCACTAAGTTCTCGTAATGTGTACCTATCTCGTGAAGAACGCGAACAAGCATTGGTGCTTTCACGTTCCTTAAATAATGTACAGCAACAGATTCGTGATCAAGAGGATATGACAGCAGGGCAAGTACGTGAATTCCTGCGTACATCGATTGCTCAATCAACCATTGCTGAGGTTGATTATGCAGATATTTTAAGTTTTCCACGGTTAGAATCGTTGGCAGAGCATACTGTTTTAGCTGAGTTGGATCATGAAGTGATTATTGCATTGGCTGTCAAATTCGGACGTACTCGTCTGATCGATAATGTTATTCTGGAAGCGAAAGGTGTTGCGCTACATGTATAGAACAATGATGAAATCCAAAATTCACCGTGCTACAGTAACGGAAGCAAACTTGAATTATGTAGGTAGTATTACGATAGATGAAGATCTAATGGATGCGGCAGATTTGCTTGAAAATGAAAAAGTACAAATTGTTAACAATAACAATGGTGCTCGCTTGGAAACTTATGTGATCGTAGGTGAACGTGGGAGCGGAGTTGTCTGTCTAAATGGTGCAGCAGCACGTCTAGTACAGCCGGGAGACACTGTGATTATTATTTCGTATGCGATGATGAGTGCTGAAGAACTAGCCACTCACCGTCCGACGGTAGTATTCGTTGATGAAACGAACAAAGCAGTTATGGAAGCTCACAAAGAAGTTCACGCAACGATTATGTAAGAATGAGGGTTGAATAAGGCTTGGTGGGGGCGTTTTTAGTTACCTCGCTTCGGGAATGGAATTGTTCTTGTCGTCGCTGATTGACTATAATCCCTGTTATATACCGCATAGCGGTAGGGATTATAGTCAAAAGGCGATCGCTTCGCTCTTTCAGAACAATTTCCATTCCCTTCGCTAGAGCGGGTAGCTAATACGCTGTTCACAAATAGTTTATTCAGGTTGGCTTGCCAGGGGCATTCTTGGTAGAAGAACATTTTATAGATTGAAGGATTGAAGGATTGAAGGATTGAAGGATTGAAGGATTGAAGGATTGAAGGATTGTGTTAGTGGGAGGATCTGGTGGGTAAGGGACTAGGTTCTTTTTTGTTTTGAAATGATAGAAATGAGGTTGGTAGATAATGCAAAAAGAAGAAGTATCCTTTTTAGGATGCTTCTTCTTTTTGTATGGATAGAGGATATATGTTAATCAGTGATGGTGTAGTTAGATGAAGCGGCTATAATATCTGCTTTTGCCCAGTGGGTGGATGGGACGTCAGTCCATGTGGTTGTTGAGGTTTGAGTTTTATCTAATTTGAGTACACGGTTAAGAGTGGTTACGGCTTCAGCACGAGTTAGTGGTTGATTAGGTTTAAACGCTGTTGGCGTTAGACCTTGCATAAATCCAGCTTGATTCACTCGTTTAATATCAGCAATAGCCCAGTTGTTTTGAATATCTGTAGCATTTGATGTTCCTGTGCCACTTAGTTTTTGCCAGCGGCTGATGATCGTTGCCATCTCAGCACGTGTAATGGCTTGATTGGGCTTAAATGTACCATCAGGTAGTCCACTCATCAAGCCATTGGTTTGTACATCTTGAATTGCTTGGTGAGCCCATAGCGAACTCGGAACATCTAAGTAAGAAGTTGTAGATTGCTCAGATGTGGAATGTGTACTTAATCGAGATAGCATAGAAGCCATTTCAGCGCGAGTCACTTGTTGGTTCGGACGGAATGTTTGATCACTATATCCTTGAATATACGCTTGATACACATTCTGGCTAACTGTTGATAGATTAGCTGGAACTGGAGTCGTTGCTTCCAATTTTGGAGATGGTATATCCAAAATCGTAAATGTGCTAAACGCAGTCACTGTAAATTTCAAACCTGTCTGACCGTTAGCTTCATTAACTACAGTCGGTTGAATTAACTCATGCTCTCCATTGCTATGTTCTACAAAAATGCGAAGTTGTTGTAACCATTCTGTTTTAGCAATCGCATTTTGAGGAATAGCCTTAGCATCTACAGGCATAACCAGATCTACTGACTGATTCTGCAAATTCGTTTCAATATTCATCGGTGTACCAACGACTGTGATATTTCCATCTTTGGATACATTTTTAACAAGTGATTGTTGTTGTGCACGTAACTTCACAGCATTTTGATCGGTAGAAGAGGTTAAAGGAGTGACTTGAAATTGCAAATCGTTTTTTAACGATTGTAATGATGCAGTTGGAATAGCCAATTGAACATGTTCTGTATTAAAATCCAAGTTCATATTAGCTTGATTTAGACTGTTTAAAGCTGTTTGCGGCATCGTCATTTTCAATGAATTAGCAGTGTTTGGAATAGTAATAGTTGCTGTTTTTTGATTATTTGCCTGTAATTTATTAATTTCTGTTTGTAATTTGTCTGTAGAAAATAAAATACTGGATTGCGGCTGTCCATTTGCTGAAGATATTTGTGTTGTGCTACTTATATTATTAGCAGATAGTACAGTTGATTTACTAGTATTGGTTGCTACATTAGAATTACCATTTGTATTCGATGAATTGGTATTTTTATCATCGGATTCTTTGACGTTCACTGTTGCAGTTGCTTTAAAATTGCCATCTACAGTAGTTGCTGTAATGATTGCAGTTCCTTTAGCGATAGGTGTAACCATTCCATTTTTCACCAGTGCTACTTTCTCATTGCTACTCATCCAAGTGATATCTGCTTGAGTTGCGTTAACAGGAGCAACGGTTGCTTGAAGAGTTACAGGTTGATCTTTCTTATTGATTGTAAGTGTAGAAGTACTTAGTGTAATACCAGTAACATCTACAGTTTGTTTAGGATCTGTAAAGTCTAGTTTTTGAATAGCTGGTCTCCCATTGAAACTACGATCAAAACTACTTCCATAAGCAGTACCATCAGGTAAGAAAACAATACTATTATCATTATTTTTTTTAATTTCCTTTAAATCATTAATGTTTAACGGCAAGGTAGTTAATGATGAAGATTTGGCTTGAAATAGATACCCATTATTTGCGTTAATGTATAAATTTCCAGCAGGACTCACATCAATATCATTTGTTTGATTAGGAAAATCAATCACTAATTTTGGAGTGTCAGCAGTAGTCCCATCCATTTTAAAAATTTGACTGATTTTATTTTTAGTTACAGACATATAAAGCTGATTTTGATGATCAAAAGCTAAACCATTTATATACAATCTATCTTCATCTGTAAAATGATAATAAGGTTGGCTTAATGTTGAAAGCTCTTCTTGGGTTAATGGTGTTGAACGATTTAAATATTGAGCATCTAATTTAAATATATAATGGGTAGCATACAGCGTGAAAAATAAATTTCCGTGTTGATCTACAGCCACAGCATTTGCCAAAGGTGTTGCAGCAAGTAACGATCTTTTGTAACCATTACTTGTTTTAATAACCTCATAAAATCCTTTTTCATGATTAGTAATATATAAATGATCTTTCCAAGCCGTCATAGCAACTATATGAGGAATATCTAATCCTTCTATACTTAAAGGAAGAGGTTTAACAATTACTTGTCTGGTTACTTCTAATGCTGCAACATTTGCAGGGTTAGTTGCATTATAGTGAATAATATAATGACCTGGAATAGAAGTATTTAAAGAATCCACAGGTTTGCTATCAAGTGTATAAGTGATTTTTGTTGTGAATTCAGAATATGTCGCATCCTGTACAGTTATACCTTCTTCTACATAAGTATCACCAACAAAAAGACTAGGATTATAATCTCCTTTTAATGTGATTATAGGTTTAGAGCGAGGATAAATAGCTTTAATTTTTCCGTTATCGTTATAATAGCCTCGACCATCAGGAAGGAAAACCATTCCTTTGGCATTAGGATACAATGAACCGATATCGCGATATAATTCTGAAGCATCATCAGATACGGGTAATTGTTTTAATTTATCAGCAGGTATTTTGAAGAAGCCATGTTTTGCAAAGTCAGGTCGAGATACATTTCCGTTAAAGTAAAAATTATCATTTTTATCTAAAGCCATAACTTGAAAATTTTCAACATCTGATTGTATGATTGCTTCTAACTGTTGACTATTTTGATTCCATCTATACAAAACAGCATCAAAATAAAAAACAGGATTAGCAATATAAAGTTGATCTTGAGAATCAAATGCGATATTAGAAATATTTTCTATAGGTTCCTGACCAGCAGGCGCTTTGTCGCTAAGATCTAAATAAATAGAGCTATAATTACGAAGCTCTTCTGAATTTAGAGGAGAACTTTGCAAGTATTTGGCATCTACTTTGTTAATCTTTGCTTGATTTTCTAAAGTATAAAATAGGTCGCCAGCTTGGTTGAAAGCAACAGTGACAATAGTATCAGCATAGTAACCACCATATACGATAGAAGTAACTGTCCCAGAGCTTAATTCAACTTTTGATATGCCTGAACTACCTTTTGCAAGATAAACAGAACCGTTGTGATAAGTCATACCCAAGTTACTAAGGATATTCAATTGATCAATATCATTTTGATTTGCAGTAGCAACAACATCAACTGTACGTTTTGAAGGATAAGATCTTTTTCCGGCTGGATTCTCTGCAACATATGTAATGACGTATACTCCAGGTATATTAGTATCAATCTGACTTACTGGTACAGAATTTAAAGTATATGTAATATCAATTTTTAATTCATCTTTACTATATACACTATCCGATACATTCCAGCCTTCTTCAATAAAAGGTTCTCCTTGCTTTAATGTTATATCATAGTCTCCAGAAAGACTGAAGTTAGGCGTACTTATAACCTCATTACTTGCTACCAAATTACTTGTTTCTTCCTCACTTGCAAAAAGCGTAGCAGGCGCTGACCCCATTAATGTCACCACCAACACTAAAAACATCATCATAAACTTTCTCATTTTACTTTAATTCCCTCCATTTATAATTATATTGAAATCCTTTACTAATATAACAGATGCTACTCAATATGGGTAAATTAAAATTCACACAATTTAAAGCTATATGATATTTTATGTAACTCTATATATGTTCCTCATTTCCTGCTTCTTCCTAAACGAGTTATTCAAAATTATGCTTATGCACCTACACCAGCGGAGAGGAGAAAATCATTCTGAAAGAGCGAAGCGCTCGCCTTTGTAAATGAATCCTGACTGTGAAGCAGTCATTTAAAGGATTCATTTACAACAAGCGACGACAAGAACGATTTTCTCCTCGCAGCGCCACCCCACGAAAAGCTAAAATTTAAATAACCACCCACCCTTTGATTTTCAAAACCGTCTTCTTCTGGTATGCTGATAGGTGAACATTTCGACATCAGGTTGAGACGACAGCAAGGAGAGGATTTAGACATCCATGAAATTTGCCGTACTGGATTTTGAGACCACAGGTACTCAGTCCACCGATGATATTATTCAAGTTGGGCTTGCCATTATAGATCATGATTTAAGTATTTCCACCGTATATTCTTCTATGGTGAAGCCAGGAGTGCCTATTCCTCCTTTTATAGAAGGTTTAACCGGAATTAAAAATGAAGATGTAGTCGACGCTCCAGAGTTAGATGATGTCATTTTGGAGATGATTCCTCTACTAGAAGACGCTGTGCTTGTTGGGCATAACGTTGGATTTGATTTAGGATTTTTACAACGAGCTTTGGATCAGACCGGATATTTGGCTTTTACAGGTCGAGTATTAGATACTATGGATTTATTGCGTATTTTTTTTCCGAATCTTTCAAGTTACCAGTTAAGTATGGTCAGTAAAGATTTAGGATTTGTCCATGATCGTCCTCACCAAGCAGATAGCGATGCGTTAGCGACAGCTCATGTATTTCTGAAATGTTTGGAAGAATTGAATGACCTCCCATTGATTACGGTACAACGATTATCTGAACTATTTGATAATCAGGATAGCGATCTAGGTTGGTATTTTGATGGAGTACGGATGGAGAAAGAAGCACAGCCGATTCAAGATTTAGACGAACATCGCTTTTTCCGTCAATTGGCGTTAAAAGTAGGCGATTGGAATGAGATTTTACCTGCTCATGAAGAGCGTGGAAATATGCCACTTGCCGATGTGTCCTTTGATGAATTTTTGGAGCAAGTGAAACAGAATTTGCGTAATTTACTTCCTCATTATGAAGAACGTGAACCGCAGAATCGGATGTTTGAAGAAGTGATCAAAGCGATGACGGATGATAAACATCTATTGATCGAAGCAGGAACAGGAACGGGCAAATCGTTAGGTTATTTATTACCTTCGATCTATCATAGTGTAAAAGAAAACGATCGTGTGATGGTAAGTACACATACGATTAATTTGCAAGAACAGTTACGAGAACGGGATATTCCATTACTGACTCAAGTGATTCCATTTACATTTCGTGCTGCCGTATTTAAAGGACGCCAGCATTATTTGTGTCTGCGCAAATTTGAGCATAAAATAAATACAAAAGAATTTCAAAGTCCTAAAGAAGATGTATTGATTGCAGCTCAAATGATTGTCTGGTTAAATTCGACGGAAACCGGTGACGATGAAGAGCTGAACATGGGTAACCGTGGAGCCGATTTCTGGGAGACGGTAGCGAGTGATACCGATTCTTGTCTTGGTCGTGCATGTCCGTGGTTCCGCAAATGCTTCTACCATCGTGCGAAGCATGAAGCAGGTACAGCTGATGTCGTTATTACGAACCATTCCAAATTATTTACCGATGTCAAAGCAGGGCACCAATTATTGCCTGCTTATGATCGATTGGTGATTGATGAAGCGCATCATTTAGAAGATGTAGCAGGTAAGCACTTGGGTATGCATATGAAATATTTCACATTGGTTCATCCGTTACTTCGTTTGTTCAAAGACAGTAAAAATGGTCAGCTGGCTATTTTGCGTCAACAGTTAGGTTCATCTGGTAATGAGCGTGGTATGGATTGGGCGATAGCGATAGATAATCTATATCCTGAAATTGTAGATGTCAAAGAAAACTGGGACAAATTGAGTGAATTATTATTTGCTTTATTACCTCAGCGTAGTGATGCTGCTCCGGGAGAAGCTGGACAATTTACATTACGTTTGTTACCTGAGAAGCAACCAACAGAATGGACGGTAATTACGGATTTGGAGAATCAGATCCATATCGGACTGAGTCAATTGATTCGTAAAGGCGAACAAGTAATGAATCAGATCAAAGAAAGCGATGAACAGTTAGGCACAGATAGTCTGGTGACTGATGTATCGGGTCTATTCAAAGATTTGACTGTCGTTCGAGACGATCTACGTCAATTTGTGAAGCTGGAAAGTACAGATACAGTCTACTGGTATGAAGCCAATGGAAATTACCGTAGCAAGTCTTTACAGATGTATGCTGTGCCTGTGGATGTGAGCAAGCAATTGAAAGAGTACTTTTTCGATAAAAAGAAAAGTATTATTCTAACATCCGCAACATTATCAATAGAAAAGAAATTCCAATATATGATTGAACAACTGGGACTTGTCGAAGCGGAAAAAGAAGGCAGATTGATGACTGAACAGTTATCTTCACCTTTTAATTATCGTGAGCAATCGCTATTGTTGATTCCACGTGACTTCCCAAGTGTCAAAGGCAGTGTCGGTGATGCATTCTTTGTAGATACATTAGCGAACTCGTTAGCAGAGACTGCGAAAGCAACGCAAGGACGAATGATGGTTTTATTTACCTCATATCGAATGCTCAAGCAGGTGTATGAACCATTAAAAGAGAAGTTATCACATAGTGATATTGCTGTATTTGGTCAAGGCGTTGATGGAGGGAGTCGGACGAAGCTTACTCGTAGATTCCAGGAGCGTTCTGCTTCTGTATTGCTTGGAACAAGTAGCTTCTGGGAAGGTGTCGATATTCCTGGCGAAGCATTAACATGTCTGGCGATTGTACGATTACCTTTTCAACCGCCCAATCATCCATTGCTAGAAGCCAAAAGCGAACGGCTTAAAAAAGAAAAGAAAAATCCATTTATGAAATTATCTGTACCGCAAGCAGTTATCCGTTTCAAACAAGGTTTTGGTAGATTAGTACGGACATCTAGTGATCGGGGAATCGTTATTGTCTATGACACTCGTGTGATCGAGTCCTATTATGGCAAGCATTTTCTATATTCATTACCCGGTCCCAAAATGGAACATATGCCGACAGAGCAGATGGTACCCCGTATTACAGAATGGCTTAGCCAGGCCGAACCTGAAAAGGAAACTGTAAATCAAGAGGGGGAGCAAGCATGAAATCCGACAAAATATCAGAAGCAGTCGTGCGAAGACTACCTGTATACCTTAGATATCTGAACGAACTTCACACCCGTGAAGTTCCCACAGTGTCTTCGCAAGAATTGGGACAAAAATTAGATTTGAATCCAGCACAAATTCGCAAAGACTTAGCTTATTTTGGAGATTTTGGACGTAAAGGAATCGGGTATGATGTATCCTATCTGATTGAGAAAATACGTCATATTTTAAAATTAGATCAACAGATCAATGTCGCACTTGTAGGTGCAGGTAATCTAGGGCATGCCCTTTCGAACTATAATATGTATTTGAAAGAAACGATGAAAATCGTAGCTGTGTTTGATTCTCTTGAACCCAAAGTCGGTTCGATGATCAATACATTAGTTGTACAACCGATCGAAGAACTTGGAGCAACAGTCAAAGCGAAAAGTATTCGTATTGGTATTATTACTGTGCCTAATATTGAAGCACAGCGTGTAGCAGATCAATTGATTGAAGCAGGGATCGAAGCCATTTTGAACTTTGCACCGATTATTTTGAAAGCTCCACCGCATATTCGTGTACACACTGCTGATTTTACAACGGACTTACTAAGCCTTGCCTATTATCTGGAAGATGGAAAGGAACATGAAACTAATGAATAACACCTCGAACAAATGGGTTATCAAAAACGGTATGTTTGCTGTAATGAGTGAAGAAAAATCGATGCTTTTCGGACATATGGTGATTGAAGATGGATGGATCACTTATCTTGGAGAAGAAGAGCCTGTGATTGAAGAAGGAACAACAGTAGTCGATGGTAATCATTTGTTCTTTATCCCGGGTCTAGTGAACAGTCATGGTCATGCGGCAATGTCTTTGCTACGTGGATATGGCGACGACCTTGCACTACAAGTATGGTTACAGGAAAAAATGTGGCCGATGGAAGCGAAGTTTACCAGTGACGATGTATACTGGGGAACATCATTATCTGTACTTGAAATGTTAAAAGGCGGTACTACGACATTCCTGGATATGTATGATCGTTCAGAGCGTGTTGCTGAAGTCGTAGAGCAATCAGGAATGCGTGCTGTATTGATGCGTGGTGTTATCGGCTTATGTTCAGAAGAAGAGCAAAAGCAAAAGTTACAACAATCTATCGACTTTGCACGGGATTGGCACGGTCAAGCTGATGGACGTATTACAACAATGATGTCTCCACATGCGCCGTATACATGTCCTCCTGCATACATCGAACAATTTGTACAAGCAGCACATGACTTGGATTTGCCGCTGCATACACATATGTCTGAGACGTTAGCTGAAGTACAATTAAATGTAACTGATTATGGATTACGTCCTGTAGCTCATTTGGAGAAATTAGGATTTTTCACGCGTCCAGCCCTTTTGGCACATGCTGTTCATTTGAATGATGAAGAGATCGAAATGCTTGCGCAACATAAAGTAGCTGTTTCGCATAATCCAGGTAGTAATCTGAAATTAGCAAGTGGTGTTGCTCGTGTTCCTGATTTATTACGTGCAGGTGTAGTCGTTTCTTTAGGAACAGATGGCCCGGCAAGTAATAACAACTTGGATATGTTTGAAGAGATGCGTTTGGCAGCTCTTATTCATAAAGGAGTATCCGGAGATCCAACAGCGGTACCTGCATTAGAAGCATTGAAAATGGGTACAGAATACGGTGCGAAATCTGTATTTTTGAATGACGTAGGTACATTTGCTGTCGGTATGAAAGCCGATATTACGGCATTAAATGTAGATCAACCGCATTTCTTGCCACGTACTGACTTTATCTCACATACCATTTATTCTGCATCAGCTAAAGATGTATTGCATGTCTGGGTAGATGGTAAGCAATTGATCAAAGATGGTATATCATTAACACTGGATGAAGAAAAAATTCGTCATGAAGCCCAAAGTGCTTTTGAAGGTTTGCTCAAACGCTAACCGGAAGTCGACAGGAAAGGATGGCGTGTTTTGCGAAATTTGGGAAGTGGAAAATGGATCGCAATCATTATTGTAGTAGTAGGATTGCTTGTATTAGGTGTTAATCAATTTTATGTTCATGTTATGGCGCAGCCATGGAGTAAAGAGCAGCTGGCGATCAACAGTGCACAGGAAAAGGCTGATATCGTATCTGTGACACGTACATTTAATTCTGTCTGGACAGATACTTCAACGTATTGGGTAGTTGAAGGTAAGAACATAGCACAAGAAGACCTTATGGTCTGGGTGAAGTTCAATATTGATGGCTCAGTCGCTGAAGGTGCTAATGCCGTACATGTTGAGAAAACAGCAGGTACAGTGACATACGAAAAAGTAAATGCTTTACTACAAAATGATCTGCCTGGAGCAGAAGCTGTACGTATTGTTCCCGGTTCATTCAAAGGAAAATATGCATGGCAAGTCTTTGCCAAACTCAATGAACGTTACTATTATATTTTTTATAATTTCCGTGATGGAGCTAAATTAAGCGAACCGATGGAACTACCAGCGATATTAAAAGGAACAGGTCAAGAAGAGTAACTCAAAAAGCATGATCTTTTGAATTCAGTGTATGAATTCATCCAGATCATGCTTTTTTGTTGTAATGGAGATATAGGATTATAAGCGGAATTGTAAAACAGTGCTTTGTAATTTCTCTGCCATCGCATGAAGTGTAGCCGTATGCGCTGTGCTTTCTTCAAGGAAAGCTAACTGCTCTTCTGTAGCCGCACTTACACTTTCGGTATTTGAAGCGACATGATCGGTTAATCCTGAAATATTTTCCATCGATTTTACAATTTTCTCCGAATGACCGGATAAATGATGAAGCGAATCGGTGACTTCTTTAATCTCAGCGGTTGTATGATCGGTCAAAGTTTTGATCGTATTGAACAGATTTCCTACAGAATGGGCAGCCGTGATACCTTGACTCACTTCTTTAACCATACTTTCAACCGATTCAGTTGCACCTCTAGTCTCATTCTGAATCGTATTCACGAGTTCTTTAACACGTTTAACAGAATCATTCGTTTCATTGGATAGTTTGCGAATTTCGGAAGTTACTACAGCAAATCCACGTCCATGTTCTCCAGCCCGAGCCGCTTCAATCGCAGCATTCAGTGATAATAGACCTGTTTGTGAAGCGATAGAAGAAATAGCATTATTGATTTCTTCGATTTCACTAGAGCGTTTGTTAAGCGACGAAATAATGATTTCCAGCTTACTCATCCGTTGCTGAATTTGATCCATTTGATTCATAACATGAGATATTTCTTTATCACCTAGTAAAGCTTGTGTCTGTGCTTGTTGAGCGACATTCATTGCTTGTTGACTGCTTTGATCGATCTGCTGAATATCTTTATTCACATCATATACAGCTTGTAGACCGCCTTCAACAATTTTGACCTGATCTTGGGTACTATTTGAGAGGTCTGACATAATATCAGCTACATGTTCTGCTGCTTTGCCTGTTTCAGACGTTCCACTTGCTACATCTCTAGAAATAGAAATGACCTGTGCTGCATTATCATTAATTTCATGAACGAGATGCCGCAGATTATTTTTCATACTGTTAAAAGAAAACGCTAGCTCGCCTAGTTCATCTTTTTGCTTGACGGTTACATCTTCAATATTAAGATCACCTGTAGATATCGCTTTAGCCGCTTTATTTAATTTCTGTAATGGCTTGGAGATCAGACGAGAAATAATGATACCGATGATAATAGCTAGAGCAAAGTTAATAACGCTGATCGTAATTGCTAGTTGACGAGCATGTAATACTTTTTGCAGATTTTCATTTTTAGCAGTTTCCATAAGAGCATCTTGCTGATCTGAAAATTGTTGAGCAAATTTAACAATAACACTACCTACAGGAATAACGATTGTAATGATATCGAGATAAGACTGATCCAGTTGTGTAGGAGGAAGGTTAAATAATTCTTGAGCATGTGTTTTGTAATAGTCATTCATTTTGAGCATGTAATCTATTTTTTCAGTATCTTCAGTAGAGACGACTAGACTTTTCATATCTGTTAAAAGTTGGGTCGTCTGATCGTTGGTACTTAATAATTGAGAACCATAATAAGAATCACGACTTAACATATAGGTCTGCATATATCCATTTTGACTGGTCGCATAAAACTTTAAATTATCGGCTTGCGATTTAAGTGTGACATAACGATCTAGAATTGTACTCATTGATTTTTGTATTTGTTGTAGAGACATAATATAAATGACTCCTGCACAGCCAGCAATCAGGGCAATGGCAAGAAATCCAGCTAAAAGCTTATGCAGGATAGATAGACGCATCAGAGACCACTCCTTTATATATAATCATTTCCATTTGGCAATATACTTTTCTGTATTGGCTTCGGTAATTAATTCATAAGGAATAATGATTTCTTTTTCGACTTGTTTACCATTTGCAGCTTCGATCGTAGTTTTGAGCCCTTGAGATCCTTGAGCAGCCGCATTTTGATAAACAGAGACTTTTAACTTATTGGCTTTCATAAAATTAAGAGCGTCCATCGTACCATCGACACCGGCAAATATAATATTTTGATCTTGACCTTCCACTTGTGCCGCCAAAATAGCGCCAATAATCATTTCATCGTTATTGGCTACCACCGCATCAATTTTTTGACCGGATGCTAACCATTTAGCCATCAATGCCATACCTTTAGCACGATCATAATTAGCGGTTTCTTCAAAAACGATCTTCATATTCGGATATTTGGCAATAACGTCCTTGTTACCTTGAGTACGGTTTATCTGGGCATCACTACCCATATCGCCATCCATAATGGCAATATTACCTTTGCCACCTAACAATTTAGCCACTTCGTTCATTTGAAGTGTACCGGCAGTCAAAGAATCAGAGCCGATGTAAGATGTGGTAGTTGTTAATTCTTTAAACGTACGATTTACCGCAATAATAGGAATATTCGCTTGATTAGCTAAATCTACAATCGTTTTGGAAATAGTAGCGTCCATCGGTAAAAAAGCAATTGCTTTGACATCCTGAGCAATAAATTCTTTGATTTGTTGAAGTTGAATAGAGGGATCATTTTTGGCATCTGCATAAGTGACAGTGATATCAGGTTGTGTTTTGGCATAGTCTTCCATACCAGCCTCTACATAACTGATAAAGCGATCATTCATATCTGGAATAGATACACCAATAGTGATCTTTCCTGCTGTGTTAGTCGTAGTTGTAGGAGTTGTTGCTGCTGTAGTTGTAGAAGAGGCAGTAGAATCGGTTGTAACAGGAGCTACAGAAGGGCTAGAAGTACAACCCGAAATAAGCACAATCAGAGCGATCAACAAAAGAGCGGGGGGAAACCGAAAAAATACGCGCATTGCCTAACCTCCATACTATTCATTTTTAGAAATATATAACGTTTACATTTTGAAAACAATTTAAATGAGGACAAAATGTGACAAGATATAAAGTATATCGACACAGGGTGTATTTTTAATAATAGGGAGTTTTATTTATTTTAAAGGGGAAAAAAGAAAGGGCTGAATATTACTAAAAGTAGTGCTATTAGAAATCAAAAAACACATATGATATACTAGATATAGATAAATAAATGTGAACATAACAAAAAAACCTATCCATTAACTGTTACCGATAGGCTAGAAGATGCCGAAATAAAATATATGTTGCTATGTACATCGTGTTGACTACATTAAAGGAGGACGTATATGAAACTCCGTATCATGCCTATTTTTATTACTGTAATCGTATCTGCCACTGTACTTTTTGGTGGATGGTTTACGTATCGTCAGCTGACTCTCTACAGTCCGCTAACAAAAATTGTACAGAACTATCCTGGGGTCAATAACTCTCATATTAGTATTAACCCAAAAGAAGTCATGTTGAAACTCGATCTTGCACCTTCCGCAGATTTAGGTGGTTTGGTACAACTATTGAATAAGCAAGGAACAGATATTTGGGGAAAACGTACACTTCAACTTGAAGTCACTGATCACTCCAATACAGAACTAGATAAAGTATGGGAAAATGCAATGTTCTCTGTCTCTCAAGCAATGGCTACTCAAAAATACACTGAAATTCCGCAAACGGTTGAAAATATTATGCAAGCTAATAAAGATATTCAAGTGAAAGCAGAAATGGATGAACGTAATGTATACGTATCTTTGAGCAATGGTAAAGGAAGCAAATTCCTGATCTTGCCACGTCATTCCCAAGTCACAGGAGGAAGCGCCTAATGCCTAAATCAACAAAAGAGATTGTTATTGGATTTGTACCTGTATTACTCATTTTTCTTATTTTTATAGGGTATAATATTTTACCATTACTATTGATTGCTGCTCTGGCTGGTGGAACATTTTTGGTTCTGCAAATGCGTGGTGGATTAGCTGTAGGTGCTGCTCAAGAACGCAAACGTAAAAAAAATGGTCCGCTCAAATTAACGTTTGAACAAATTGGTGGTCAGGACAATGCTAAGCGCGAATTGCGTGAAGCCCTTGATTTTCTTGTTCGTCATGATGAAATGAACAAATTCGGAATTCGTCCGTTAAAAGGTATCTTGCTGACAGGTCCTCCGGGGACAGGTAAAACATTGATGGCCAAAGCGGCTGCTCATTATACCGATTCTGTATTTGTAAGTGCTTCAGGTAGTGAATTTGTAGAAATGTATGTCGGTGTTGGTGCAGGGCGTATCCGTGATCTATTCAAAGACGCTCGTACTCGTGCCGCCAAAGAAAATAAGCAAAGCGCGATTATTTTTATCGATGAAATAGATGTTATTGGTGGAAAACGTGAAGGTGGACAACAACGTGAGTATGATCAGACGTTGAACCAGCTGTTAACCGAGATGGATGGGATCTACAGTAATGAAGCGCCACGTATCCTAATTATTGCAGCAACCAACCGTAAAGAAATGCTGGATAGTGCATTGTTACGCCCGGGTCGTTTTGATCGTCATATTCAAGTGGATCTACCTGACAAAAAAGGTCGTAAGCATATTCTAGAGCTTCATGCAGCAAACAAACCGCTTGGAGAAGAAACGGATCTGGATAAATTAGCAGAAGAAGCATATGGATTCTCTGGTGCTCAATTAGAAAGCGTGATGAATGAAGGTGCAATCTATGCGATGCGTCAGAATGCAGATCATATTTTGCAAAGTCATTTATCTATGGCGATTGATAAAGTCATGATGGGTGAAAAAACAGATCGTGAATCCAGTGTCGAAGAAAAGCGCCGTGTCGCTATTCATGAACTAGGACATGCGATTATGGCTGAAGTGGTTCGTCCGGGCAGTGTAGGACAAGTAGCGCTTAGTCCGCGTGGACAAGCACTGGGTTATGTACGTCATAATCCTGCGCAAGAACAATACTTGTATACGAAGCCATTTTTGGAAGAGCAAATCATGATTGCTCTAGCTGGAGCGGCGGCTGAGGAAATGTATTATGAAGGACGGAGTACAGGTTCTAGAGGTGATTTTGATCAGGCACTCAGTATTGTACAAACGATGATGGAATCGGGATTGACCAGACTTGGAATTGTAAGTATGAATATGGTTCCTAAAGAACAACTAATGAAAGAAAATAATACAATTCTTGAAGATTTAACCAGACGTACCAAGGAAATTCTAGATAGTCGCCGTCTTATTTTTGACACATCTTTAGACATTTTGTTAAAAGAAGAAGTGTTATCTGGCGAACAATTTCGACAACAGTTCAAGAAAAGTTCAAATGTACCAGCATAATTTAAAATGCTGGTACTTTTTTTTTACTTTTTGCCTGCGCTACGCTATTATTAGATGTTGGAGAGCATATCAAAGCCTGACGTTACGTTTTGATTTTTTAAGCTTTAATATACGTGTACATCCGATCAATTGCAATCGATCGATGTATTAGGTATGAACGTAAGCTATAGAAAAGAAGATAACTAATTAAAGGCTTCAAAGGATATAGACGGAGTAAAATGAGTCTATACACTTTATGAATATTGGAAGGGTGGAAAGAAACCATGAATTTTAAAAAAGTCGGCGTTATCGGCGGCGGTACAATGGGACAAGGTATTTCTGAAATGCTTGCTAAGAAGGGCATCGAGGTCTTACTTGTTGAGAAAACACAGGACAAGCTGAACCATGCTTGGGATATGATTGAGACGAGTCTAGACAAACAAATGGAGAAATGGGCATTAACTCATGCAGAGAAAAAATTGATTTTGTCCAAAATCGCTAAAGTGACTCATTTTGCAGATCTAAGTTCATGTGAATTGGTTATTGAGACCATCAGCGAAGATCCAGAAGCGAAAAAAGAAGTCTTTGCTCAATTGGATCAAGTATGTCCAAGCAACGTTATTCTGGCAAGTAATACATCTACACTGAGCTTAACAGAATTGGCTAGTTCTACAATGTACCCAGAACGCGTGATTGGGATGCACTTTATTTATCCAGTATCCAAAATTGATCTAGTGGAGATTATTCGTGGTCTTCGTACATCGGATCAAACGTTTGAAGTGACGAAGAACTTTATTGAGCAAACAGTAAACAAACGCGGAATAATGGTTTATGAATCTCCTGGATTTGTAACAAGCCGTATTATCTGTTTATTGATCAATGAAGCATTGCATGTACTTGAAGAAGGTGTAGCTTCTGCTGAAGATATCGATGATTCGATGCGCATTGGTTATCAATTCCAATATGGTCCGCTTGAAATGGCTGACCGTTTCGGATTAGATTCAGTCAATGCAGCACTTGAGCGTATGTTCCGTGAATATGGAGAGCTGAAGTACCGCCCGGCAATCATTTTGAAAAAAATGGTGCGTGCAGGTAGTCTTGGCGTGAAAACAGGCGAAGGATTCTTCAAGTATGACAAGGATGGTGACCGGATATGAAAGTACTCGTAATTAATGCAGGTAGTTCTTCTCTAAAATACCAACTGTATAACATGACAGACGAAAGTGTTCTAGCTAAAGGACGTGTAGAGCGAATTGGAATGGATTCTTCTATCCTTGTGCATGAGCCTACAGGCGGCGAAGAATACAATACAGTAAGCGAAATTCTAGATCATACGATTGCAATCCGTCGTGTACTAGAAAGCTTAACAGATGAAAAACATGGTGTTATGAAATCTGTAGATGAAATTGACGCTGTAGGACACCGTGTAGTACAAGGAGCAGAATCATTTAAAGAGTCTGTTCTTGTAGACAAAGATGTAAAAAAAGAAATTCGTCGCTTATTCGATCTAGCACCTCTTCATAACCCTGCACATATTATGGGGATTGAAGCTGTTGAATTGAATATGCCTGACGTACCACAGGTGGTTGTATTTGATACAGCATTCCACCAAACGATGCCTGAAAAAGCATATTTGTATGCTATTCCTAAAGTACTTTACAAAAAACACAAAGTGCGTCGTTACGGATTCCACGGCACTTCTCACTATTATGTAAGTCTTGCAGCAGCTGAATACCTCAAACGCCCGTTAAAAGAACTTAAAGTCATCACTTGCCATATTGGTAACGGTGGTAGCTTGACAGCAGTTAAAGATGGTATTTCTGTAGATACATCTATGGGCATGACACCGCTTGAAGGTTTAATCATGGGTACACGTAGTGGTGATTTGGATCCAGCGATCGTACCTTATGTCATGAACAAAGAAGAACTGAGTATTGGCGAAGTTAACTTTATGTTGAACAAACATAGTGGGCTGATGGCTATTTCAGGTTCAAGCAGTGATATGCGTGAGATTACAGATGCGATGGCAGAAGGCGATGCAAATTCAACACTTGCTTTTGAAATGTTTGAATATCGTTTGCGTAAATACATCGGTTCTTATGTAGCTGCTATGGACGGTGTAGATGTAATCGTCTTTACAGCAGGTATCGGTGAAAACTCTGCAATCGTTCGTGAAAAAGTATGCGAAAACTTAACGTATCTTGGTGTGAAATTAGATCCAGAATTGAACAAAATTCGTTCTGGTGACCCACGTCGCATTTCTACACCGGATTCTAAAGTAGAAGTATTGGTTGTTCCTACCAATGAAGAACTTGTGATTGCACGCGATACGTACAAGTTGATTCAAAAGTAAGAAAAACTACAGATTATAAACAAGCAGATGTTTATTGTATAATGATTTAAAATAGGTAAATGGATGTTATTCAAATGATTTAAATCATGTTAACATAAGAGATTCCCAGTAGAAATCAAAGCAAAGTCGTTTTTTGCTTTGATTTCTTGCTGAGAATGACCTTTTTCATATACCTATTTCATTGATATGGCTCAATAAACAAAAGGGAGAGTATATAAATGTCGACCAAAACCGTTATAAAAAAAGTAAATGAGCATGTTGAACAGACTGTCACGATTGGCGCATGGATCAACAATAAGCGCTCTAGCGGTAAAATCCAGTTTTTACAATTACGTGATGGTACAGGTTATATTCAAGGCGTTGTTGTAAAAAGCGAAGTATCTGAAGAATTGTGGAATGATGCTAAAAGCTTAACGCAAGAAAGTTCTTTGTATGTAACAGGAATCATTCGCGAAGAACCACGTAGTAAGTCTGGATATGAAATGACTGTTACAGGGATTGAAATTATCCATTTGACTGAAAACTATCCGATTACACCTAAAGAGCATGGTACAGATTTCTTGATGGATCATCGTCATCTATGGTTGCGTTCGAATAGACAGCGTGCTGTTATGGTGATTCGTGCAGAAATTATTCGTGCAGTACAAGAATTTTTCAACGACAATGGATTTACCAAAGTCGATCCGCCAATCTTAACTCCATCTGCGGCAGAAGATTCTACAGAATTGTTCCATATCAAATACTTTGATGAAGATGCTTATCTTACTCAAAGTGGACAGTTGTACATGGAAGCAGCAGCAATGGCATTGGGTAAAGTGTATTCATTTGGTCCTACATTCCGTGCAGAGAAATCCAAAACACGTCGTCACTTGATCGAGTTCTGGATGATTGAGCCTGAAATGGCATTTACAGATCATGAAGAAAGCTTGCGTGTACAAGAACAGTTTGTAGCTTATGTGGTACAATCTGTACTTAAAAATTGTCGTACTGAATTGGAAACGTTGGAGCGTGATATTTCTAAATTAGAAAATATTCAAGTGCCATTCCCACGTATTTCATATGATGAAGCGATTGAATTCTTAAAAGGTAAAGATTTTGATATTCCTTGGGGTAATGACTTTGGTGCGCCACATGAGACAGCGATTGCTGAAGCGTATGACAAGCCTGTATTTATTACCAACTATCCTAAAGATATCAAAGCTTTCTATATGAAACCTGATCCTGAACGTCCTGAAGTGGTATTGTGTGCGGATATGATTGCACCTGAAGGATATGGAGAGATTATTGGTGGATCACAACGTATTGACGATCCAGAGCTAATGAAGCAGCGTTTTGAAGAACATAACCTGACTGAAGAAGCTTATAAATGGTATCTTGATCTACGTACCTACGGAAGCGTACCGCATTCTGGCTTCGGTCTAGGTCTAGAGCGTACGGTAGCATGGATTTGTGGATTGGATCATGTCCGTGAAACCATTGCATTCCCACGTATGTTGTACCGTCTGTACCCTTAGTCTCTGCGTAGGATGATGTCTAATCGTAGAGCAATAGAAAGGGTGAATCACATGGGCGGAGAACAATGGAAGTCCTGGTCTAAAGGTGCTGCCTTTGCTTTGGGCTTGCAGACGGCGAATGTGCCTTATGCATTGCTCAAATATTATCAGGCATTAGATCTGGATGATGCGGAAGCAATGTTGCTCATTCAAATTCTATCTTTTCGACAAGTTGAAAATAATGAATTCCCGACACTTGAAGAACTACAATGGAGAACAGGAGCAGATGCTTCTCTGATCGCTACTCGTATCCAGAAGTTAATGAAGTCAGGGTTTGTATTAATTGAAGATGAAGAAGACCCGTTAACAGGCATTCGCTATGAGCGCTATGATCTAAGCGGATTGTATGAGAAACTGGGTACTGTACTGGCTACAGAGCAGCAGGATATGATTGATTCTTCAGACGTCTTACCTGAACCTGTCAAACCGATGTCCAAAGCAGATAAGCAAGCAGAGAATGAGCGCAACCTTTTTATTATTTTTGAAAAAGAATTTGCTCGTCCGTTATCTCCAATGGAATGCGAAACGATCTCCAGTTGGATCGATCAGGATCGGTATGCTGAAGAATTGATTTTAATGGCGCTCAAAGAAGCTGTATTTGCAGGTAAGCTTCATTTTAGATACATTGATCGTATTTTACTGGAATGGAATCGTAACCGTGTACGTACAGTAGAAGACGCTAGAGCACACACACAGAAATTCCGTCAACGATAAGTTAGTAGGATCTGTTTCATGGCTATTAATAAATAAAGTGTAAAAAACAAAAGGCTGTTTCCTCGATAATATTTGGGGAAACAGTCTTTTTTGTGTTAGATCTATTTATCTAATGTATAGAGAGATCAAATATAGAAATTTATGAAATAGAAGAAGAGCAGATTTGTGCTCATTTGGATAGATAAAAAGACTACATATTTTAGAAAATATTTGGAGAATCTATATGAACAAAATAGACTCAAAAAGGTAAAAAAAAAGATTTTCTAAAAACTTTTTAAATATTTTTTTATGCTCAAAATCTTCTTTTTTGGAGTCATTTTGATATAAATCTAAGGAGGATCTAACAGAAAATATTTAAGATTATTTATTCAATAAAAAGCATGAATATACATTATCCTATATTTGGAAAAAGGAGTTTGTCTGTAATAAAAGAAGATCAAAAATTATAGCTAGCTAGTTAGGTGTGAGGTATATATAACATGAAGAGTGATGTAGTAGATTGATCGCTAGTATAAATGGTAAAAGAGAAATGTAAAAATAAAAACAACTGATTACAGAGTAACCAAGGGATTTACATAGGATAGCAAACCTAAAAAGGATATTTTTCAAGTGAAATGCAAGAATATAGAGAGGAATTTATAACTTCAAAAGTATTTATATGATAATATTTTTATATAAAAACGCTTGATATGTCAATTAATATAACATCATTACTGAAATGTGTACAGAATATGTACAAAAAAGAAGCAAATCAGAAATGTAAACGGAATGTGAAAAAATATACAGTAAATATTAAAATGGTAAAAAGTTTATGAAAAATGTAAGCGCTAAACTAATTAGGTATGTTTCTATTATGTAGTTACATTTAATTTTGCAAAATATAATAAAAATCATTTCAGTAGGGTTGCAATTTATTTGAAATAGGAGTAAAGTTACTTTTGCCCTGATAAACAAGTACTGAATACTTACAAATACATGACTACTATCTCATAATTATTCATAAGAAGCTAAAGTGGTTAGCGTATAGAGTGATCTAAAATCAACACAAACACGTAACACATAGTAATACAAAATAAAACATTCAATTAGGAGAGATACAAAATGATGAACAGCAAAATTCAAAAAGTATTATTGTCTACAGTAGTAGCAGCAAGTTTGGGAGCAGTATCCGTAGTAGCACCTTTGGGAGCACACCAAGTATCTGCTGCAACTAACGATTCTAACCATGAGAAAAACAAAGACAAAGCAGAAAAACGTGCTGACAACGCTGCTTACCAAGCTGCTGTATCTGCACAAGTAAATGCAATGTTCGGTTCTTCTAACGAAACAACAACTGCTCCAGAACAAGAAAAAACAGATGCCGCTAAGACACCTGCTACTGAAGCACAAGCTAAAACAAATGTAACTGTAGTTGTTCCACAAGGTGCTAGCCTTACTGAAATCGCTGCTCAATATGGTGTAACTGTAGATGAGTTGATTGCTGCTAACAATCTTCTTCCAGCTGGATACCAATTGACTATTCCGCAAAAATAAGATTTATCCATCTGATCGGCCAAGAGCATAGGATAGAAAAATACCAATAAAGATATACATGAAGCCATCTACTGCCATAGATGGTTTCTATTATGGTATTTCTTATACGAAATGCAACATATTCAAGTGAAGCAATGCAGATCAATTCGTTCATCTGTACGCTTGTTGTTAATTTATAATCAGTATACGGGTATTTGTGATGAAGGGCAACAACAAATTGTGTTTTACATACAAAAAAAGCTGACATTAACCATAATGTCAGCTTTTTTGTACGTTTTTTTCAAATATTTCCAAAATGATAACGCTTCATTTAAGAAAAATGACCCTAATATTGATTTTTATATCTTCAAACACGAACGGATTACATGTAAGAGAGAGATTAATTTCGTCTATAAGAGTAAATCATCTAATCCTATAGACGAAATCATCACTTCATCGATCTTTTAAAAGGCACAGAGACTCTTTTTATTTTCTTAGTAGCAAATCACGATAGATGTACTCAAAAATAAACTCAAATGCTTCTAGATGGCGTTTGGCTTCAAATGCGTTTTGACCCCAAGCATAGATACCATGTCCACGTAACAGAATACCTGGAATCGATTGATTCAAAACACCCGATACCAATTCAGCAATTTTAGGAATTTCAGCATAGTTAGGAAGAACAGGGATCGTAATCGCAGCATTTTCTTCCCAGATATTGAATGCTTTTATTAATTCTAATCCTTGAATCGGCACTTCACCTTGTTCACCAAAATATTCGCTTACTAGATTATTGAATACGGTGTGTACATGGAATACGGCACCACAACCGGTTTCACGATAGATTTCGCAATGAATTAATGTCTCTGCACTAGGCTTCAGCCCGGTAGTCTCACAAGGACGACCATCTTGATCTACAAATAAGAAATCAGACGGTGTGCTTACTGATTTGTCTTTACCACTTGCTGTAATGGCAAAATGGAAGTTCTCAGGCATGTAGTCGCCTACACGAAGCGATAAGTTACCGCTTGTACCTGGAAACCAATGTCTTGCAGCGAATTGCTCTTTGATGCCACTTAGCTCTTGTAATGCCGCTTGCTTATGCTCTAAAGGAATATTAACAAAACTCATGAATGTATCGCTCCTATTCGTTGTCCAAAATCTGAAATAATATCATGGAAAGTATGGAAAGGTACATGATCAACCCCTAGTTCTACACATTTGTCTGTTAAGACAGAGCGTGAGTAGACCAGATCAGCAATCTTAGCTCCTTCAAAATCAGTTAAGCTATCTCCAATAAGGATACGCTCATATTGATCCGGTGAAAATTGACGCATAACCGTCGTTTTACACATTCCGCAATCATTTTGACAATGTTCATCACAAGGATGAGTCCATACAATCTCAATATGTTCACCACTAAAATCAGCACCGTTACAGAAAATATGATCTTCTGCAATATCAAAAGGAGCTAATAATGGTTTTAAGAAAAAGTCGATTCCACCGCTGGTCACATAAAAAGGAATTTGGTGGCGATGAACTAAAGCTAGAAAATCGCTAAATCCTTCACGAATACCGGCTGTATTCATCACATAATCCACAATTTCTTGCTTTTGTGAAGAAGGCAGTAGTGCAAACATTTTACCTACACCATCACGAATCGAACGTTGACCTCCGACGACTTCATTCATAATCTTTTCATATCCAGGAGGAGAGAAATGTTTCATAATCGCAACAATATTGTCGGAATTGGTAATCGTACCATCAAAATCACAAAAAATAATCGGTTGTTTACTTACACTCATCGTTCTCCACCCCAAAGTTCTAATGCTTGTCTAAGTTCTTGATGTCCTTGAGCGGCATGATCAGCAAGTGAAGTACCTGCCAAGGCAGCATCTATAGCTTGTTGGAAAGCTCTACCACCCGCGCTAGCACCTTCGGGATGACCGTGAATACCGCCACCAGCATTAATAATTACCTGATGACCAAAGTCTTTCAGAATCAACGGTACAAGCCCTGGATGAATACCAGCCGAAGGTACAGGGAAGCTATGCTGGAAAGGCAAGGCTGGGGATACCAGTTGCTCCCGAATTGCCATATTTTCTGCTTTGGGCATAACTACTGAGCCATAAGGAGAAGGGAATAGTACAAGATCAGCACCCGCAATACGCATCAATTGACCCAGTAACACCGAAGCCGAAATCCCATAATAAGGCGATGGGTAATAAGCACCTGCAAGCGATGGATGTGCCATAATTGGAATATTGATCTCAGGATCGCGTGCCAGTTCATGAAGCACATCGTATCCATAAGCTAATACATTAAGAAGTAGAGCATTGGCTCCTGAATCGATTGCTTTTTTGGCTTGTTCTTTTAATTTAAAAGTATGACCGGTTAGATTAGCAGCATACAGTACTTTTTTGCCTGTTTGTGCTTGTACATCATCGGCAGCTTTACGGCAAGCAGCCACACGTTTTTCGATCGGTGTTAATTCATTTTCAAATAAAATTTCATCGTCTTTAATTAGATCCACGCCACCTAGAGCTTGTGCTGTAAATTGACGTGTTAATTCATCCAGATCATGACCGATCACTGATTTGAAAATACTCATTAATAACGGACGTTCAGGAATACCTAGAATATCACGTACACCTTGGATGCCAAATTTAGGGCCCGTAAAAGCACTTAAAAACGTATCTGAGAATTGTAAGTTGGTTAATTTGATCTGACCATCCATCGAAATTTTACCAAATACCGTAATCAATAATGCAGGAATATCGGAACTGAAGTTAGCATCAGGGTAAGCGATCTGAATATCCGCATAACGCTCACCTTGTTCGGATTCATTCACCTCAACAGAAATGACTTCACCTAGATGTTTTTTCATAGATTCTTGCTTGGCGGCAGGTAATTCGGTCCAGCTACCGACCGTCATCCCAATTGCAATTGAAGAAGCTTTTTTATGAAAATCAGCTTGGCTATCATAACAACGATAAGAAGCTATACAATAACTCATGAATTGTCCTCCTTGAGTGCAGCACCCATCTCACGAGAACGTTCTGCACAGCGTTCTACACCACGTACAATCGTGTCTTGCATATGTGCATCTTCAAATACTTTAATCGCCGCTGCGGTTGATCCATTAGGAGAAGTAACTTTGGCACGCAGAGCAGCAGGTTCTTCACCGGTTTGTTGTACCATATGAGAAGCACCGATCACGGTCTGAATCGTAAGTTCACGTGCTTGCTCAGCAGATAATCCTCCTTCGATCCCTGCACGAATCATCGATTCCATTACATAATAAATATAAGCAGGGCCACTTCCTGAAATACCCGTCAACGTTTCCATTTGAGATTCTTCGATCTCGGTTACCGTACCGACAGCTTCAAATAGATGATGAACTAATTGACGTTGTTCCAGACTCACTTCTTCCGAAAAGACTAGACCTGTGGCTCCAAGTCCGATACTACTTGAAGTATTGGGCATGGTACGTGCTACAGGTTGCTTGCGACCGAGTAAGTGCTGAATCGTACCTACTTCCAAACCTGCAATCACAGAAACAATCAACTGATCTTCTGTCAAAGTAGGTCCTAACTGACGAAGTGCATGAGCTGCATCGACAGGTTTCATCGCTAGTACAATCACTTTGGCTTGTTGCAAAGCGGCTGTACGTGTCGATTCTTCTCCAGCGACAGCAACACCGTAACGTTGTACTAAATAATCTAAACGTTCCTTATTTCCACGGTTTAGCATTGTTACGTGAGCAGGAACCACAACAGCTCGATTCACTAACCCTCGTAAAATTGCTTCTGCCATAGATCCTGATCCATAAAAACAAAGAGGTTCTGTTATTAACGTTTGTAAAGATTGAGGGTGACTCATCATTTTCATCCTTTCAAGCACTTGGTATTACAAGCGCTACATCTTCTAGTTAAATCAAATATGATTTTTGCAGAGCAAAATATCTTTTATGAACCTATGATTCATATTTATATTATTGACGAATTTGACCATTTCCGTAAATACGATATTTGGTCGAAGTGAGTGCAGGTAATCCCATAGGGCCGCGTGCATGTAGTTTCTGTGTACTGATGCCAATTTCAGCCCCGAATCCGAATTCGAATCCATCAGTAAAACGAGTAGAAGCATTGTGGTACACAGCAGCGGCATCGACTTCTTGCATAAAGCGTTTGGCATTATTCTCATCAGCGGTAACGATACATTCCGAGTGCATCGTGCCATAAGTCGCAATATGTTGCAATGCTTCATCCATATTAGCTACAATTTTGATATTCAAAATATAGTCATTATATTCGGTAGCATAATCTTGTTCAGTCACTTCTTTTGCCCATGGAATCAATTGACGTGTTCCTGCGCAACCTCGAATTTCTACCTGATCCTCACGTAAAGCTTCAGCAAGCGCGATAAAAGCAGTCTGGTCATAGTCTGTATGCACTAATAGTGTTTCCATCGAGTTACAGACGGAAGGACGCTGTACTTTAGCATTGATCGCTATGTCTAATGCCATCTGATGATCTGCTGTAGCATCAAAAAAGGTATGGCAGATGCCTGCTCCGGTTTCAATTACAGGAACAGTCGAATTTTGAACCACATTTTGGATTAAAGAATGACCACCACGTGGAATAATAACATCGATAATACCATTCAGCTTCATCATTTCATTGACAGAAGCACGATCTGCATCTTCGATCAGTTGTAAGGCATCACGTGGAATAGCAGATTGTTCAAGCGCTTGATGAAGCACTTCAACCATTTTACGATTAGAAGAAAGGGCAGCAGAACCACCACGTAGAACAACAGCATTACCTGTTTTGAGAGATAATCCTGCCGCATCGACAGTGACATTTGGACGAGCTTCATAGATAATTCCGATCACTCCAATAGGGACACGAAGCTTCTCGATAATCAATCCATTAGGACGTTCTAACGTTTCCAAAAGATCACCTACAGGATCATCCAGATCAGCGATTTGACGTAGAGCAGAAGCTATTCCTTCAATCCGTACGCTATCCAGACGTAGGCGGTCTAACATCGATTCCGATGTTCCTTGTGCCCGTCCACGTTCTAAATCTTCGATATTGGCTGTAATAATCTCATCTGTATGAGAGATGAGCGCTTTGGCCATGATCAATAACGCTTCATTTTTGTCATCAGTAGATAATGCACCTAGTCTAGTCGAAGCTTGTTTGGCAAGAGTGGACTTGTGTAATACTTCACTCATAATAAAAAACCTCCTCTATCCTAATAAGTTAAAGTATAAATCAAAGATTATAATGAAACCCATTCATCCCGATGGACAGCTTCTAAGCGGTGGATATCTTCAATACCTAATCGCTTCGATACCTCAGAGCTAGGTAGACCACAGATTAATTGTAATTGATCATGATCATAATTGACGATACCCCGCCCCAGTACTTCACGCTGAAGATTCACCACTTCAATCACATCTCCGGCATGAAATTGACCTTCCACTTGCTTAATCCCAACAGGTAATAGACTACGATATTCACGAGTCAATGCTTGAGCTGCACCATCATCAACAATAAGGGTGCCCAGTGGAGTCGATAAGAAGCCAAGCCATTGCTTTTTAATCGAAAGTGCAGAGACATGCGTCGCAAAATACGTTCCTTTACCATGATGATCAATCGCTGCTTTGAGATCACCGACTTCACGTACACGACCAACAAATACAGGTACACCGCCACGAGTGGCTATTTTGGCGGCATCAATCTTCGAACGCATACCACCTGTACCTACCGCAGAACCCGAACCTCCAGCAACCGCATAGATTTCATCGGTAATCTCATCAATGCGATCATATCGCTTAGCCGTTGGATCATGACGGGGATCAGCATTATACAATCCTTCCATGTCCGTTAGAATAATCAATTGCGAAGCACGTGCTAGATTAGCAACCAGCGCAGATAATGTATCATTATCACCGAATTTCAATTCATCGACAGATACCGTATCATTTTCATTGAAAATAGGAATAACCCCTTGCTTCAGCAATTCTTCAATAGTCATGGTTGCATTGCCTGTTCGTTTCCGATTGTTAAAATCACTGCGGGTTAATAATACCTGTCCACTAACTATGCCATGACGTGCAAAAGCTTGTTGATAATCACGCATCAGCAGGGCTTGACCGACCGAAGCGGCGGCTTGCTTTTCATGTAATAACTTGGGACGTGAAGGATAGCCTATTTCTCTAAATCCTGCGGCAACAGCTCCCGAGGTGACCAAAAGCACAGAGTACCCTGCACGCTGTAACGAGGCGATCTCATCTGCAAAAAAATCAACAGCTTGATGATCAAGTCCTCCTTGTGGTCCGGTTAGCGAGCTGCTCCCAATCTTGACAACAATACGCTGATTTGACAATATGTTCACTCCTTTATAACTGCCTATCCATTTCTATATTTAGTTAGAATATAAACAAAAAAGACTTTCATCCTCTACATCAACATACAATGCAAAGGACGAAAGTCTGAGCTCCCGCGGTACCACCTTTATTGACAGAATCTATCGTTCTGTCCGACTTAAATATCCAAGATAACGGTAGGTATCCGTTTAGCGTTATAGGCGCTAAAAGTTCGGGGGTAGGTTCGGTAAGAGCTGGTGGCGAATCCTTTCAGCCGCTGGGATTCACTCTCTATACACACCGCAGGTTTACGTACTGTTCCCGTCATCACAATCATTCGTATCCATAGCGTATCCATGAAGCTTACGCTAACTGTTTGTTGCAAACTAGAATAGCATGATCAAGCGCTTTTGCCAAGCACCGCATCACTTACTTGAATAATCCTAGCTTACCAATACGGCGTACCGCTTCTTGCAACCGTTCTTCAGAAGTGAGTAGACCGATACGTACATATCCTTCACCTTTGGTTCCGAAGCCAACTCCTGGTGCTACAGCGACATGTGCTTTTTCCAGCAATAAAGTGGCAAATTCTTCTGAACCCATGCCGTTAGGTGTAGGCAACCAGGCAAAGAAAGAACCTTTAGGCGCTTGAGCTTCCCAACCGATTTTTTCCAATTCAGCAAAAAAAGCATTTCGGCGAGATTCATAGGTAGCTACCAGATCAGTCACACATTGTTGTGACTCTGTTAAAGCTTTGGCTGCCGCTGCTTGAATACCTCCAAACAAACTCACATACACATGATCTTGCATTAAGTTGATCAGACGAATGATTTCTTTATTTCCTAGAGCAAAAGCAACACGCCAGCCAGCCATATTATACGTTTTGGATAACGTATAGAACTCAACGCCGACTTCTTTGGCACCCGGAATCTGTAAAAAGCTCACCGGTTGTTCTCCGTCAAATCCTATCGCTCCATAAGCAAAATCGCTAGCAACAACAATATTATGCTTAGCTGCAAATTGTACTGTTTCTTCATAGAAAGAGTAAGGAGCTGTCGCCGATGTAGGATTGTTCGGATAATTTAGAAACATCAACTTGGCTTTATCTAATATTTCGGGTGCAATTGCATTATAATCCGGTAAGTATTTATTTTCTTCTGTCAAAGGCATAAAGGACATCTCTGCACCAGATAGTGCAACACCAGACCAGTAATCAGGATACCCCGGATCAGGAACAAGACATATATCCCCTTGTTCAAGCATAATTTGGCTAATTTCGATCAGACCTGTTTTGCCACCGAATAAAATAGCAACTTCCGTCTCAGGATCAAGATCGACATTATAATCTTCTTTATAACGTTGTGCCGCCGCTTCTTTGAGAAAAGAATAACCGGAAAAAGGCGAGTACTTATGATATTGTGGATTTCCAGCGGCTTCACGCAATTCTTCTACAATATGCGGAGGGGTTGGTTGATCAGGATTTCCTTGCCCCAAGTTAATAACATCATGCCCTGCGGCAACCTGACGATTAACATTTTGAACAAGCTTGGCAAAAAATTGTTCAGGCAGTTGATTCATGACACTGGCAGGTTGTATTGATATACTTGGTAATTCATTTGTATTTGAGTTTGAGTTTGAAGAAGTAGTCATCGTTATCACTCCGTATCCGCTAAATTCATGGTATGATTGTTAAAATTTAAAAAAACCTCAAGTGTTCCTAATCTATCATGATTTTTCCGATCAGTATACAGGAGATTTAAGGGAATCGAAAGTCAGAAGGGTTCGTTGCCCATTCTATATTACTGATTCTATATAGAGGATATCCAAAATAATAAACTCATGCTACATTAAAACTAGCTTAGATTCAGCTAGCTACTCAAGCTGTGATAAAGGGGATTATAACCAATGAATAAGACACGTCAATTACATATTGCTTTGATTCAAATGGATATTGAGCTTGCGAATCCTACAGTTAATCAACAACGTGCTGAACAATGGATTACACAAGCAATGAGTGCGGCGCCAAGACCCGATGTAATCGTACTTCCTGAAATGTGGAATACCGGTTACGCTCTCGATCGCTTAGAAGGATTAGCTGAACGTGAAAATGGCAAGCTGACCGCATGGATGAGTCAAATCGCTAAGCAACATCAGATTGTACTGGTAGGAGGTTCGATATCAGAACAACGGGAGAGCGGTTTTTATAATACATTATATGTGTATGGAGCAGATGGCGAGCGTACTGCCAAATACGATAAAATTCATTTGTTCAAATTGATGAACGAAGAGAAATTTATGCAACCGGGTGAGGAGAAAGCATTATTTCCTCTACATGATGTGACGGCTTCCGCTTCGATTTGTTATGATCTTCGCTTTCCCGAGTTAGCACGCAGTCTAGCTCTAGCCGGTGCACAAATCTGGTTCGTGCCTGCGGAATGGCCTCATCCACGTATGCATCATTGGCGTACACTACTGACTGCACGTGCGATTGAGAATCAAATGTATGTCGTGGCTTGCAATCGAGTCGGACGGGACGAGAAAAGTGAATTTTTCGGACATTCGATGATTATTGATCCTTGGGGTGAAGTATTAGCTGAAGGCGATGAAGTAGAAGGAATCATTAGTGCGACGATAGATCTTGATCTAGCAGATGAAGTACGTGGACGTATTCCTGTATTTGCAGATCGCCGTCCTGAATTATATATTCATGAACAAAAGTAACACAGCATACGAGGTAACACATAGATTCTACACAAGCGGAAATAATACAGCATATATCGTATGCTATTATTTCCGCTTTTTTTATGCTGTCATTTAGAAAGAGTAAATGAGCATACAAATGAACGATCTCGCACAGAAGAAGAAAACAATCCTAATTTAAATCTTTTAACTTACTAAAAGTTAGTTAGTTCGGTGTTCAGCAACATTCTTCCCTAAAGGTCTTTTGTTATTGTGCAAACTGTTTATAATAAAGATATACAACACGAGCTTACAACGTAGACATTTGTATACGTAATTAGTTTAATTTAAAGATATTTCAAATAAGGTCATTCAAAAATCATTTAAAATCAAAATTAAAAAAATGAATTAACAAAAAGGAGATTATTATGACACTTCGCACAGCAGGTATTCACCACATCACTTCTTTCGTATCTGATCCACAACGTAATGTTGATTTCTATGCAGGCGTACTTGGATTGCATATGGTTAAAAAAACAATTAACTTTGATGCACCCGATGTATATCATTTGTACTTTGGAGATGCTGGTGGTAGTCCAGGAACGATCGTTACCTTTTTCCCACAACCAGGTGCACGTAAAGGAGCCGTTGGAGCAGGTCAATTGGGAATTACAGTATTTGCTGTTCCAACAGGATCACTTGATTTCTGGAAAGAGCGCTTAACTCGATTAGGCATTCGCTTTGAACCGGTTCAACGTTTTGGCGAACAATTATTACGATTTGAAGATCATGATGGTCTACGGATCGAATTGGTAGAACGTGAGGGCGGCGCACAGAGTACATGGGAATGGGACGGGATTACGGCTGCCCAAGCAATCAAAGGATTCGGTGGTGGTGTATTATTTAGCGCAGCACCAGCTAAAACGTTGCATACGGTAGAGCATATATTGGGATTAACCAAAATTGCGGAAGAAGATGGATATGTTCGTTTTCAAGCCGATGGAGAGATTGGTAATATTATTGATGTCAATTCTCGCGAATTACCAAGAGGGATTGCTGGAGCAGGAACCGTTCATCATATCGCATGGCGTGCGGCTGACTTTGCAGAGCATGAACTATGGCGTGAACAAGTACAAGCAGGAGGATTCCAACCTACACCAGTGATTGATCGTCAATATTTCAATGCAGTCTACTTCCGTGAAGAAGGTGGAATCTTATTTGAAATTGCTACAGATCCTCCAGGATTCGCTAATGACGAACCAGCTGATCAATTAGGACAAAAATTAATGTTACCTGAATGGTATGAACCACAACGTGAATTGATCGAAAACAATCTATTACCGATCGAAGTTCGTAAAGTATCAGCTCAATCATAAATAAAGAATGGAGGAATAGAAAATGACACTGACTTTAAAGCATATTTTTAAACAAGGAAGCGATCCTTCACAACCGTTACTCTTATTGTTACATGGTACAGGTGGAACAGAAAATGATTTAATTCCTTTAGCGCAACGTCTTGCACCAACAGCTTCGATATTGGGTGTGCGTGGAGCTGTTTTGGAAAATGGAATGCCACGCTTTTTCCGTCGCTTGGCAGAAGGAGTATTCGATGAGCCTGATTTGATTGCTCGTACGCATGAATTGAATACGTTTTTGGATGAAGCCGCAGTCGAGTATGGATTTGATCGTCGCAATATTGTAGCTGTAGGATATTCCAATGGTGCTAATATTGCAGCAAGCTTACTTTTCCATGATAATCAATCGTTAAAAGGAGCTGTTCTGCATCATGCGATGGTTCCACTTCGCAGTGTAACCGTGCCTGATCTTTCAGGTATTCCGATCTTTATGGGTTCAGGTACCAATGATCCGATTATTCCTCGCGCAGAAACAGAAGAATTAGCGAAGTATTTTGTAGATGCACAGGCAAATTTACATTTGCATTGGGAAAATTACGGACACCAATTAACTGCAACCGAAGTGGAAGCAGCGGTACAATGGTATAATCAACAGTTCGTATCCTAAAAGTTCACCATGAATTTCAAAAAAAGGTTAAAAAAACGCTTCTGCTGTAGTAAACGTAAACTCCTAGATAGGTTAGGCTTATCTCAAGGATTGTACGTTAATACATAACAGAAGCGTTTTTTGATGACCGATTATTATGAAATAAAGATGTTACTACGAATATAGCTTACGATTTTTGGTCCGGTACGATACATGAACCATCTACACATACATCGCCTTCAGTGCTATTGATCATTTGTAATGGATGATCTTCTGCCCATACATCTTGCAATGTATTTAGGAAGACTTCTGTCGGTTGTGCTCCAGAGATACCATATTTGTTATTAACAACAAAGAAAGGAACTCCAGTTACACCTAATTGATTCGCTTGTTGTTCATCTTGACGAACTTCTTTGCCCAATTGTTCGCTGTTCAAAAAGGTCTGTGTCTCGGTGCGATCCAAGCCTACACGTTCAGCGATATCAAGTAATGTATCATGATCTCCAATATGCAATGAATCTGTAAAATAAGCACGGAATAAAGCTTCGTTCATTTCTGCTTCTTTACCCTGTTTAGCGGCAAATTTGAGTAGACGATGCGCATCAAAGCTGTTGGTTAATACCATCGTATCAAATTGGAAATCCAAACCTTCATTTTTGGCTTGTTGCCATAAGTTAGCGCTATTTTGCTTCACTTGCTCTAACGTTAAGCCATATTTGTTCATTAACATTTCGTACATATTCATTGGAATATCTTTAGCAGCATTCGGGTCCAACTCAAAGCTACGGAAACTAACTTCTACTTCGTCCCGATTCGGAAATTGTTCTAATGCTTTATTAAGACGTGCTTTGCCGATATAACAAAATGGACACTGATAATCTGACCAAACTTCAATTTTCATAGGTATAATCCTCCAGTAAAATAAATAGAATGCACATTGATAAATATAAATAAAACGATCTATAAGGTGTAATCATGTTAGTTGCACTATCTCCAGTATAAACGCAATCCATTGTTATTAATAGTATTTTTATTACTTTTTGTAATTAAGATATGATTACTATTGTTTTTGCTGTTTTTTTATAGTGGATTGGATTCTAATACATCCTGCTCTAACTGATTTTGTTCGCCCCAATCACACATCATATCCAAAATAGGTATCAAAGATTGTCCACGTGCAGATAAACGGTATTCTACTTTAGGTGGTACTTGTGGATATTCCGTACGGATGATTAGCTGATCTTGTTCTAATTCTTTTAGTGTAACACTTAACGTTTTGAAAGAAATCGTCCCAATCGAGCGCTTGAGTTCATTATAGCGCATCACTTTATTTTCGCCGGCTAACCAGTACATCACGATCATTTTATATTTCCCACCTACCAGTGAGAGGGTGTAGCCAAATCCTGTATCTTTAAGATCAACGCCTGTCAGACTATAGTTACCGATATGCATAACATACTCTCCTTTAGGTTAGTATCTAACATTAAAGTGCGTACTTTTTTTAAAATGTAATTCACCATACAATGATTGAAGCAACACAAATACGCGTCATCATGATGGAGGTTTATATGAAAACATTAGTTATTGTAACGCATCCTCATATGGAGGATTCTGTGATTAATAAACGTTGGGTCAAAGAATTGGAACAGTATCCAGATCAATTTACTATCCATGAATTGTATAAAGTCTATCCTGACGAAAAAATAAATGTGGAGCAAGAACAAGCACTAGTTGAAGCCCATGATCACATTGTTTTTCAATTTCCATTATACTGGTTTAATTCGCCGCCACTTTTGAAAAAATGGTTGGATGAAGTATTATTATATGGTTGGGCATACGGTTCAACAGGTAAAGTATTTACTGATCGTAAAGTCGCTATTGCAGTAACTGTAGGCGTAAGTGAAGCTGATTATCAACCCGAAGGAAAATATCGTTATACGTTAGAACAAATATTACTTCCTTTTGAAATGACATTCGATTATATTCATGCTTCGTATCAAGGCTTTACCGCTTTCTATAGTGCAGAGCACGAATCTACTCCTGTACGTATTGAAGAAAGTATTTCAGGATATATTGATTTTCTGCAAAATCTTTAAAAGAAGAATCTTTTTCGTTAAGAAGATGATTTTCGATGATAAAGTATTTTACGATTCATCAAGTGCTAGTCTTTGTATAAAAATTCAAATGCAGAAATATGGAGAGACAGTTCATGTCTTCTCCTTATTTTTATTGTTCAGGATTCACTACATTGATCATTGTTTCTTTAAAAGTCTGCACAAAAGCTTCAGCGGCTTTGGAAAGGTAGCGTCCTTTGCGACGTGCAATGACCAGAGTACGGCTTGGAATCGGCTCGGCTAAAGGTAAATAAATCGGTAAAAACTCGCCACGTCGTGCTCGTGCAATATAATGAGGAACAAAAGTAACACCCATTCCAGTAGCGACTAAAGATTGGATCGTCTCAATATTATTACTTTCAAATACCACTTGTGGTTCAAATCCTGCTTCTTTACAGACATCGAATACAATTTTGCGGAATCCTTGTCCTTTTTTAAGTACGATAAATGGTTCATGTTCTAATTCTTTTAATTGTACAGGCCGATGATCACCATTCGCAAAGCGTTGAGCTAAAGGATGGTTAGGGGGTACAGCTAGGTCGATCAATTCATCGCCAACGGGTTCATAAGTCAGTGAAGGTTCTGTCAGTGGAAGAGCCAGTAGACTCAAATCAGTTTTACCACTTGCAGTTAACTTTTCCAGATTCAGCGAAGTATCTTCTATTAAGATAACTTCAATCTGCGGATAAGCAGCACGGAAAGCAGGTAATACATGAGGGAGTAAATGTGAACCGGTAATCTGCATACTACCAACCACAACACGTCCACTTTGTAATTGCGAAATATCTGCCATTTCTTGACGTAACTGTTCCACCGCATCAATAATCTTCTGCGCTTGTTCTACAAAATTAGCACCTGCATGAGTTAATTCTACAGTACTGGTATTCCGCTGGAACAAAAGCACCCCTAATTCTTTTTCTAATTTGGATAATTGCTGACTAAGTGAAGGTTGAGCAATATGTAATTTCTCGGCTGCACGTGAAAAGTTACGTTCAGCGGCTATTTGTAACGCATATTGCAATTGTCTAAGTTCCATGTTCAGTTGCTCCTTCGTACATCTATTGTTTTTATACATCTATTTTAATAAAAGTTCACTTATAAGTATAGCCTATAACTTCTATAGTTATTATATCTTGGAACAATATAGCACTGGATGTTATATTAGATTCAATATAAAGCGGTGCTTCATTCTCAGGTCCAAGATTTCATTGCAGCCATCGTAATCTGCTACAAGAGAATGTTCGCTGACTTAGTCCGAATCTTATGATGGGGTGAAAATAATGAGTAAAAAAACATTGTACGAGAAAATTTGGGATAATCACGTTATTTTTCAACAAGAAAATCAACCGAGTATTTTGTATATTGATCTACATTTAGTACATGAAGTAACATCGCCGCAAGCATTTGAAGGCTTACGTCTAAGCAATCGTAAAGTACGTCGTCCAGAATTAACGTTTGCAACGATGGATCATAACGTACCGACAACAGATCGTTTTAATATTAAAGATCCAATTTCTAAGCAACAAATTGATACATTAAGTCAGAACTGTGCAGATTTTGGAGTCAAACTATTTGATCTTGATACGATTGATCAAGGGGTTGTCCATGTTATGGGTCCAGAATTGGGTCTAACTCATCCGGGCAAAACAATCGTGTGCGGAGATAGTCATACATCAACTCATGGAGCTTTTGGTGCTCTTGCTTTTGGTATCGGAACCAGTGAAGTAGAACATGTTATGGCAACACAGTGTTTGCAACAATCCAAGTCCAAAACGATGGAAATTCGTTTTAATGGGTCACGCAAACCGGGCGTTACAGCAAAAGATATGATCTTGGGCGTTATCGCGAAATATGGTACTGATTTTGCAACAGGTTATGTATTGGAGTATACAGGCGAAGCGATTCGTGAGTTAACGATGGAAGAACGTATGACTGTATGTAATATGTCCATTGAAGGTGGTGCAAGAGCAGGTCTAATCGCACCAGACGCAACAACGATCGAATATCTTCGTGGTCGCCAATATGTTCCACAAGGCGCAGCATTTGAAGAAGCTGTAGCACGTTGGGAACAGTTAACAACAGATGCAGATGCAGAGTATGATACTGTGCTTGAATTTGATGTCGATGCATTAATTCCACAAGTAACCTGGGGAACAAGTCCGGGTATGGGTACAGATATTACTTCTTCCGTACCGAACCCTGCTGATTTCACGACTGAAAATGAACGTAGAGCTGCTGAAAAAGCACTTGAATATATGGATTTGGCTCCGGGTACACCGATGGCTGAAATTCCGGTTGATTATGTATTTATCGGTTCTTGTACCAATGGACGTATTGAAGATTTGCGTGCAGCAGCAGCTGTAGCGAAAGGATATACTGTTTCGGATCGTTTGACAGCTATCGTCGTTCCTGGTTCTGGACGCGTGAAGATTCAAGCGGAAAAAGAAGGCTTGGATGTGGTATTTAAAGAAGCTGGTTTTGAATGGCGTGAAGCAGGATGCAGTATGTGTCTAGCGATGAACCCGGATGTATTACAACCTGGACAACGCTGTGCTTCAACATCGAATCGTAACTTTGAAGGGCGTCAAGGACGTGGTGGACGTACGCATCTAGTTTCTCCAGCAATGGCAGCAGCAGCGGCGATCACAGGACACTTTACCGATGTACGTGACTGGAATTTCAAATCAGAAGTATTGAACTAGGAGAGGGGTAATTATCCATGGAAGAATTCAAACAATTAAACGGGATCGTGGCTCCTGTAGACCGTGTAAATGTCGATACAGATGCTATTATTCCTAAGCAGTTTTTGAAAAGAATCGAACGTACAGGTTTTGGACAATTTCTATTTTACGAATGGCGCTGGGATGAAGCGGGCAATGTGAATCAAGATTTTGAAATGAATAAACCTCGTTACGAAGGAGCTTCTGTACTGGTTTCCCGTGCGAACTTTGGTTGCGGTTCTTCTCGTGAGCATGCACCGTGGGCGATTATGGATTATGGATTCCGTTGTGTTATCGCACCATCATTTGCAGATATTTTCTATAATAACTGCTTCAAAAACGGAATTTTACCTGTCAAATTGTCTGAAGAGCAAGTACAAGACATTTTCCAACGTACAGCCGATCATGAAGGTTACCGTCTAAAAGTAGATTTGGAGAACAAACAATTGTCCGATGATTACGGTCTAACGATTGATTTTGATCTGGATGAGCATCGTCGTCAATTTTTACTTCAAGGGCTGGATGATATTGGTCTAACTTTACAACATGAAGCAGATATTACAACCTACGAAAATAATAAAGCTCAGCATTTATTCGTATAATTCTTAAAAAAATGCATAACCCTGTCGATAGTACTTATGACAGCGGGTTGTGCATTTTTATTTTGTTGAAATCGCCTTGAATTTTAAGGTTACATTGACGTAACATTTTTAAATTTAAGGAAAGGTCGCGTTCATTCTGTTAAGATTGTAAAAGACTCGCAACTTTTGACCAAGTTGAGCGTCTAAACAATCGTCGGGTTGTATGTGAAAACCGGTAGGAGCCGTACAAGAAGTTCGGTAATAAAAAACGGGAATGGTAGGGGTGAAGAATGAAGAAATTTGCTTTTTTGTTATTTTTGTTTGCGTTTATGTGGTCCTTTCCCCACATCGGTGATGCTGCCACGAACACACGTGTTGTATTAAATGGACAGCAACTTAGTATTCCAGAAGAAGTACAGAATATGGATGGTTCGGTGATGGTGCCGATTCGTGTGATTTCTCAGGAACTGGGTTATCAAGTAACCTGGAATCAAGATGATGGTAAGGTTGCGATTGATGGCGAAGGTAAATCAATCACATTGAATATTGGCAAAAAATCGGCTTCTGTCGATAACCAAACGTATACGCTGAATACAGCACCGGTTGTTCAAAATGGTACTACATTAGTACCCATTCGTCTGGTTAGTGAACAGATGGGGATCAAAGTAAACTGGAATAACAGCGACAAAATTGTCACGTTGGCAACAACAGGCACGAGCACCGGCGGAGGAACGACTTCGGAATCAGGATCAAACGCCGAGAACGGTCTTGCACTGGTGAACGGTATTAGTTTTAGTGAGAGCCGCTTATTGGTTACACTGGACAAAAACGTAACACCAAAAGTATCCAAAATGGATTCACCGAATCGAATCGTTATTGATCTGCCTAATTCTGACTTTGGTGGCGGCTTTGCTCAAGGTCAATCTGCAAGTGCAGGACAAATTCAAACACTGGCTGTAGAGAACAATGATAAAGTTTCTCAAATCCGTTACTCACAATACAGTACAGATCCATCTTCTATTCGAATTGTAATTGATTTGAACAATAAGCAGAATTACGAAGTCTTTAACGAAGGTGACGGATTGTTGATTGTCGATCTAACACCGGATAACGGAACCAAACCTACACCTCCAACAAGCACAGAAGGAACAACACAACCTGGATCTGCTGTAGGGAACTCCGGTAAAAAAGTAGTCGTAATTGATGCAGGACATGGATATCAAGATCCAGGAGCTGTTGGTTCTGTAAGTACAGAGAAAGCTTTGAATCTTGCTGTAGCCCTTAAAGTAGAAGCTATTCTTAAACAAGATCCAAATATTGATGTAGTACTTACACGTTCTGACGATACGTTCCTTGAACTGAAACAACGTGTGAAAGTAGCAGAGAAGCTAAATGCTGATCTATTTGTCTCTATTCACGCGAACAGCAGTAGTTCTTCTGCGGCTTCCGGTACAGAAACGTATTACCAACGCAGTAATAGTAAAAAGCTAGCACAGACGATTCACAAGTATCTGGTTGCAGCTACAGGTTTTAAAAATCGTGGCGTTCAATATGGTAATTTCCATGTTATTCGTGAAACGACAATGCCTGCGGTACTACTAGAAGTTGGATTTATTAGTAACAAATCAGAAGAATCCAAAATGAACGATGCATCCAGACAACAAGCTGTTGCTGAAGGTGTCGTTAAAGGAATCAAAGAATATTTAGGGGTATCCTAAAAGAAAATACATGTGTACCAAAAGATCAGTCTTATCTATATTTTAAATAGATGACTGATCTTTTGTTTTGGAAAAAAAGTAAATCCTTGATAACTTTTAACGATTTATTGACGTAAGTAAAAAATTACTGAAAATTCATGTAAACGATGCGTGCAATTCGTCACAGAACATGTTAAGATACGAATTGTATTGTCATTGAAGATTGGGTACGAGATCTAATGCTAGACGCAGCAATCCCTATCATGCAGGTACAGTGAGACGATACCGTCTGAGTCGCGGAAAATGCCGTGGACAGGCGGTTTTTTGCAGGAGGAATACTAATGAATGCCACTACAGTGAGACATATTTTAGATACCATCGCTGGCATGTTCCCAGATGCGCACTGCGAACTTAATCATAACAATGCGTTTGAACTGACGATTGCTGTACTGCTATCGGCACAATGCACAGATGCAACAGTCAACAAGGTGACGGCAGATTTATTTCAGAAATATCACACACCACAGGATTATATCTCTGTACCTCTTGAAGAATTGGAACAAGATATACGGCGTATTGGATTGTATCGCAACAAAGCGAAGCATATCCAGAACCTATGCCAGATTCTGATTGAACAATATGGTGGAGAAGTGCCTGGTGAACATGACCTGCTTGTACAGCTCCCAGGAGTTGGACGTAAGACAGCGAATGTGGTCGTATCCAATGCATTTGATGTGCCGGCTTTTGCAGTAGATACTCATGTTGAACGTGTATCCAAAAGGCTAGGACTCGCAAACTGGAAAGACAATGTGACTGAAGTGGAAAACAAGCTGAACAAGCGTGTACCTCGAGAGGAATGGACGATTAGTCATCATCGTTTTATCTTTTTCGGACGGTATCATTGCAAAGCTCAAAATCCTGCTTGTCAGGTATGTCCACTACTGGACATTTGTCGTGAAGGCAAAAAAAGAATGAAAACGTCTTTAGTGATCAAAGAGAAAAAGGTCAAACCGAAACTCTCAAAATCAGTAAAGAAAAACAACACTACAACATAAAAAGAGGTCGAACGTTATGAAATGCATTTCTGTGTATACTGATAATTTTGAACAATTTTCTGATATCTTTGAGCAAGTGGTAGCAGAGGAATTGGCTGAAAACGAAGAAAAAGAAGTTGACGGTATTACAGTTAACTATTCTGGTGATGTACCTGATTATTATATCGAGCGTATGGCACAAAAGCGTGATGTTGTTGTTATGAAAGACAAAGGTAAAGGTATTACTATTTTACAACATGGTAAATTATTCGAAATTCTAGTGCCTGTTGCTGAAACAGAAGCTAGCGTTATCTAATTGTACGGATAACATTATAGTAAAACATAAGGCTTTTTATGAATACATGTATATATCTGTGAGTCAGGTATATAGAAGCTATTCATAAAAAGCCTTTTTTGTAGGTATAGATCAAGTGAATAATCCAATAGTTACATCCAGTGCGTCACAGTGGTACAATATCAGAAAAGTGATTTGGACAGAGATCATGCATGATGGAGGGCATACTGATGCAAGCGATTACACCACAAACCAAAGATTCTTTAGATCATATACTTGAACAATTGAAAGTGACACTTCAACAACAAGGCAATACGTCTGCTGCTAATAAGGCGCAAGATTTAATCCAGAAGCATCGTTCTGAAGAATTGGTGCTCGCTTTTTGTGGACACTTTTCCGCAGGTAAATCCAGTCTGATGAACTGGCTCTGTGGCAAGCAGGTCTTACCGACAAGCCCGATTCCTACTACAGCTAATATTGCAGCTATTCGTGATGGTGAACCACGCGCAATCGTTCATCTTAATAGTCAGGAACCTTCTTTTGAAATCGGTCTGGATGCATTAGATGAATATTGTAAAAATGGTGGCGAGTACGAATCAGTCGATCTATGGGACGATATTAAGCTTCTAGGCGCTCATGGAGTATTATTGGATACACCGGGTGTCGATTCTACAGACGCGGCTCATGAAGCGGCTACGTACTCTGCATTGCATCGTGCAGATGTTGTTTTTTATGTGATGGATTATAACCATGTTCAATCGGAAACCAATCTTTCATTTGCCAAAACGTTATCTGAGCGAGGGAAGCCTTTATACTTAATCGTTAATCAGATTGATAAACATGATGATTCAGAATTAGCTTTTGCTGACTATCAACGTGGAGTCGCTCAGTCTTTTGCCGGACGTGGTATTGAGCCAGCAGGTATCCTTTATGTATCCAGACAGGAGCCTCAGCATCGTTATGGTAAGCTAGAGCGTCTACGTACCGTTATTGGTGAGTTGTTACTTGAGCGTGAACCCTTGCGGATGTATAGCTTGTCTCAAGCGATCTGGGAATTAGCTGAAGAACATACCAAATGGTTGCAAGAGCAAATGAACAGCGAAGAAGAACCATCTTCGACTGTAGACCATGATCTGAACGATGAAATGACGATAGAACAATTGAATGCGCAACTTCAACAATTTGAACAACAGATTGTTACTGCGCAGACTACAATAGAAAATTATCGCAAAACATGGAGTTGGGAAATTGGACGATTGGTAGATCAAGCCAATATCACACCTGCACCTGTACGTGATCTAGCTCAGTTGTATCTGGAAAGTCAACGTCCTGGATTCAAAGTAGGATTTTTTGCTTCCAAAGACAAAACGGCTCAAGAACGTGAGCAGCGTAAGTCTAATTTTCTGACATCATACCGGGAACAAGTGGCTGCTAATCTAGATGTTCATGTACGTGGATTGTTACGTGGCTGGAGTCAAGAACAACAATTATGGACTGAAGAACAAGAAACGTTGTTAACATCGTCTTTGCCACAAATCACAGAACGTGATATCGAAGCCGGTGCAACTTCAGATATTGCGATTTCAGGTGAGTATGTATTGAACTACACGCGTGCGTTACGTGAAAAAACAGTCGCTATCTATCGGAGAGCTGCACTTGATGCGATGGAGCGTTTACTGGAACAGTTAGAGCCCAAGGTAGAAGCAGAGCAACAAGGATTACAGCAAGAGCGTGATCAATTAGCTGGACGGTATCAATCATTGATGCGTCAACAGCAATTGGAACAGCAAAAAGAACAAAATGATCAAGCGGTACGTCAATTACTGCCTGCCCGTGCACAGCTTCAAGCGCAGTGGTTACCTGCTATCCTAGAAGAAACAGGTGAAGTGGATTCTACAGTTGCTATAGATGATCAGCTAACGTCATCCTCTACTGATACTTTACAGCCATCTGAATCATTAGGAGGAAGTTCAGGATCTTCAACACACACAAATACTGATTCAAGCATTGTTGCACCGCCTATAAAAGAAAAAGTAATATCTTCTCATCGAAAAGAGCGCCTTGTCCAAACAGCTGTGCAGTTGCGTCAAGCTTCAGATATGATCGAACATATCAAAGGATTAAGCTTACCTGCTACTGAATTGCGTCGCCGTGCTCATGTAATGGAAAATGGTAAATTTACGTTGGCTTTATTCGGTGCATTTAGCGCAGGGAAGTCGTCATTTGCAAATGCTTTACTAGGGGAAGCTGTACTTCCTGTTTCTCCTCATCCGATGACAGCTGCTATTACACAGATCATGGCACCTGAAGGAGAGTATGGTCACGGAACCGCTCAAGTCTTTATGAAAAGTAGAACAGAAATGCAAGAAGATATCACTGGAGCTTTTCGCTTATTAGGATTGCCAGAGATGACATTAGAACAGGACTGGGGAAAACAGATTGCTTCCTTATCGCCTGGACGTATTCATCCTTCTGCACGTGCTCATTATAACTTTGTGATTGCAGCAGCAGCAGGTTGGCAAGAAGCAGAACCTTTGCTTGGACAAGAGCTGAAGATCGGACTGGATCAATTTAGAGGATTTGTATCGGAAGAGACCAAGTCTTGCTTTGTACGGCGGATAGATCTGTATTATCATTGTGAATTGACCGCTCAAGGGATGGTACTGGTTGATACACCGGGAGCCGATTCCGTCAATGCCCGTCATACAGGAGTAACTTTTGAGTATATGAAGTCAGCAGATGCATTGGTATTTGTGACTTATTATAATCACGCATTTACACATGGAGATCGCCAGTTACTAGAGCAATTAGGTCGGGTTAAAGGAAGTCTAGCATTAGATAATATGTTTTTTGTAGTCAATGCATCGGATCTAGCTTCTTCGGAAGAAGAAAAGAATCAAGTGGTTGAACGTATAGTACATGAGCTTAATACGACAGGCATTCGCAAGCCTAATATTTATGCGTTATCCAGTCGTCGAGCCATTCAAGGTAATGATGATGGATTCAGACAGTTCCAGCAACATTTTATGAACTTTGCAGATGAGACATTAGCAGGGCTTGCGATTCAAGCGGCTTATGATGAAGTAGAACGTGTACGCAAAACAGTACTCACATGGGAAGATGCGGCGAAGCGTGGAGAAGCTTATCGAGTAGAACGTATGCAACAGCTGGTGCAAGAACGATCAGCTGCTCATGCCGCAGCTATGCGAATGTTTCAGACCGAACCGGATCGACGGATTCAAGAAGAGAGTGGCGAATTGTTATTCCATGTTCGTCAACGTGTACGCTTGAAAGCGCTAGATTGGATGCCTGAAATTTTTAATCCTTCTTTGCTTAATAGTGAATCTCCTGATCTCAAAGCAGATTTTGCTGCTTGTGGACGGGAATTATTACGCCGATTATCTACAGAATTAGAGCAGGAAGTACTGGCTACAACGTTACGCATGGAGAAAGCTTCTGAGCGAGTAGTCGGTGAGCGTCAAGAAGTGTATGGACGTGAAGCAGAAGCGGCAGCAGCAGGTTTGACATTATCTAAGCCTGAATTAACCAAATGGCAAACTCCAGAACTGGTACAGATGAAAATAGCAGATGTACTGGATTGGAAGTCACTCTGGTCGTTATTCCGCAATCCTCGTTATTTCTTTGAACAAGACGGACGTGAGAAATTCCGTGAAGAAGTATCGGGTCGATTAGACCAATTAATCGCTAGCATGTTGGATGAACAACGTGAGCGATTGTCACAATATTATATTGTTGGTCTCAACCAAAGACTACAAGAAGCGGCTGATGATATGCAACGTCAAATTGCAGAGTGGGTCGAAGGAACTGAAGCTTCATTGCAAACAGATGTGAGTGCAGATCGCTGGTCAGTATTAGCCCATGATCTAGAAACATTAATTCATTCTGTTTCAGCAGAAGATGAAGCTAGAATCAAACAAGCTTATGATTTATAAAATATAGACTTAAAAGTCATATGAATAATAAATAATCATCAAAAAGAGCGTGCTATCAGAAGATAGGCGTTCTTTTTTTATCTATACATAACTTCCTTATTATTATATATGTGAAAATATATACAATGCTTATATTCAAAAATGATAGCGCTTTTACCAAATTATTGCATAAACAAGTTTACAAAATAAAATGAATGTTAAGAAATGCTCGTGAAATGTAGTATTTTGCATTATTTCATTAAAATTGACGGTTTATGTCTAAATTATGGCATAAATTTAAAGCGATTGCCGATAAACGAACGTGTATCCACTTTGCGGGCTTTTGAGGACGGTGGTAAGCTTCATTATGCTAATCATCGACAAGAGAATCAAAGGGGGAGACACATGGACGTTCTCAAACAATTGCATGACTATTATCGGAGTAAAAGAAGCTATTTATACCTCTCTATTTTATGTCTTGCAACCGCTACCGCACTCGGGCTAGTATATCCAAATTTACTTAGAATTTTGATTGATGATGTTATCAAGCTGAGGCGATTTGATCAGGTTCCAATGTTGGCACTAGCTATTTTTGGTGTCGCTATTCTGAAAGGTATCATGCAATTTCTTCATGGATTTTTTGGAGGACGTCTAGGTAATTATATTGCATACCGACTTCGCAATGCGTGCTATGAAAAGTTACAATTTCTATCCTTCCGTTATTATGACACAGCTAAAACAGGAGATTTAATGTCACGCTTAACCGGTGATCTCGAAGCGATTCGTAACTTTATCGGTTTTGGTTTTGCTCAGTTATTGAATGTATTTATGATGGTGGTCTTTGGTTCGATCGTCATGTTTTCGATGAACTGGCAACTCACACTGGTCACATTAATCTCTATTCCTTTTTTAGTCTTTGTCGCTCTCAAATTCGAATCCCGTATTCACCCTGCTTTTCAAGAAATGAGGCTTGCTTTAGGGTCTTTAACAACCGCTGTACAAGAAAATATTACAGGTGTACGAACCGTCAAATCTTTTGCTCGTGAACCTCATGAAGTTGATAAATTTGCTATACGTAATGAGCGTTATCGTACCAATCAGATTCATGCCGCTACACTCTGGAGTCGCTACTTTCCAGTTATGGAATTACTGGCTTCGGTCTGTGTCGTGATATTGCTTGGTTTTGGTGGAACATTAGTGATCCAAGGTTCGCTTACCCTTGGTGAATTGGTCGCCTTTTTCACCTTGATTTGGTACATTATTGGACCGATGTGGGGACTTGGATTTCATATCAATAACTATACGCAGTCCAAAGCCTCTACCGAGCGTATATTGGAAATTCTATATCAGCATGTAGATGTTAAAGATAAAGATACAACAAGTCACGTGAATATTCATGAAGTGAAAGGTCATGTGACATTTGAACATATGACATTTGCTTATGGGAATCAATTACCTGCTGTAGTTGATATTAATTTGGATGCCCCTCCAGGGTCAGTTATCGGCTTACTAGGGGGTACAGGATCTGGTAAATCGACAGTCATTCAGTTATTGATGCGTGCGTATAATGTGACCGAAGGCAGTATCAAGTTAGATGGAGTGGATATTCGAGATATCCGAATTGAAGACTTGCGTTCTCAGATCGCTTCGGTTTTTCAAGAAACGTTTTTATTCTCTTCTACACTCAAAAATAACATCGCTTACGGCATGAGTGAGGTCACGATGGATGATATTATTCGGGCTTCCAAGCTTGCCAAAGCTCATGATTTTATTATGGAACTACCACAAGGGTACGATACACTTGTCGGTGAACGAGGTATGGGATTATCCGGTGGGCAAAAGCAGCGGATTGCGATTGCTCGTGCACTACTCAAAAACCCGAAAATCCTGATTCTCGATGATGCTACCAGCGCTGTTGATATGGAGACCGAGCATGAGATTCAGTCGGGTTTTCAGGAAGTGATGAAAGGTAGAACTACATTTATTATCGCTCACCGTATTTCTTCTTTGCGCCATGCCGATGAGATTCTAGTACTGCAAGAAGGACGGGTAGTACAGCGTGGGAAGCATGAGCAATTGATACATGTACCGGGCGCTTATCAGGATATTTATCATGTGCAATATGCAGACCATATTCAGCGACTTCAAAATATTGATGAGCCCTCTATTTCCCACGAAACAGCAAGTGAGATCAACAGTGAGCAGGTGAGAAGCTATGAGTAATCTATCCGTCAAAGAACCACTAGAAGAAAAGCAAAGGCCATCCAGTTCATCTACTATTACACGTGTCGAAGACCGATTTGTTTATCAAGATGATGAGTTGATTGATAAAGCATTTAACTGGTCTCAATTTGCACGATTGTTCGGTTATATCAAGCCGTATGCTAAGCAATTGCTACCCTTTATCATTTTGATGATGGTACTTGGCACGATTACCAAATTGGCGGTTCCTTATATTACTGGAGCAGCGATTGATAAAGCGATTCAACCTGTATCGGGTGCTCCTAGCCTCAAATTATTATACGGACTTACTGCATTGGGACTGGGATTATATCTTATCCAGTGGGCAGCGAATGCGTATCGGATCAAATATACAAATATTATTGGACAACGTGTGATCTATGATCTTCGTTCGGATTTATTTAGTCATATTCAGCGCTTATCTTTTTCCTTTTTTGATAAACGTCCCGCAGGTTCTGTATTGGTACGGGTAACCAATGATGTGAACTCTTTGCAAGATTTATTTACAAATGGTGCAGTGAACGTCATGATCGACTGTGTTCAGCTATTAGGTATCGTGGTGATTCTGATGCTAATTAATTGGAAATTAGGGCTTGCTGTGATGCTGACCGTACCGTTAATGTTCTTCGTCTCCACCAAGTTACGCAAAATTATCCGTCTATCATGGCAAGAAGTACGGATGAAAAATTCACGTATCAATTCTCACTTGAACGAATCAATTCAAGGTATCCGTGTAACGCAAGCGTATACACAAGAAAAAGAGAACATGAAGTACTTTGATAATATGAATGCTTCTAGCAAAAAATCGTGGGATAAAGCTTCTGCACTCAATCAATCGTTCGGACCGTTGATCGAGATTACGGGTGGATTGGGTTCTATGATTCTATTCTGGTATGGAGCCACATTGATCGCTAGCGGTGAGATTATGATTGGTACACTGGTCGCTTTTGCAAGTTATGTAGGGAATTTCTGGGACCCGATTAACCGTCTGGGAAATATGTATAACCAACTGCTTGTAGCGATGGCATCGTCTGAACGTATTTTTGAATTTATGGATGAAAAGCCTTCTGTAGCCGACAAGCCAGGTGCACAACCAATACCACGTATCAACGGAGATATTGTGTTTGACAAAGTGACTTTTGAATATGTAGCTAATCGACCTGCACTGCGCGAGATTGATCTACATGTCACCGCAGGGCAATCTATTGCATTGGTCGGACATACCGGTTCTGGTAAATCGACGATTATTAATCTGATTAGTCGATTTTATGATATTAAGAGCGGTACGATTAAAATTGATGGATATGATATCCGTGATGTGACTTTGGAAAGTCTGCGTGGACAGATCAGTATTGTGCTTCAAGATACGTTTATCTTTTCCGGAACAATACGAGATAATATTCGCTTCGGACGACTGGACGCTACTGATGAAGAAGTAGAAAATGCCGCCAAAGCTGTTCATGCTCATGTGTATATTGAGAAGTTGCCTAAAGGCTATGATACAGAAGTCGAAGAACGGGGAAATGTGTTGTCGATGGGGCAACGTCAATTATTATCTTTTGCCCGCGCACTACTTGCAGATCCACGGATTTTGATTTTGGATGAAGCGACAGCCAGTATCGATACGGAGACAGAACTACGTATACAAGAAGCGCTAAAAGTGTTGCTTCAAGGACGAACTTCTTTTATCGTGGCGCATCGACTTTCTACGATTCGACATGCTGATCATATTGTCGTATTGGATCATGGACAGATTAAAGAAGAAGGAACACACGCAGAGTTGATTCAAAAACAAGGCATTTACAATGGTTTGATTGAAGCGCAATTCCGCTTTTTGTGACATTATTCGACTTAATTAAGCCTTGAAAGTAAGAATTATACGAGAATTGTCAAAAAATTTAGACAAAGTGACTTGCAATCTTGCTCATTAGATAAGAGAATAGAAAGTGTCATCACATTGTAAAGTTTAAAAGGAAATTCGTCGGAAATTTTACAATGTGCTATTCATTGTCGAATAGGTAATGATTCGATAAGCAAAATGACGTAAGCAGTACCTTGTAGGTTGCAGTGCAAAACATGTATATAAGGGAGTGCTGTCTATCATGTGGGGGGCCCCAAATTCTCGTCAAGCGAAACGGATGTTGATGCTTGGGAGTGGAGAACTTGGCAAGGAAGTAGTGATCGAAGCTCAGCGACTCGGCATTGAATGTATTGCTGTAGACCGCTATCCGGATGCACCTGCTATGCAGGTTGCTCATCGTTCTCATGTTATTGATATGCTTGATGGTGCTAAGCTACGAGCAGTCATTATCAGTGAACAACCGGATTTTATTGTACCTGAGATTGAAGCGATAGCAACAGACGTACTGGTAGAACTAGAGCAAGAAGGCTACAATGTAGTGCCTACCGCAGTTGCAGCCCAATTGACAATGGACCGTGAGGGGATACGCCGTCTGGCATCTGAGACCCTTGGATTGCCTACTGCTGCGTACCGGTTCGCTGACAACTTGGAGCAATTGAAAGAAGCTGTTGCTGTACTTGGAACACCCTGCGTAGTAAAGCCTCTTATGAGCTCGTCTGGCAAAGGACAGAGCGTATGTCGCACACCTGAAGATGCTTCGGCATGTTGGGATGCGGCACTTGAAGGCGCAAGAGGCAAATCAGTTCGTGTTATTGTCGAAGCGTTTGTACATTTTGAAAGTGAAATTACACTGCTTACGGTGCGTTGTGCCTCTGGAACGTTGTTTTGTCCGCCGATCGGACATATTCAGCGGGATGGAGATTATGTTGAGTCATGGCAACCGCACCCAATGACTGCTGGACAGTTAGAAGAAGCACAACGTATTGCTGCAACCATTACAGAACGTCTAGGTGGATATGGGTTGTTCGGTGTCGAACTCTTTTTAACCCCAGATGGTGTTGTATTTAGCGAAGTGTCGCCAAGACCGCATGATACAGGTATGGTGACAATGATTACTCAAGATTTATCAGAATTTGCTCTGCATGTTCGGGCTATTCTTGGTTTTGAGATTCCGAGTATTCATTTGTTAACTCCTGGCGCATCAGCGACACTGAAAGCAACACAAGCTTCCAAAGATTTTGTCGTTGGCGGAATAGATGAGGCACTGAAGTTACCCCGTACGCAAGTACGTGTATTCGGTAAGCCGGAGACTAAGCCGGGTCGCCGAATGGCGGTAGCTCTCAGTGCGGATGAAAGTGTGGAAATTGCGCGGAAGCGAGCCGTGCAAGCGGCAGCTCTGCTAAAAGAGGAGTATGTACATGTCGACTAGTGTATTAATGCCTGTTGCAGAAGTCCGTAAATTCGAAAGTAAAGATGTTCAAGCTCTAACTGCTCTAATGCGTGAACTTCGTTATCCGATGACGGAAAGTGTACTGCGCGATCGTATGGAAGCGTTGGAAGGCAAACCGCAATTTTTGACTCTTGTTGCAGAACGTGAAGGACAGGTCGTCGGTATGATCGCTATGTACCGTGAGACTTCATATGAGACAGGTCAACAGACTTCACAAATCACAGGTCTAATCATTTCTGCGAATTATCGTGGTCAAGGTATCGGACGTGAATTGATTGCTCAAGCTGAAAAGCAAGCAAACGAAGCTGGAGATCACTCTGTCTATGTAACAGGAATGAACCGTGACGAACGTCTATCCTCATGCTCTTTTTATCAACATATGGGCTATGAGAAGATTGGATGCCGGTACATTAAAAAAATGTAATTCCGCTATACACAGCCACACCTTTCGAAAAGGCATCAGGTTAATCCTGGTGCCTTTTTGCTTTAATCATAGAGCGAAAATAGCAATTAAATACCAATAGATGGTAAAATATACGGTGATTCTGAATTTAAAGGAGGAACGCCATTGAAAAACAATCGTACATTACTAAAACGAATCACCTCAACTGCTGCCGCAGCAGTACTTGTAGCAGTAACGATAGCAGCTCCTGCTCAAGCGGCTACTACACATCATGTGAAAACAACCAAACCTGTATATGCCAGTCAAAGTGCATCCGCAGACACCTCTACCTTTGTAGCGGAAGTGGTGCAATTGGTCAATCAAGAACGTAGCAAAGCAGGGCTAAAAGCATTAACGGTAGACACCAAGCTTCAAACGATGGCACAAGATAAAGCTATCGATATGGTGAAAAATAATTATTTTGATCATACGTCACCAACTTATGGAACTCCTTTTGAAATGATGAAAACGTATGGAATTAGTTATCGTGCAGCTGGAGAAAATATCGCCAAAGGGCAAACATCTCCTGCTCAAGTGATGCAATCATGGATGAATAGCTCCGGTCACAAAGCCAATATTTTAAGTTCTAGCTTTACATCAATCGGTGTAGGGTATCAAAATGGAGTATGGGTACAAGATTTTATCGGAAAATAATACGCTACAAAATGCAATAATGAAATGTGACAGAGGCATCTGAAAATCAGATTTATAGAATAAAAAATGCCTGTTTCCTTTGTTTTTAGAAGGAAGCAGGTATTTTTATAAGCTCATAAGCAGTATAATCGTTACATATTGGTCTTCATTAGGGTAAATAAGATGATATCCATAGCAATAATGCAACAGATAGAGGAGCCAACAAGCGATGAAAACGATCAAATATTGCACAAAAAATGAAAAGTTCGGTACAAAACAAGTCTATAAAACACTTAAAAAAGAGTTCCCTGATGTAAAGCAAAAGCAAAAAAGTTGCTTAAGCGAGTGTAAAGCTTGTCGCAAACAACCGATCGCTTTAGTGGGGAAAAAGACACTGATATGCGAAGAAACCCCAGAACTATTATATGCCAAATTGGTCGAAATGATTCATGCATCTAATGATAAAAAAGGTAAAAAAGAAAAGAAGAAAGTAAAACAATAATTACTTTTAAATAGATCATTCTATGTATAGAAGATGGTGGATTGATAATATAACCATCTTCTTTTTGCTGTCTATCGATTTAAAAATAGAAGCGATAGTTTCTAACTGTTTGGAAGTTGTACACGTACTGTATATAATAGATAGATAACCTATATTAAAATGAACCGCGAGTCATCATACCAAGTGGCAGATGTTGTTCATATTTCTAACACAGGAGGCCAAATAATGAAATCATCCAAATCGTCAGTGCGTATCTGGCGAATCACAGGCATCACATCCATTGTAGCCACGATTGTATTGATTGGCGGCTTTATTTATGCCATTTCTGATGTATTAAACCCTGTAGGGAGCACGTATACATCCGACGCAACAACAAGTGGAGCAAAACCAGCAACGACTGTTGCAACAGACGGATCTTTTCAAATCGCTGTTTTAGGAGATTCACTTGCTAAAGGTACAGGAGATGACGATGGTAGTGGATTTGCTCGTCGAACCGTAGACTTATTGCAAAAAAACGGTAAAGAAGCTAAATTAATCGCTAATTTAGGCATTAACGGTCAAAAAACAGCATCAGTACTTTCTTCATTAGAAGAACCCGGTGTCCAACATATATTGAAACAATCGAATATGATTTTTGTATCGATCGGTGCTAATGATTTATTTAATGCTGGAGAAGCCCTTGGTAATACACAACAAGCGCCAAGCAAACAACAATTGCTTGCCAATTTACCGAAAGCCAGCAAAACATTACAACAAATCTTAGAGCGAATCGCTCAAATTAATCCAGACGCTCATATTTTATACCTCGGACTGTATAACCCATTCTCTGATTTACCTGAAATACGTGTACCTGGTAATGAAGCTGTAACCGCATGGAATACTACCGCACTGAATATTATTAACAGTCAATCCAATATGTCGCTTATTCCTACGTTTGATTTATTTCAGCAAAATCTAAATAAATATTTATCTTCTGATCATTTCCATCCTAATGGTACAGGTTATGAACAAATTGCAGAACGTGTCGTCCAGAGTATCGAATAATGAGGTATACCCTGTATGGAAATGAGAGAGGAGCTAGATCATAATGGATTCTAAATTAACAACAACCCATCCCATAGCAACGGCTGATTCGCAGTCTGTATCATCTCAAGAAGAGATTGTATTATCTGTCCAGCATGTCAAAAAGAAAATCGGCAAAAAGTGGATTATCAAAGATGTCACTTTTGAAGTCAAAGCAGGTGAAATCTTTGGTTTTCTAGGACCGAACGGTGCAGGTAAAACAACAACGATTCGAATGCTTGTGAATCTGATTCGCCCCACAGAAGGAACGATCAATATTTGCGGTTACGATGTGACCAAGCAACCGGAGAAGGCTTTGGCTTATGTCGGTTCAATTGTTGAAAATCCTGAAATGTATCCTTACCTGACAGGATGGGAAAACTTAGAGCATTTTGCACGGATGCAGCCCGGTGTAGATGAGAAACGGATTCAAGAAGTCACCGAGATTGTCCGTCTGGATGAGCGTATCCACGATAAAGTAAGCAAGTACTCACTAGGTATGCGTCAACGGCTTGGGATCGCTCAAGCGTTGTTAGGTCGCCCTAAATTGCTTATTTTAGATGAACCGACCAATGGACTTGATCCTAAAGGGATTCGAGATATGCGTATTTTTATCCGCGAACTGGCATCGCAAGGTATGGCTGTGTTTGTATCCAGTCATTTACTCAGTGAAATTCAATTGCTTTGTGATCGAGTGGCGATTGTGGGACGAGGAAGTGTTATTGCTGTAGGCGGAGTAACAGAGCTGGTAGAAGATACACAGCATCTTGTGATATGGGAATTAGAACCTCAAGCACAAGGAGAACAGATTCTTCAATCAATACCTTCTATTCAAGTGCTTGATCTGGAGAGTTCTAACTTGGATAACGATACAGCAGCATCACTTCGACCGCATTCTATTATCACCGCAACCCCTGAAGAATACATTTCGACAACGATTGCTACACTTGTGCAAGCAGGGATTCAGATTCATAATGTACGCAAACTTAGCCCGACATTGGAACAACTATTTCTGGGCGTGACAGAAGGTGAATTTATTGAATAGTATATGGCCATTGGTACAGAATGAAACGATAAAAATTATTAAGAAAAAAAGATTTTATGTCGTGCTATTGGTTTTATTAGTACTGGTACCGATGTTTACTTATGCGCAGATGCGTCAAGCCCAAGAAAATCGCACCAAGTTCGGTGAAGATTGGCGTGTTGAATTACAGCAAGCAATCACAGATAACCAGAACTCATTAGGTAGTGATCGTGTACCTGAAGAATGGAAAAAATACCGTCGTGTGTTTGTCCAACAGATGCAATATTATTTAGAAAATGATGTGAATCCGAATGAACCGGGTGGCGTTACATTTACTCGCGAATTTCTGGATAACTCCAGTAGCTTATTTATCCCACTGCTTATTATGACGATTGCTTCTGATCTGGTATCGGCAGAACGAACAGGCGGAACGATCAAAATGTTGCTTACAAGGCCGATTCGTAGGTGGAAAGTATTGTTAAGTAAACTCATTACACTGACGATGTTTGTCTCGCTGATTGTCGTTTCAACCTTTATTATTTCCTACGTCATCTCAGGGGCAGCATTCGGATACAGTGGATTTAACATTCCTGTATTTACCGGATTCCAGCCGGGTGATACAGGAACCGATATGAGTAGTGTACACGCTATAGCCCAGTGGCAATTTATTTTGATGCAAATGGGATTGATCTGGTTTGTCGGGTTGACCGTCGGATTACTTGCCTTTATGGTATCTGTGTTAGTACGAAGTACCGCAGCCAGTATCGTTATTATGATGGCGGCATTGATTGCAGGTACCATTTTGACCAATATGGCGGCTTCGTGGAGCACAGCTAAATATTTATTTATGGTTAATTTGGGACTGACTAATTATTTATCAGGAAGCCCGGCACCGATTGAAGGCATGACATTACCATTCTCGCTTGGCGTATTGGCAGTATGGGCATTAGCGTCAGTTATTGTTTCATTTGCTGTATTTACCAAAAGAGATGTGCTCAATTAAAAAGTATAGTATGATTGCCTGCTTATCTTATGAAGATCAGCAGGCAAGTTTATTTACAAAAGATCATTATAGCTAATATAATGGGAAATCGTAGAATAATGTGACAAGTGGGTTTACGAAATGAAAAGATTAGATTACACTTAAAGAATAAAAGGAACATGTGTTTGCATTATACATTTATCTATCGAATAAATTACATTTTATGTAAATCAAAAGTGTCGACAAAATAAAAGCGTATGATATGATGGTTCGGGGTCAAGCGCGATTATTGATTTACCTATGGTATAATTTTCGACTAAGATTTATAATGCTAATCGTAGGTCAAACAGAACAAAGCAATATTTAGATTAAAGAGGGGGACCATGAATGGTCGAAAAGATCGATTCACTCACAAATTCATCCCGTGGTAATGTTAATCCGCCAGTTTCCGGGTATGATGCTGACGACATTCAGGTGCTTGAAGGGCTGGTTGCCGTACGGAAACGTCCGGGGATGTATATCGGTAGTACAAGTTCATCTGGGCTTCATCATCTCGTATGGGAGATTGTGGACAACGCAGTTGACGAGCATTTGGCAAAACATTGTTCAAAAATCGAGATTTCACTGAACAAAGATGGTTCGGTTACGGTTTTTGATAACGGACGTGGTATTCCGACAGGAATGCATAAAAGTGGAGTACCTACACCACAAGTTGTATTTACTATTTTGCATGCAGGTGGTAAATTCGGCGGTGGAGGATACAAAAAGTCCGGAGGTCTACACGGAGTTGGTGCTTCAGTAACGAATGCATTATCCGAGTGGCTAGAAGTAGAAATTTATCGTGATGGTGGTATTCACCGTCAACGTTTTGAATATTGGGTTGATAAAAAAGAAAAAGAGCATGTAGGTGAGCCTGTAAGTGGTCTTGAAGTCATTGGCAAAACCAAAATTACAGGAACAAAAGTTACATTCAAACCAGATATTCGTGTATTCCAACAAGGAATTGCATTGAATTACGATACACTTGCTGAGCGTCTGCAAGAAATTGCTTTTCTGAATTCAGGCTTAGAAATTTTACTTAAAGACGATCGTAATGATAAAGAAGATCGTTTTTATTATGAAGGCGGAGCCAGTCAATTCGTAGAGTTTTTGAATGAAGGCAAAGATGTTCTTCATGATGTGATTCATTTCAATGTCGAGCGTGAAGATATCGAAGTCGAAGTAGCGATGCAGTACAATGCAGGATATACTGAAACGCTTGCTTCATTTGTAAACTCCATCCCTACACGGGGCGGCGGTACGCATGAGACAGGATTTAGAGCAGCATATACTCGTGTATTGAATGATTATGCTCGTAAAACAGCACTGATCAAAGAAAAAGATAAAAACCTCGAAGGTGGAGATTTACGAGAAGGCATGATGGCGGTTATAAGCGTCAAAATGTCAGATGTAGAGTTTGTCGGTCAGACCAAAGACCAATTGGGTAGTTCTTCCGCACGTGGAGCAGTAGATGCGGTAGTCGCTGAAAATATGCAACGTTTTCTCGAAGAAAACCCACAAGTCGCTCAAAAGCTGATCAAAAAAGCAGTTCAAGCTTCTCGTGCACGCGAAGCAGCTCGTAAAGCGCGTGATGATATGCGTACAGGACGCAAACGTAGCGAAAGTTCGAATCTGAACGGTAAGCTAAGTCCAGCGCAATCGAAAGATTTTTCTAAAAACGAACTGTTTATTGTCGAAGGAGATTCGGCAGGTGGTTCTGCGAAACAAGGACGAGATTCCAAGATTCAAGCGATTTTACCACTCAAAGGTAAACCGATGAATCCAGAGAAATCCAAACTTGCAGATGTAATGAAAAATGAAGAATATCGGGCGATTATTTCTGCTATTGGTGCAGGAGTAGGAACTGAATTTGCCATAGAAGATAGCAATTATTCCAAAATCATTATTATGACCGATGCGGATACCGATGGTGCACATATTCAAGTGTTGCTATTAACATTCTTCTATCGTTATATGAAGCAATTGATCGATAACGGTCGTATCTATATTGCTCAACCTCCGCTGTACAAGATTTCTCAACGTGCCGGCAAAAAATCGCAAGAACGTTATGTATGGACAGACGAAGAGTTGAATCAGTCGATGAAAGAGTTCGGCAAAAATGTAGATTTACAACGTTACAAAGGATTAGGTGAAATGAATCCAGATCAATTATGGGAAACAACGATGAATCCTGAAAGTCGTACATTACTTAAAGTACAGATCGAAGATGCTGCCAAAGCAGAACGTCGTGTATCTACATTAATGGGCGATAAAGTTGATCCTCGTAAACGTTGGATCGTCGAAAACGTAGACTTTACAGAATATGCGGAGTAAATAATTGTATCTGTGATATAGAAAAGTAATCTTGATGGATGATCAAACTAAATGAGCCGCTGCTTTAGTGCAGATGGAAGTGAGCATCATACCGTGCTTGGTTGGAATGGTATTCACTTCCCTCTGTACTCTGCGGCGGCTTCAAAATTATCCGGCGATAAGCTCGGAAGGTAAGGTGAACGGATGGCTATTGAAAATAACGATAAATTTTTACCAGCATTTCTAGAAGAAATCGTTGGAGACCGTTTTGGTCGCTACTCTAAATATATTATTCAAGACCGCGCGATTCCTGATGTTCGTGATGGATTGAAACCGGTACAACGTCGTATTTTGTATGCTATGTACGATTCAGGCAATACACCGGAAAAAGGATATCGCAAATCAGCTAAAACAGTCGGTGACGTGATGGGTAACTATCATCCTCATGGTGATTCATCGATCTATGATGGTATGGTACGGATGGCACAACCTTGGAAAATGAGTCATACGCTTGTCGATGGCCATGGTAACTGGGGATCGCCTGATGATGATCCAGCAGCAGCAATGCGTTATACCGAAGCTCGTTTATCTTCGATTGCGATGGAGATTTTACGTGATATTGATCGGAATACGGTTCAATTTAAAGACAACTTTGATAATACGACGCAAGAACCTGTCGTTTTACCAGCTCGTTATCCTAATTTATTAGTCAATGGCGTAAGCGGAATTTCATCAGGTTTTGCAACAGAAATTCCTTCGCACAGCCTGCGTGAAGTGATCGAAGGTTGTATTGCATTGATGGAAAAACCTGAAATGGAATTGCCTGAACTGATGAACTATATCAAAGGCCCGGATTTCCCAACAGGTGGTACGATCATGGGTGGAGACGGGATTCGTGATGCCTATTCTACAGGCAAAGGGCGTATCTACATACGTTCTAAAACAGAAATTGAAACATTACGTGGCGGTAAACAGCAAATTGTGATTACCGAAATTCCTTATCAAGTGGTAAAAGTACGTCTTGTCACAGCGATGGAAAATATCCGTTTGGAGAAAAAAGTAGAAGGTATTGCTGAAGTACGTGATGAGAGCGGACGTGATGGACTACGGATCGTGATCGAGCTTAAAAAAGATGCAGATGCACAAGGCATTCTAGCGTATTTACTCAAAAAAACGGATCTACAAGTGACCTATAACTTCAATATGGTAGCTATCGTTAACAAAGCGCCTCAACAAATGGGAATAAAAAGTATTCTGGAAGCGTATATTGCGCATCAACGTGAAGTGGTTACCCGTCGTACACAACATGATCTGGATAAAGTAGAAGATCGTGCTCATGTACTTGAAGGTCTAGCTAAAGCACTCAATGTACTAGATGAAGTCATTGCAGCGATCAAAGCGTCTAAAAACCGCCAAGATGCACAAAATAATTTGCAATGGATGTTTGGCCTCACTGAACGCCAAGCCGATGCGATTCTAACCTTGCAATTGTACCGCATTACTAATTTAGAAATTAATCAAGTTGAAAAAGAACTAAACGATATTCAGAAGAAAATCACCAATTTCCGTGCTATTCTTGGTAGCGATAAAAAGCTAGTCGGATTGATCAAAAAAGAATTGATGGAGATTCATGATAAACATGGTATTAATCGCCGTTCTATTATTCAAGATGAAGTTGAAGAGTTGAAAGTTAATCTGGAAGTCATGATTAACTCGGAAGATGTGCTAGTGAGTCTTTCTAATGATGGTTACATTAAACGTACGAATATGATGTCTTTCAATCGCTCGGGCGGAGAACGTAGTGGATCAGGTGCCAAAGAAGATGATTATATTCGCGAAGTGATGAATGTAAATACACTAGATAATCTACTTGTCTTTACACAGCGGGGACAATACTTCTTACTTCCTGTTCACCAGATTCCTGACTTCAAATGGAAAGAAACAGGAAAAGCGATTGTTAATATTATCCCGATGACTCGTGAAGATCGAATTGTGACGATGGTTCCTGTTCGTAATTTTGAAGAAGAACAAGCCGATCTGATCTTTGTGACCAAGCGAGGACAAGTGAAGAGAACAGAGATCAAAGAGTATGCGACCAAACGTTCAGGAGCAGTAGCCGCTTGTAAGCTTGGAGAAGGAGATGAAGTTATCTCTGTAACCCGTTCAGGTCAAGCTAGAGATTTGATGTTAATTACTAAAGAAGGTATGAGTATTCGCTTCCGGGCAGAAGAAGTCAATCCAATGGGTCGGGTTGCTACAGGTGTACGTGGAATTCAACTGGTTGGAGAAGATGAAGTCGCCGCAGTCCTATGGGTAGATGGAGAAGACGGACAATTGATGGTCATTACCGATCTTGGATATGCCAAACGTACTTCATTATTGCAATACCAGACTCAAAGCCGTGGTGGTAAAGGATTATCTACCTTTGAGTTCAAAGAAGGTAAACGATCCAAACCAAATGGTAATCGTATTATTGGTGCTTTTATCTGCGAAGAACATCGCTCATTTATGGCTATTTTACCTCCAAATCGTATGATCGGATTTAATAGTAAAGCCGCACTTCAAACCGATGAACGCAGACATATCGGTAAACAGATTGTTGAAATGGATAAGGCAGATACGATTATTGGTATCATAGAAGATTTATCTTCTAATGGATCAGTCTGACTTTGAGTAAAAATAAAATAATGGTATAAAAAACTTCTCTTTCTATCTACAGATAGTCAGAGAAGTTTTTACATAATAATCAGTTAACAATCGTATAGATTATAAATTAAATAGTGAAAATATAGAAATGATTCAGCTAGAATACTGCAAAAATCAATTATTCTGCCTACGACATTTATGGTTAAATATCTTGATTTGAATTCTAATCAGTCGATATCCAAACTTAAAAATCTTTCAGAATTATTGATTTTCTTCGTTGGATTAAATAAAAAATAGTGTGAAAATTATCATATGGAAAAAATGTAATTATATGTTATATTACTGAGTGATAATTATTTAGGAGGGATAGAATGGAAGGATCAGTAGTTGTAGTTAATATGGGGGCAGAAAGTTATAATGATGCTTTATATTACTTGGAACAAGCAAAAGAAGCAGAAAAAAAGGAAGAAAAATTTTTGATGTGGCGTAATACTAGATCTTCTATTTTAAGTATGTGTTTATCAGCGGAATCAGATTTGTCTAAGTTGATACTCATTAACCTAAGAGGAAAAGAAAATCGAAGTGCGACAGAAGAAGAAGTATATAGTTATTTAAATGATTCTGCAAATTCCGATAGTAAACCACCAAAGGAATTTTGGTCTGTACTGCAAAAATACAATAAATTATTGGAATTAAATGGTTTGGAAAAGGTAGATGAACTTCCTAATGATTATAAATCCGCTGTTTATCTTAGAAATAAAGTTGCTCATTATATTACAGCTCACAATGAAAAAGTTTATTCTGAAACAATCGTGAAAGATGTTGAGAATGCATTAGAAAATATTCGACAATTTATTCGGCATATATGGAGAATATCTAATGAAGGTAATCCAATTTGGATTGATAAAACTGAATCTTGGATTATAGACTAACTATCTTTTTTCAGTTTTTGTTTCTTTGATGTTGAAAAGCTTAAACTACCTTCACACACGAAGCGGAGAGAATAGATGATTCTGAAAGAGCGAAGCGCTCGCCTTTAAGAACGGATATTTACTGCTATAAGCAGTGATTCAAAATATCCGTTCTTAACAGCGACGAGAAGAATATCTATTTTCGAAGCGGATTTTACACTAAACCACCAGCACAAATCCTTAAGCTAATTCTCTTCTAAGTTCGTTTTCTAATATCAATGAAAAAAGCTTTTCCATTACCTTGTAATCAAGGAACGGAAAAGCTTTTTTGTATCTTATTTATAAAATACAAGTAAATATTTCATACATGATCTTGCTCTTATACCACTTACTTTAACTTCGTTTGCTCCAATTCAAGCTCTAACCGTTCCTTCAATTGCTCATAGATATCACTCGACCATTCGATCCACGGCTTAGTCTGTGGAGGAAGAGAAATCATAGAGATCATGCGACCGCCGACAGGATGAGGAATAGCCGTCAATACAGACCATAAGGCTAATTGCTCACCACGACGGTTCACTTCAGCGCCATACTTTTGATCTCCAAATAAAGGATAGCCCGCATGAGACATTTGAATCCGAATTTGATGAGAACGTCCAGTGTGCAAATGGATCAACACCAACGCAAGATTCAAATCTTCATTTTGAGCGAGTACTTCGTAATCGAGTACTGCTTCTTTACCACCCGTAGTACCTGGGGGAACTACGGCACCTGTATTGGTGCGTGCATTTTTAAGAAGTACGTCTTTAAGTGTTGCTTTAGCAACAGTAGGAATACCGCGTACAACAGCGACATAGCGTTTCACCATGGTGCGGCTACGTACAGATTCAGACAAGCGAGAAGCCGCTTTGGATGTTTTGGCAAATACCATCGCTCCGCCAACCGGACGATCCAAACGGTGGATCAATCCTAGATATACATTGCCTGTTTTGTTGTAACGTTCTTTCAGGTCTTCTTTGATCAAAGTCAACATATCTGGATCACCTGTTGGATCTTCTTGCGAAGGGATGTTAACAGGCTTAACAACTCCAATAATATGGTTGTCTTCATATAACACAGGAATCGGCGCTCTACCTTTAGTATTTGAATGTGGTTCCATTGTTATGCCTCAGCTTTCCCAGCGTCCAAGAATACCGCATGGCAGATTCAGACCTGAGTTCGTGATAGGTAGACCAATTTCGCCAGAAGAAAGGGTACCACCGTAACGCTGTTGCATCGTCATATTCAAAATATTAGACAATACTGTCGGTGCAATCCCTGTTGTATACGAGTTGATCAGCATAAATAATGGGTTATCCGACATAATCGACAAGCAAGACTCTAAGAAAGGGTACAGACTGGATTCAAGTTTCCACATTTCGCCACCGGGTCCACGTCCATACGAAGGAGGGTCCATAATGATCGCATCGTATTTGTTACCACGACGTTGCTCACGTTGCACAAATTTGAACACATCATCTGTAATAAAGCGTACCGGACGATCGCCAATCCCTGATAATTGATGATTGTCTTTAGCCCACTGTACCATTCCTTTTGCCGCATCAACGTGTACCACATCAGCGCCAGCGTAAGAAGCGGCTGTTGTTGCTCCACCTGTGTACGCAAATAAGTTCAAGACGGTGATCGGACGACCAGCATTTTTGATTTTGTCCATCATCCAGCTCCAGTTCGCTGCTTGTTCAGGGAATAGACCGGTATGTTTGAAATTAGTAGGTTTGATATGGAAATTCAAATCGCCATAACGAATATTCCAGCGTTCTGGAATTTTGCGTTTCCATTCCCATTCACCACCACCTGAAGCGCTACGGTGATAATGACCGTGTACTTGATTCCAGCGTGGGTCTCTATCTGCGGATTGAAGAGGCCAGATAATCTGTGGATCTGGACGACGTAATAAGATTTCTCCCCAACGCTCCAGACGCTCACCTGCGCCCGTATCAATTAATTCATAATCTTTCCATTGATCAGCAATATACATGTAATAATCCATCCTTATATTTTATTTCTCGATAGATATTGTAGAGTACAATCATCTATATACAGAGTAGCCTAAAAAGCCATCTTTATCAGTTTACCGCATTTCATTGTATAACAATAGATGAAAGGAAGCTATATTTGATTTAATAAGCAAAAAAAGAAAAATCGTTATATAAACGATTTTTTTTCCTTTTTATTGAACACTATGACCGTTGATGCTACGTATAAGATCCAAAATATTATTAAAATGAATGTTACTCAGTTGCTCAATCCATTCATCTATAGAATAATGTTCTGGTTCTTTGATCCATAAAGAGATCGCACCGACTAAGCCTGAAACCATATATTCAAGGCTAATCTGTATCTTGAGATTATCGGGAGGAGTATCAAGACCAGAGAGAATAATTTGTTTGAAATGGTCTTTAAGATAACTAGAAAAGCTAGACTCAATCTCATGAGTTAACATCGTTCTAAAGAAAACGACATGTTCTTCTAGGATAAGAAATAGACTTTTTAACGCAATCACCATAAATGAAGGATCTTCATTTTGAACATCCTCAGTATACTCAGGTAAGCAAACATTCAATAGATCGATATGTTCTATACATAATTTCTCCATCAAATCAGGTTTATCTATATAGTGCAAATAAAAAGTGTTTCGATTAATAATCGCTTGATCTGCAATATCTTGTATTGTGATACGATCATATCCTTTAGTTTGAATTAAAGTCAGAAAAGAATCTTTGATCGCTTTTCTTGTTTTGACAATACGTAAATCAATTTTAGGTTTGTTCATTCTAAATTCCTTTCTTCAAGATAATAAGCAGATTCAATACATTTGCTTATTAAATGTTAAATTGATGAATATCCACCATTGAATGCATTAAGCTTAAATTCTACAATAAAAACCATTACATGAATACAATATATGGATGGATAGAGGAGAATAGCAATGAAAACATTAGTTATTATTGGAGCAGGAAAAGGTTTGGGATTGTCATTAGCCAAACGATTTGGTAAGGCAGGATTTCAAATAGCTTTGGTCTCGCGCAATGCTATCAAGCTGCAAGAAATGATAAACGTATTAAAAGAAAATCATATAGAAGCTTCTTATTTTATAGCAGATGTATATCAAGCAGACCAAATGACAGAGGCACTTGCTAACATTAAAAACAAATACGGTTCGATTGATGTGTTGGAATTTAGTCCTACTGCTGGAAAGTATCCACCTACTTCTGTATTGGAATTAACAGCAGAGAATATCAAAGACCTATATGAAGGATATATTTTCAGTGCTATTCATGTGGTGAATACAGTAGTACAAGATATGCTTGCACGCAAAGAAGGAGCTTTACTTTTTACTACAGGATTATCAGCATTATACCCTGTGCCTATGATGGGAAATGTCGGTATTATTATGGCAGGTTTGCGAAATTATATCACTAATCTGCATACTGAATTGTCACCTAAAGGCATTTTTGTAGGTCATCGATCGTTAGGTTTATTTATCAAAGAATCAGGTAATGGCACAGTGAATGATCCAGATATAATTGCAGATATGTGGTATCAGGCTTATACAGACCAAGCAGTATGGGAAGAAGAGTATCCAAAAGGAGTTACGCCAGCAACCATACAGTATTAAAGCACGACAGAATTAAGTAATATTTTCGAATCTACAAAAATGCTGAATTCAAATGTATACACTAAAGAAGTCGCTTAATAAGCGGCTTTTTTATTTGTGTAAAAGAAACTAAGGTGAAAATATAATCGATATCAAACACACGTTAAAAGAAATAAACTAAAAATTTAAAATTCGTTGTTGACAATGAGAATCATTATCAAGTATGATCAATCCATGGAAAACATATATGCGGGAGGATTACAATGTCTAAAATATTAGTAGTGTTCGCCAGCATGACTGGGAATACAGAAGAAATTGCAGATTTGATTGCCGAAGGAATACAATCCATAGGTGGAGAGGTTGAACTCAAGCAAGCAATGGACTGTGATGCGGATACTCTTTTGGAATATGACGCAGTACTCCTTGGCGCCTATACTTGGGGAGATGGCGAATTGCCAGATGAATTCCTCGACTTTTACGAAGATATGGATCAGCTAGACCTTACTGGTAAAAAAGCAGCTGTATTTGGAAGTGGAGACACTTGTTACGAACAATTTGCAGCAGCAGTCGATATTCTTACGAACAAGTTACAAGAGCGTGGCGCAGATATCGTGTTAGAAGGGCTGAAGATCGAATTGAATCCTTCATCCGACGAGAAGGAAACTTGTCGTGAATTCGGCAAAAAATTTGCGGGCGTAGCAGTAAGCGTAGTGTAATTTAAGCTTACTTGATCACACGATCACATTAGAGTAGATGTAATTAAAGACTTCGTATGACTGGAAAGCAGGTGTTAAGCATATATGAATTATTCTACGGATCAGGCTTCACCTGTTTTGCAGGATTACAAGCTGGAAGAATGGCTACGGATGACCTATCGTACAAATGATCAGTCACTACCTACACGCCGAACGTCACGTAAGCAAGCTTCACAGATTCATTGGAAGCAACGTGTACAATTTGCGATAGGACATGCGATTAATCGTTATTACAGTATGTCACCAGAGCTTAGAGGGATTACAGATATTGGCCAGCTGGTTGATTTCCGTTGGCCCAAGCGTATCTCTTACTTCGATCATGAACAGCAGTACTGGCAGGTCAAAGATCTGGTTACGGCAAATATTCGTAAGCTTCTTGCAGCCAACGAATATGCACCTTATCCTATGATGTTGTATGAACAGCATCAGACTTTGGTTCCAGAACTGCAAACTGACTTGTCTGTTATTTTTCAAGTGGCATGGCAAGTATCTGAACAAACAGCGCAACCGGATGATGTAGCCGGACACAAGAGCCTGATTGTTCAGAAGTTTATAGTCGATGATGATCCTTATACAGCAGAAGCTTTTATTCATCTATCTTCCGTGTTTTGCCAGTCTGCTTTTGGTAGACTTCCTGAACGAATCGATATCTTTTCGATTATGGAAGGCAAGGTACAGCGTCATTATCCTTCACCGGAAAAAGTAGCTGCATCAATCGATTATCTTCATTTGCTTCAACATGTCGTACCAGGCGGAACTCAAGTCTGTGAACATTGCAGACAGAACGCTGGTGTGACATCTCTAGCTCCTTCGTGGAGCCTCATGTAGGTGGACCAAGAAACGGGTCAAAATCCCCCCATCTTTTTGACCCGGATTCTTTTCACAATATAAGTAAGACCAACGAACATACGGCTTTCCTGTTACAGGGAATAGAGATCATCTATCTTTTCGTCCCAGTCACATGATTCGATAACATAGATGATTCTCTAAGAAAAAGCGTTTATCCATGCATGGACCGGACCTCCGTGCTTGGTATAAACGCTTTTTCTGTGTTTGTATAAATGATTTAAATTTCAGGCATAGGTGGAGAATACAAGTAATAGTCTTGAATATCTTGATGCTGGAAGCCACACGATTCATACAGATAGAGCGCACGATCATTATCAGATACCACATTGAGCCAGACACTATGACCTGCCTGACTTTCAGCAAGAGCCACCTGACGCAAAGCACTACGTCCAATCCCGTGTCCACGTAATGCAGGATCGATGACGAATCCATAAATCCAACTGTGTTCTCCCTCATAATCCACTTCTATTTTACCGACCGCGATACCGGCATGTTCAATCACTAGCATTTTGCGTGTTTTGGAACGATTGGCATTGGCTAGTGTAGCTGTTGTAGAAGCTTCACTAATCGCAAATGCATCTGCATCCAGTCGTATCCACAACGGAATATCGCTATCGTTAAATGGACGTAATACCGCAGATTCAGGTTCGTCTATACGTAACGAGTTATGTTCTTTATCGAGCTTGAGCGTATATTCAATACTTTGTAGCACAACAGGTCTTGTATGTACCCATGCTTGACCTGCAACCGAATCACGAGGCACGTTTAATAACACTTGATTGGCATCGACCAATTGACCACGACTGACTGCTTGTTCCCACAATTTTGTGAATACACCCCGTCGACGATAAAGAGGATGTGTCATGCCGCATACCTCAATATTTTGTCCCATTCGGTAGATACCTAGAAAACCGATCAGTAATTTACCTTCGTAATGGAAAAAATCTTCTACACTGCCAGGCGCACGATTTTTGAGCATGTCCCAGTTTAATTTAAGCATAATATGATCTTCTTTTTCACAAAGCGCCTGTAATTCTAATATATCTGATAACTGCTGAAGTTTGAGCATAGCGGTACCTCTTTTTTCTGTATTTAATAGAAAGAGATGGAATGAAGTCGTCCCCAATCGATCTTCTTTTTGGTCAATCTATTTCTAATTATATAAGGAATATACTAGATAAAGCTATCTAAGTTTTACAAATAAAAAAAGCATCCGCAGCTACCGATCAGGCAGAACCACGAATGCGTCCAGTGACTAATAATAGAATAAATGAAATCAGAATCGTAATGATGGTTAAACTCCAAGCCAGTGGCATATTGTTAGCATCGACAGCAAAGTAAATCGCAGTTGGTAATGTCTGTGTTTTGCCTGGAATATTACCAGCTACCATTAAAGTAGCCCCAAATTCTCCTAAGGCTCTAGCAAAAGCAAGCACAAATCCAGTTACCAGTGAACGCCATGCAAGCGGTAAGATCATATACCAGAGTAATTGCAATTCACTGGCACCTTGAGAGCGTGCAGATTCCAGTACATCTTTATCTACCAGAGCGAACCCTGTTTTGAGTGTCTGATAAGCCAGTGGAAAAGAAACGACAGTTGCAGCAATAATCGCTCCAGTTGCGCTGAACACAAGCGGCTGATGAGTAAGCCATTCAGCCGCCTGACCAATCCAACTACGCCGACCCAGTATAGTCAGTAGCAAAAGACCGACAACCGAAGGAGGCAGAACCAGGGGTAACATAAATATCGTTTCAACGATTGATTTCCCTAGAAAGGTATGCCGATTCATCCACATGGCCATCACAATACTCAGTAAAAAAGCAAGCGAACCTGCTACACAAGCAATTTGCAAAGACAACAGAATAGGCGAACCGATAACGTCCCATGACCAGTTTAACGAATTCATGAACCCGCAGAAGCCTTCATAAAGCCGTGTTTGACAAAAATAGCTTGTGCTTCATCGGTCTGTAGATAGTCATAGAAAGCAGCAGCTTCTTCAGGATGAGTAGTATCTGATACGATTCCTGCTGGATATAGAATTGGATCATGACTATCAGCAGTAGTTGTCAAAGCCACCTGTACTTTATCTGAATCCATGGCATCCGTTTTGTAGACAAATCCTGCTTCAGCATTACCTGTTTCTACATAAGACAAGACTTGTTTGACATCTTTAGTCAGCACGATTTTGGATTGTAACTTGTCCCATAGCCCTGACGACTCTAACGTTTGTTTGGCATACATACCCGCAGGAACCGATTCAGGTGTACCGACAGCTAATTTTTTGATATTGTCACGAGTCAAATCTTGCAATGAAGATAATGTTAAAGCGCTATCTTTGGGTACAATAAGTACAAGATCATTAGCGAGCAGGTCTTTCTCATGCGTTTTATCAATAAGATTAGCACTGAGTAGAGCATCCATTTGTTTACTACCTGCTGAGAAGAATAGATCCGCAGGAGCGCCTTGTTCAATCTGTTTCTGTAATGTACCTGAAGCCGCAAAGTTGAATGTAAGGTTAACATTAGGATGTTGCTGTTGGTATAACGTTTGAATTTCCTGTAGACTATCCGTTAAGCTTGCAGCAGCTGAAATAGTGAGTTGTACAGGAGATTCACTGGTAGCTGTAGCATTAGTCTCAGAAGAAGGTGTAGAACCATTGGCGCTATCTGTACTGGATGTAGTTGTCGTGGACGAACAAGCACTAAGTATTAAGATCAGACCTAACAGAAGCGCAGGTAGATCCATCCGGGAAGTAGAAGTATGATTTCGATGTGAAAATAAAGAAAGTATAGATTTCAACACATATTCCTCCTTAAAGTTATAATACCACTATGTATTATACTGAATAGTATATATTAGATCATACTAAATCATTCTAATTATATCTAGTTATAATTAAACATCATATTGAATTGGATATAGTGCGATTGTTTAAATTGAAAACTCATATCATCCACGTTAAGATAAATGTATCTTGTTAGGGAGGAACCACCTATGAATGAGCAGGTGTCATACACAACCGAAGAAATTGCCAAATTACTTAAAGTCTCTAAATTAACCGTTTACGATCTGATCAAAAAAGGCGATCTACCCGCTTATCGTGTAGGCAAACAAATGCGAGTGGATCATTATGATCTAGAAACGTATAAACAAAAAGCGAAAAATGGAATGATTCGTGAAAATCGAGAAAATGCGGGACAGCTTCATATGACAGCAACCCCACTAAATAGCATATTGCCTACTTCGTCCTCGGAGCCGTCAGAAGTGTCTCCGCTTCAGCCTGGCATCGGGAATATTCCACATATTGATTATCAAGATCATACGCCTGATCCAGACGCTACAGTGACACCTGAATTTGTGCATGCAGCTTATGCACGTCCAGAAGAAATTTTGCGAAATACAGGCACGATGAACCCGATTACTCAAGAACCGATCACTCCACCGACGACTGGCAAAACGATTGTGATTACAGGGCAAGATACCAGTCTGGATATTCTAGCTCGTTATATGGAAAAAGAAGACAATCGTTATCGTCCGCTTCGTTCTTTTGCCGGAAGTATGGATAGTCTAGTATCGATGTATATGGGAAATTCAGATATTGTCAGTACTCATTTATTTGATGGGGATACAGGAGATTATAATTTACCGTATATTCGTAAAATGCTTGTCTCGCATCCATGTACAGTGATTAATCTAGCTTCAAGGCGTGCAGGATTGTATGTGGCTAGAGGAAATCCAAAAGATATTCGTTCATGGCAAGATTTGGCTCAAAATGGAATAACGATTGTGAATCGAGAACGTGGAGCAGGAGCACGTGTATTATTGGATGAACAATTACGATTGAATGGGATTCGTACTTCTCAATTACAAGGATACACGCAAGAAGAATCTTCTCATATTGCTGTGGCAGGTAAAGTAGCAAGCGGTCAAGCAGATGTAGGGGTAGGAAGTGAGAAAGCCGCTGCATTGGTCGGAGTGGAATTTATTCCATTGACAGTAGAACGATATGATCTGGTTATTTTAAATAAAGTAGAAAATGCAGAGTGGATCGCTACATTAAAAAGAATATTGTCATCCGATGATTTCAAACGTGAATTACAAGCGATCGGTGGATATGATCTATCCCGCACCGGAGAGATTTTGTACGCTAGCGAATATTAATACATTTACCTATAAAGGAGTGAGCAGGCATGAAAGACAAAGTTAAAGGATTAGTATTAGGTATAACGATCGGTTCATTATTGACAGGTACAGGTGTAGCGATGGCAGCTAATACAACCAGTATTCAAGTGGCTTTTAAGCAAGTAGGGTTATACATCGATCAAGTTAAAAAGTCAGATGCTAATGTCATTATTTATAAAGGCACTACGTATGTACCGGCAAGAACGATGAGTAATGCAATGAGCAAAGATATTCGTTTGTCCAATAATAATTTGTATATTGGAAGCAATCAGACAAATAGTACAGGTTCATCGTCATCTTCTAATTCGACGACTACACCTACTCCGACGATACCGACTCCAAGTGTACCTACAGTGCCAACCACACCTAATTCAAATTCCAATACGGCGACTGGTACATCAGCAGTCAGCAGAGCACAAGCGATTCAACTGGTCAAAGATAAATATAAGTTAAATGGTTCTTCATATCTGTTGACAGATGTAGATCATGAGGAAGATGATATGTATGTTGTCCATGTGTATGAAGATGTGGTCGATGATGAAGCTACAGGAGAAGGTCATACATCTACATATGGCTGGTATTATGTAAATAAAAATACAGGTGAAATTACCTCAATGTTCTAAATAGATCTGTACTATCATAAAAATACCAAAGCAAAAAGCTGTAGATCGTTGGAATACGAGCGATCTACAGCTTTTTTATAATGATTTGCAATTCTTTTTGTATAAATCATTCATACTATGAATCAGTAAAAGGGGCTTGCAACGACCAGTTGAATAAAAGATAAATATATTGGAATATACTCAGCCATTACCTGCTAGTTTTTAATTGGAATCCAGATCTGCGGAGCAACGTTAGGACCACCGTATACTTCCAGTTCAGGCAAGTATGCATGTTCATAAGAATTAGAAGGAAACCATTCTGAAATAATCTGTTTCCAGAGATTTTGCATACTTGCTGGCATCGGACCTTCCACTTCAAATACGCTCCATTTGGAAGCAGGAATCTGTAAGTGGGATAATCCTTCTGGAGTATCTCCATTGTAAGCAGTAGCAATCCAGTATTCCATTTGTTTATCTTGAAGTTCACTTTGATCAACACAGACACCAAGTATTCCTGAGATCGCTCCATTGTTGAGTTCAAATAACTGATCTTCAATACCATCATGATACGCTTTTTGCCACATTTTTGGAATTTTACGTAGATTTTCTCCATCTTCATAAGAGAATGTTTGCTTGATACCTACTAATGAAAATCCCGGGTGCTCTATAATTTTGTAATTCATCGGTTCGACTCCTTTTAGATTTACTTGAATCACCAAGCGATTGTAAGACTTAAGCGAGGTACTATGCTTGCGGGTTTCACTAGGGGCAATCCCATGTTGTCTACGGAACGCTTTGGAAAAAGATTCAGGTGTATCGTAGCCATATTTATGTGCCAGATCAATAATTTTGTGATCGCTATGTACCAGTTCATGAGCGGCTAGAGTTAATCTTCTTCGTCTCAAGTATTCGGCAACGGTCACATCGGTTAACAACGCAAAGTTACGCTGAAAATAAAAAGGCGATAGATGAGCTTGATCTGCAATGTGTTGAATCGTAATCGGTTCTAACAAATGTTCTTCCATATAATTAATCGCATGTTGTAAAGATTCGATCCAGTTCATAGTAGTTATTCACTCCTTGGTGTTTATTATAAGTCAAAAGTTCAAGCTAATCCTGTCATTTTATGCGTCAAATTGTCAGGTGAATATAGTTGTTTTGACAATGATAATGATTATCATTTATAATAAAAGAATAAATGGTTTGAAGGAGGTTTAACAATGTTTGCAATTATGCGTAGTATTACAGTCACAGAAGGTAACTCTCATCAAGTCGTAGAACGTTTTAACCAAGCCGGTATTTTGGAAGAACAGCCTGGATTTGTTGATTTGAATATTATGGTGAAGCAGACTCGTAAAGGGGAAGAAGAAGTGGTTCTTTTATTCCGTTGGGAGTCTGAAGAAGCATGGAAGAACTGGGAGAAAAGCGATGCTCATGTACAAGGACATCGCCAAAAAGCAGGTCAAACTAAGCCCGAGTATGTTGTTGATTCGACAAATGCCAAATATGATATCAAAGCGATCAAAACAGGAACATCCAATATCACCAAATCTTAATGTCTGCTAGACTACCTTTATAGTATAAAAATATGCAATAGAAAAGGGATGAACGACGATAACACGTCGTTCATCCCTTTTTGTTGTGCCTTTTGAATAATATTAAAAGACATTGTGATTATAATCCGTTATTCTAAGGGTAGCTTGTTTAAGCCTGAAGAATAGATTGTATATGCGGTTGTTGCAACCAATCTTTGAGTGAAGTCAGTTGAAGATCAGGTACGATGACACGATCCTCCACATTATAGTAGTTCAAAGAATCTACATTTTCTCCAATCCAACGATAAAAATTAGCAATACCTGTAGCTTGTTGAGCACCCATTACAGGGGTGAGCGAAGCTTGAAAGTCATCATAATTTAGAGACTGGAAAGTGATATCTTTTCCCAAAGCTTGTGCAAACTTATGCCCCAGTTCTTCACCTGTCAATGCTTCTGGCCCAGGAGCTAAAAGAGTATGACCTGCTAATTCAGGATGATTTAATGCATAATAATGATATTGAGCGGCGTCTTCAGAACTGATCCACGGAATAGGCTTGTCCGCAGGGACAGGATAGAAAAGCATGCCTTGATTGATGAGTCCTGGAATTAAAAAGTTTTCCATATACAAAGTAGGTTTTACCAAAATAGTCGGAATACCGCTTTGCTGTACGTATTGAATCATTTCGCGCTTAACTTCTAACGTTGCAGTGGCTGTAGGCTGTTCTGGCAAAAATCCATTCGAATTCACAACGATTAGTTGTACATTAGCTTGCTGAGCCGCTTGTACTGCATTGGTAATCTGTTGCTTCATTAGTTCTGTATCATACTCAATCGGCATATTTAAAAATATTTTATCTACATTGCTATTTGCTTCATGTAAAGTCTCTAATACAGACAAATCTCCAACAAATGCTTCTATTCCTTGTTCCTTCAAAGTCGCTACATTTTTTTCTTGGCGAGTAAGTGTGCGAACAGTAATTCCTTTAGATGTTAATAATCTAGCGACAGCTCCACCTTGTACACCTGATGCTCCATAGACCAAAATTGTTTCCATATATAAAACAGCTCCTTATCATCAGTTCATTTGTTCAACATCGAACGAAATGTTATATTTATCATAATCAAGTTACACACTTTATGTAAGTACGCACATGTAAGATATCAGGTATCTTTAAGGATACTGTTGGAGGTAAATCAATGGAAATGAAGGTAACGGAAATTAAATTAATGGAAAATTGTAAATCATGTCCTGTAGAATTTGCAATCAATACGATTGGTGGGAAATGGAAGATTTTGATTGTATATCAGTTACTGCAAAACGATAAAATTCGATTCAATGAACTTCAAAGAGCACTTTCTACCGTGACACATCGTACACTTACACGCCAATTGCGTGAATTGGAAGCAGATGGATTGATACACCGAGTCGCTTATGCTGAAATGCCTCCTCGTGTGGAATACTTTCTAACAGACAAAGGAAAAACGTTGACTCCGATTTTATTACAACTACAAGAATGGGGTCTACAACATATGTAAGACTGTTGAAAATTATATTGATCAGGCAAAGTCGCTAACTTAGCGGCTTTTTTTGCGTGTTCAGGATACGATCTTTTGTCATTAAAGGGATAAGCCAAATAACACAATAGCCCATTCGAGTATTTTCGCTATTTTTCACTAACTTGTCAGAAAGATATGTTCCTTCTTGGAACGATTAGGGACAAAAATGTGACTGTGATTGAATTGGTCGAAAATTAGAATACAATAATTTTAACTATCAAGACGTGCAGTCACTTGATCTATTTTGAAAGGGGGCAATACAGGTATGGAAATCGATACGGTGTTATGGAGCAGACTTGTAACAGGGTTAACGCTCGGATTCCACGTTATTTTTGCAACACTGGGTGTAGGGATACCGCTCATGATTGCAATAGCAGAATGGATGGGTATCCGTAAGAAAGATCAGCATTACATACTTATGGCAAAAAGATGGTCACGAGGATTTGTGATTTCAGTAGCAGTGGGTGTGGTCACAGGTACAGCGATATCGCTACAGTTGGCGCTCGTATGGCCTAACTTTATGAAATTAGCCGGCAATGTGATTGCATTACCTTTATTTATGGAAGTATTTGCATTCTTTTTTGAAGCTATTTTCTTAGGCATCTATTTGTACACATGGGATCGCTTCAAAAATCCGTATATTCATTGGTTACTGACTATTCCGATTGTAGCTGGAGCAGGCATGTCTGCTGTATTTATTACAACAGTGAATGGATTTATGAATGCACCGGGTGGATTTGTGATGGAAGCCGGGCAATTTATAGCTGTCAATCCTGTACAAGCGATGCTCAATACAGCGACATTTTCTAAAGTATTCCATGTATTAAGTTCAGCTTATCTAACAGGTGCTGCGTTATTAGCCGGCATTGCTGCTTTTGCGATGTTAAGAAAAGGCGTATCTGCTTATCATAAAAAAGGCTTAAATCTGATGATGGCTGTTGTTTTACTATTTAGTCTGTTGAATACATTAGCAGGCGATGTATCCGCTAAGTTCTTGGCAGAGCATCAACCTGAGAAATTAGCAGCAGCAGAATGGCATTTTGAAACAGAACGCGGAGCAGACTTGGTTCTGTTGGGGTGGTTGAATGCAGAGCATGAGATTATAGGAGCACTTCATTTACCCAAAATTCTTAGCTTTTTAGCATTTGGCGACTTCAATGCAGAAGTTACAGGGCTGAATGAATTCCCTATCGATGAACGTCCACCTCTTTTGGTACATTATTTATTTGATTCGATGGCAGGGATCGGATTTACGTTGCTGATGATCTCCAGTCTTTATTTCGTATTGTTATTCTGGAAAAAGCGCAATGAATTGAATAAGTGGATGCTTCGTATTATTGCACTATGCGCACCGCTAGCATTTCTAGCTGTCGAAATGGGATGGTTCTACGCAGAGCTTGGTAGACAGCCTTGGATTATTCGAGGATATATGAGAGTCGAAGAAGCAGCGACATCTTCACCGAGTATCCGCATTTTGTTTTTTGTATTTTTACTTCTCTATATCGTACTTGGCACAATATGTGTTCTTGTATTAAGACGATTGTTCAATAATAATCCTGCTGAACTTGAGATGGAGAAATGGCTGAAAGAACAGCCTGAGCCACCAAGCGAGAAAGGTGGGCCTTTATCATGAGTTATGAATTGATTGGGATCTCGGTGCTATGGCTATTTTTGTACGGATATTTAATAGTCGCTTCGATTGATTTTGGAGCAGGTTTCTTCGCTTTTTATGCACGCTTAACCAAGCAAGATCATTTAATTAACCGCTTGATCTCCCGTTATTTATCACCTGTCTGGGAGATTACCAATGTATTTTTTGTCTTTTTCTATATTGGTATTGTCGGATTTTTTCCAGATACGGCTTATTATTACGGGTCAGCATTACTGGTTCCAGGAAGTATTGCGATCGTTCTTCTGGCTATTCGAGGCTCGTTCTATGCTTTTGAAAATTATGGTTCCAAAAACAACATCGTTTATCTCTTTTTGTATGGTGCGACAGGATTGCTGATTCCCGCTTCATTATCGGTAGCACTAACTTTGGCTGAAGGTGGATTTATCCTCAAGCAAGGAGACGTTGTTTCTCTGGATTATTGGGCATTATTCACGAATCCATTATCTTGGAGTATTGTAGGGCTTGCGATTGTGTCAGTGTTGTTTATCAGTGGTACATTTCTAACCTTTTATGCTTCACGTGCAGAAGATGAGTCCGCATTGAAGCTAATGCGAGGGTACGCTTTGTTTTGGAGTACACCTACGATTGTGCTAGCTTTAACAGCATTTATTTATCTTGGTCAACACAATGAACGACATTTTCAGAATATGATGGATCTATGGTGGTTACTTGCGCTATCTGTTGCTTTCTTTATGATCGCTATGTGGCTTTTATACAATGGACGTCGTTACGGCTTAGCGTTTATTTGTATCATGTTACAATTTTTCTGCGCCTTTTTCGCTTATGGTATTGGGCAGTATCCATATATTCTTGATCCATACATTACGATTCAGAGCAGTGCCACTTCGCCATCTATGGGCTTTGCACTTGTAGTGGTATTTATTGGAGGACTATGTCTGTTGATTCCTTCACTGATTCTGGTATTTAAGCTGTTCTTATTTGATGCAGATTATGTAAAAGGAAAGAAATAACACTTGTGAATGGATAATGGCATATGAGGAGATTCCTTGTATGCCTTGATGGATAAAGGAGGATAATGCAATGAGTAGAACATCCGGTCTCATCAGTGAACAAATGTCGTTGCAACGGAAAAATAGGACTCTCCTTGCTATGATTTCGTTGGTACTAGGTATCACGATGATCGCTCAAGCGGTATTGCTTGCTGAAGTAGTACAGCGAATTTTTGTAGAAAAAGCTTCTTTCTCATCCGTAATCACACTGCTCGGTCTGTTGCTTGCAGTGATGGTTATACGTACATTACTGTTTTATAGCAATGGCAAAGTAGGCTTACATATGGCTGCCCGTGCCAAAACCAATATGCGATCTGCTGTCTTACAAAGTCTGATCTATACTTCGATGCCAAGCACTCTTCGTGGACAGACCGGTGGAAAAGTCAGTATCGCTCTGGATGCTGTAGATGAAGCCGATCAGTATTTTAGCCAATATATGCCTCGAATGATGGAAGCGGCTATGATTCCCATTCTGATTCTAATCGTTACATTTTACCTCCATTCCAATACAGGTTGGATTCTGTTGTGTACTGCACCATTTATTCCTTTATTTATGATTTTGGTAGGTCTCAAAACGAAAAATAAGTCTGAAGAAAAATATACACAACTCGCTGAATTTTCAGGTACTTTTCTAGACTCGCTTCAAGGGCTTGTTTCTTTAAAAATATTCGGACGAGCTAATCATCAGCAACAAGAAATCGAACGTAGCAGTCTAGGGTATCGTGATGCGACGATGAGTATTTTGAAGATTGCTTTTACCAATACCTTTATGCTGGAATCGATTGTGATGTTAAGTATAGGCATTGTAGCGCTGGAACTGGCTCTGCAATTGCTGGTGTTCAAATCCATGGCATTTCACACGGCTTTTCTTATTCTACTATTGATTCCTGAGTTCTATAGTCTGTTAAAAAATACAGGTACTGCTTTTCATAGTGGGCGTACAAGTATGGGAGCTATCCGCAAAGTCGATCAGATGCTTGCTGAATCACAGATAACAAATGAACTAGAAGACATCGGGCAATCAATAAGTGCTTCTAATCAGCAGATTACGAAATCCCAAGATATATCAACCACTTTAGATCAATCTACACCTTTATCCATTGAACTGGAAGATGTTCATTTTCACTATGGTACTGATTCTTTTGAAATTCAGACTGGCAACATTTCTTTTCAAGCTGGAGAACATATTGCTATTGTGGGCAAAAGTGGATCAGGTAAAACAACATTGCTACATTTGATTGCTGGCTTGCTAAAGCCTACTTCAGGAGAAGTATTGGTGAATCGAAAAGTATTATTGGAATCTCAACAATCGGCGTGGTTCAGACAGGTTAGCTATATAACACAGCATCCTTATATTTTTGCAGGGACAATTGCTGAAAATATCTCGATCGGTGCAGGTAGACAGGTTTCAACAGCTGAGATTGAACAGGCGGCTGAAGAAGCAGGGCTGACGGTACTTATTGATCAGTTGCAACAAGGGTTGGAGACTGTGATTGGAGATGGCGGTAGAGGACTCTCAGGGGGAGAAAAGCAACGACTTGCGCTAGCCCGCGCTTTTCTCAAACGACCTACTATTATTTTATTCGATGAACCTACGGTAGGGTTGGATCTGCATACCGAGCAGGTACTTCAGCGTTCGATTGCACTATTGTCTCAAACCGCAACTATGATTACAGTCGCTCACCGATTGTATACGATTCAAGATGCGGATCAAATTGTATTTATGGACCATGGTGCAGTCGTAGATACGGGACGTCATGATGAACTTATAGATCGTCTACCTTTATACGCTGAAATGGTAAATGTTCAACAAAAAGGAGGTATAGCATGAATGAGTTAGCTATCATGTCCAAAGCGATGTTGCAAGAACGCAAAGATATTATCCTTTCTATACTGGGTGGATTTATTGCAGGTATCGCCGGAGTCGCTCTATTCTCGGCAAGTGGATATATGATCTCGCAGACTGTATTTGCGCCCCCGTTATATACGTTGATTATTATTACATCTATGGTTAAGCTGTTAGGTCTGCTTCGCGCAGGAAGTCGTTATGCAGAACGATTGTATTCACATCGAGCTACATTTTCTATGCTTAGCCGATTACGTACTGCTTTCTTTGCAAAGCTTATTCCAATAACGCCTGGCATATTAAACAAAAATCGGAGCGGTGATCTACTGGCACGCATCGTAGGCGATGTAGAAAGCTTACAAAACTACTTTTTGCGTGTAGCATATCCGCCTATTATTGTCGTGCTCGTATTTTTGGCAACGATGATATTTACGTCTACTTTTTCATTTTGGATTGCTGGTTTATTTGTAGTAGGAATGCTATTAACAGCTTTGGTGGTACCATCCATCGTATTATTCGGACAACGCAAAATCAATGGACGTGTTCGCGAAGAGCGAGCTTTATTTTCTACAGAAGTAACCGAAGTATTGTACGGTTTTCGAGATTTGAAAATTTATGGACAATTGATACAGCGTGAACAACAGCTTCAACAAACTTCTGCTACGTTAACAGAAGAACAACAAAAAGCAGCCGAGAATCTTCTACGTGGACAAGCGATGCATACATTTGTAACGTATCTTATTTCGTGGGGAGTGCTAGGACTAGGGGCTTTTTTAATTATCGATGGAGCACTTGCAGGCGTATTTCTAGCAATGCTTATTATGGCTTCACTTACCGTTTTCGAAGAAGCAGCGGCGATGGCTACATTACCAGCGTACAAGCAAGATAGTGAACATGCCGCAAAACGTCTACAAGAAACAGTAGGCAGTTCGGCATCTCTACTTGCACCATCGCTAAGAATAGAGTCAGATGATCAAGCCATCTCGATTGATCTGAATCAGGTGACTTTTCAATATGAAGACGAATGGAGACCTGCACTACAAAAGGTATCGTTACATTTAGATACAGGTTCCAAAACAGCGATTGTCGGTCCAAGCGGATCAGGCAAATCCACATTGATCGACTTGTTGCTCAAGCTTCGTACCCCTACAGCTGGCGATATACGATTAAATGGTGTAGCTCTGAAGGAACTGGATGAGAACAGTATTTGGCAGAACGCGAATGTGGTATTACAACAAGGGCACTTTTTTAGAGGAACCATTCGTGACAATCTATTATTAGACAATAAAGAATATTCGGATGAGCACTTATTACATGTACTGCATCAGATGCAACTCCCTCATATTTTATTAGATGATATCGTCTATGAAAAAGGCGAAAACTTATCAGATGGAGAGAAACAGCGACTGGCTCTAGCACGTGCAATGTTGCGCAAAGGGAGGCTATGGCTTCTCGATGAACCGACATCATCACTTGATTACGTGACAGAACAATCTGTTTTACAACAGATTTTGGCACACAGCGCTGAAGACACGTTGCTTCTGATCGGGCATCGTCTTACTGGATTGGAAAAGATGGATCAGATTGTGGTGATGGATCAAGGAAAGATTGTAGAAATCGGTTCATATGCAGAACTTATGGATAAAAAGGGATACTTTTATGAAATGAAGAAAGTGGAGTGGCAAATGATCGGGGAAGTGGCTATATAAAAAAATTATCCTTTTCTCAAGTAATGTGTAAAGAAGTCATAATTTCTTGAGAAAAGGATATCAATAAGTAGCCAATAAGTAACTACAATATTACTCGGGCAATAATTCGTCGAGCCACTTTTGCTCATATTCAAACAGATTATCATACTTGGTGGTTCTGATTTCTTGTAACCATTTCACAACATCAGGATCGTCGCTAGCCACACGATGGAGAAAAGATATACCATACATCAACTCACTTGTAGGATGTTGTCTACTTGCACGAGGTCTAGAAACGATAGATTTAACTCGTTTAAGAACTAGCTTGACTTGAGAAGGAGTACCATGTTTGGCAATAGCCTGCATAGCATTCCATTTGACAGAAGAGGATAAGTCTTTGGCTAAATGATGTTCAAAAATAGATAGATAATGCTTACCGTCAAATGCAGATAAGATATGAATACATAATGCACGAATATCCACTTTGTTGGAACGCAAATGAGGAACCAGATAAGGAGCGGCAATATATAGGTTTGCATCCTGAATAGCCAGAAGGATATAAAATAAATCAAGATGGTTTTTGGATATCGATAATAGTTCAATAAGGCGTTCACCAACAACTTCACGATCACAATGACCTAATATTTCGATAGCATTATGACGTACTGAAGCTTTTTTGGCATAAGACAAAGATAAGAATGGCGTAGCGTCTGGAACAAAGGGCACATAGGTAAAGGTGTGCAAAAGCATCATTTGTTCACGAGGAGGGATAGATTGGAAATACAATAACATTTTGTCTACCGCTCGTGTGCCTTGAGTATGACGTGCAAGATGGCTCCATATAAAAAAGAGATGTTTACGATCATCTACATGGGTCGTCTGTGTCCATACCGTGTCTACGATATCAATCCAATGTTCTTCTTTCAATTGCTGGGCTTCTTTGCGAGCTTTCCACCCTACACTATCGCCCGAACTTCTTACAGCTTGGCCATGTTCATCGGTTTTTACACTCATTCGATAGACTAGATCCTGTATGTAATCGATATGTTCCATGAAATAACCTCCTTTAAAATACATACTTCAAGTATACGTCAAATGGAGATCCATCGTGTATATCTTATTGTTCATTGTATTACATCAAAGTTAAGCGTAAGATAAACCTAATGAGCAAATATTTGTAAGCGCTTATTTATTGGAATGTGCTACTCAAAAAACCAAAGAGGTGTTCAATATGCCAGCTCCAGAAATGATGCACGCGATAAGAGTTCATGCTTACGGCAATAGTGAAAAAATGCACTATGAGAATGTGCTAATGCCAAAGATTGAAGCGGATGAAGTATTGATTAAAGTTTCAGCGACAGCTTTTAATCCATTGGATCATCTGATTCGAATGGGTGTCGTGCAAGAAACATTTCCTCATAAATTACCTTATATTCCGAATGTAGAAGTATCCGGTACGATTACTGAGATCGGTAAAGGAGTGAAGAATCTGAAAGTAGGCGAACCTGTTTTTGCTTTACTGAATATTCTATCTAATGGTGCAGCTGCCGAATATGTGGCGACCAAAGCAGAATATGTGGCTGTAGCACCGAAAAAGATCAAGCTTCCAGAAGTTGCTGCAATGCCAGTAGGGGCGTTAACCGCATGGCAAGCGTTATTCGATCACGGTCAGCTTGAAAGTGGGCAACGTGTCTTGATCGCTGGAGCCGCAGGTGGCGTGGGTACATTAGCGGTGCAATTAGCCAAATGGAAAGGTGCGCATGTGATCGGTACCGCATCTGAAGCCAGTTTCCCGATGCTCAAAGAAATCGGAATCGATGAACTGATCGACTACAATCAAGAAATGGTCGAAGAACGGATCGAAGACAAGCTGGATCTTATTTTCAACCTTTCTCCAGAGGGTTCTAATGAAGTCAGCAACTGGCTTCACTTATTGCGTGAAGGCGGAACACTCGTCTCGATAACAAGCCCGGCAGATGGAAAAGTAGCTAAAGAGTTAAACGTAAATGTAGTCCATATGAATGTACAACAAAGCGGAGAACAATTGGCTCATATTGCGAAGCTTGTCGATGAAGGTGTACTCAAACCTGTCATTGCTGAAAAAGTAAAACTTAAAGACCTCGCAGAACTGCATCATCGTGCAGAAGTAGGAACCGTTCGCGGTAAAGTGTTAATTACTGTAGGAGAGTAAGACATACTGATGGTAGCTCAAATACTTAAAAGTATCCCCTTTGAATCTAAAGGGGATTTTATTAGGTTGTAGTAATATATAAAAATAGAGTTTGAGCTTACTTAATAAAGTTATCAAAATCAGACACGTTCGTATTACATACATACTACATACCCAAAATAAAGGAGCAATATCAACTATGGATATCGACAACTGGCAACCACTCACTGTAGAAGAAGTAAGCTTGTTATTGAAAGACATTTCGATTCCTTGGGGCATTGCAGGCGGATGGGCACTTGACTTACATATAGGGAGACAGACTAGACAACATAAAGATATAGATATAATTGTATTTCGCCATGATCAGCAAGAAGTGTATTCCTATTTATCGCAGGACTGGATATTATACAAAGCTTACAAAGGGACTTTAGAGATTTGGGAAGGAGAACCGTTAGAGCAAGTGAATGATATCTGGATGAAAAAAGGAGAAACATCTGCATGGGCATTTCAGTTCATGTTCGTAGACCAAGTAGAGGAATATTGGATATACCGCAGACATCCTTCGATTCGCCGAAAAGCCAGTGACATTTTCCTAACGACTCAAGAGCCTATTTGCTATCTTCGACCAGAGATTCAGCTTCTCTACAAAGGAGGCAGTTCGGTGATTCGAGAAAAGGATGATCTGGATTGGCAGACCATATTGCCCTATTTAACTATAGAGGAAAAGGAATGGTTAGTATCGGGGTTGAAAGGACAATTTCCAGAAGGACATCGTTGGACGGAATAATCCCGAAAAATGATTGCATGTCTTCTTCATACTTATACTGTAGGGATACTTTGTTTTTCAAAGGATAACTAAAGAATAGATAAGATCGGTTTGCATACGATCAACAAAGACTTAATCGATCGTCACTAGATGCCATTCACTTTTGCTATTTTTCATAAAATAAAAGAATAGTGTCGCTTGCTGGACTTTGTCGTCGCCTTGTAATTGACGGATACCATTAACGGGTACAATCATTCGTTCATCTTCAATATATGCGGGAGCGATATCCCTAAACTGGGTAGTATGCTCCATTACATAAGCGAGTGCTGCGCCTACATCGGAGCCAAATACCTGATCTAATGCTTCCTGATCATGGTTCACTATCGCATCTACTGCGGTATGTAGTTCGGCAATCATCTCATTGGATAGTAACTTATCATGCACCTGCTCCCAGTCAATCTCATCTGAACTTGCACGCAAACCAGTATTCTTTTGCACTGGATCGCTCGAATGTGCTTCTTCTGCTGGAATCTGCTTTTCTTTACTGGTCAATGATGGATTGTTCTGTTCTGGTATAGAAGATGAGCCCTGATTACAGGCTGATAATAGTAAAGCTACACTGGTAAAGATTGCAACTGTATATTTTATTTTGCTCATGTATAGATACATCCTTTTCCCAGATAATGTAGAGATTTGTAGATTGACGTTTGATCCATTCTGTTCTTAGGGTAAACTTAATGATGTACAACATATCACAAATAACGTAAAAAGTACGCACATGAAAGGTTCTGATTCCATGCAACCGACCATTGAAAGCATTTATAAACGATATAGTCCTGCACTTCGACCTACAGAGCAGGAAAACTCGATAGGGTACTGGTTTATCTTTCGTGGGAACCAACTACTTGTTCATGAAACAGGCGACCTACTAGCCGTTCCGGTTGGAGATCGTCTGGACAAGTATGGATTAATATCTAGCCGCACACTCTATCTCGGTTCGATCGAAGGTGCTTCCTGTTATACCGCTGAAGTCGCAGAAGACAGTACCGTACCAGAAGGTATGGCTTTTCTACCTCTTTTTGCCCTATATGACCGAATTGATGAAGATTTGTTCCATGTGGCTGGACGTGGTCTGCAAATGCTGTTTTGGGATGCAACGAACCAGTTCTGCGGACGCTGTGGCAATCCGCTGAATCATGCAGATCATGAACGTAGCAAAGTTTGTCCAAATTGCGGATTGTCCCATTATCCTCGTCTATCACCCGCTGTGATTACAGTTATTTTAAAAGGTGATCAGATTCTGCTTGCTCGTGCAGGTCATTTTCCAAATAATATGTACGGTCTGATCGCAGGCTTTGTAGAACCTGGAGAGACACTAGAAGACTGTGTACAACGGGAAACGATGGAAGAGATCGGCATCAAGATCAAAAATATTCGCTATTACGACAGTCAACCGTGGCCATTCCCACATTCACTCATGATCGGCTTTATCGCTGAATATGATAGTGGTGAGATTCAAGTCGATGGTGAAGAGATTGTCGAAGCTAAGTGGTTCCGTGCGGATGAACTCCCTAATATTCCACCGCGAGTCAGTATTGCACGTAAGATGATTGACTGGTATGTAGAAGAATATAAAGCTAGATAACATGTAAAAAGTAGCAGCTCTCCGGCATCGATGCGAATCCGGTAGTCTGCTGCTTTTCTATTTTCACTTTTGCTTACTATAGTCTATATTTGTGCTGAATAAAACTAGGGAGACATCTTATCTAATATGTATCATGATTTCTCTATTGAACTGTAGAGGAAAAAGAATAGATAGTATCGGGGTTGAAAGGACAATTTCCAAAAGAGTATCCATAGTGAAAAGTATAAAATATTAAAAGTTAAATATTTACTTTTTTGTATATAATAATTACTATGAAATTATATATTCAATTAAGGAGTGAAGCAAATGGATCAAACAATTAAACTTGCTTTAGCAAAAATTTTAGGTGAAATTTATCGTATTCAAAAAAGATTACCTGAAGATACATGCAACGTAAATGATTCAACTATTTTTGGGCTTTTAAATGGAATGGAAAATGTAATTGATACACAATTGGGTAATTTAGAAGTTATTAGTAATAGACAAATTGAGCATGTTTCGAATATACTAAACCGTTATCATTTAGATCAAAATAAGTTAAATAATTTTACAGGCTTTTATGAAATTGAAGATGAGCTTGAAGCTGGTGGAGTAGACCGTATGACAGCTATCCAAATTATTACTATGTTTAATGCTGAAAATAGATTTACTGAAGTGATTCAAAGAATGGATACAAGTGGTTCTCCTGGAGAATGTAGAAGATTTAATATTCCTTCCTATGATTGTTAATCATTATTGAAAATTTTCATATACTTATTTCAATATTAGAAATAAGTATATGAT